>CAZKWX010000005.1:0-55935 GCA_964556685.1 uncultured Bdellovibrionales bacterium
CTCGAATAAAAAAGCGGCCTTTCCGCTGTTTTTTTATCTATAGAGTTATCTCTAGAGATATCTCTATAGATGATTTTTTCTTTTATTCTTGCCAAAAATGTGGGATAATGATATAGTATTCTTTGTAATTTAAACCATTTGGCCTGCCCTACGAAGCCTTTGGCGAAGTATGGGCCCCATCGTCTAGTGGTTAGGACATCAGGTTTTCATCCTGGAAACAGGGGTTCGATTCCCCTTGGGGCTACAGATTGCAAAAACATTATCGGTTCATCCGATGATGTTTTTGTATTTATGTATCAAGGGGAATCGAACGGGTGCGAGAGTCTCGCAGAGCGAGACGGTGCGCAGCACCCCGGAACCGAGTCGGAGCGAGGTCGATTCCCCACCAATTCATCGCCACCCTGGACAAGGAGTCCCGAGAATTCGGGACGACGCGAAATTCCCTTTGGGGCTACAACCGAAAGAAGAACTACTCATTTTGAGTGGTTTTTCTTTTGGTTTATATCCAGAGAATTGAACGGGTAACAACGAATCCCGCAATCACAGGATGAGTGCCAATGAATTCGAGCTAGCGAGGATTCGGCGCTACCCTGGACAACGAATCTTTTCGAAGAAAAGATGAGGCGACATTCCCCTTGGATCTAGAAAGAAAAAGCCCGCTGATCTTTTTACTAAAGATCG
Organism: uncultured Bdellovibrionales bacterium; assembly: GCA_964556685.1. GTDB lineage: Bacteria > Patescibacteriota > Minisyncoccia > Moranbacterales > DUUL01 > CAZKWX01. The sequence goes on from CAZKWX010000005.1 coordinate 682, forward strand.
GGACTTTTAAAACAGCAAGACTGATTTAGACTGCTATTTATAACTATTGTAGAGCAATCGGAACACAAGAAGGAAGTCTGAAAACCTTTCGGCGTGGTGGCGAACCCTTTAAATCATCAATGTATATCTCAGTCCAACCAATTCCATATGTATCAAAGGAATTTGAACCGTGATATACGTGATGACCAGTCACTAGAGCATCACCTTCCACCAGGTCAATTGGAAACTTGAAATGCTCATTACCAAAAAGAGCAACTGGAATCACGATTGGCACTTCGACCCAGCCTAATCTAAACAAATGAATTAGAATTGTTCGATTATGCCCTTTGCGAGGATCTTCCGACACTCCTTCACCAGAAACCAGAATATCCTCTGCCTGGATTGCTCTTGGTTGAGCAAAGTATTCTGTTCGCAGCATTTGCCAATTCCATTTCCCGCTTTTGCCGAAATGCTGCTCCAAGCCATAGGGCTTTTTGTGGTTAGACAGGACGAGAACTGAACCCGGTTTTTCGAGTGGGAACAGGTGCCCCCTTAGAACTTGCGTATGTAATTCCTGCTCACCTGGATTCAAAGCAGGGGATATTACACGCAACGTCTTACCTCCCTGATTAAGCCTCAAAAGTTCAAATTCTCTGTTTTTGTGCTCACCATCATTGCCACCAGAAACATCAATATACCAGATGTTTTTTGGATTATAAAAAGTCATGTTTTTCTCCTTTGTTTAGAGTGGTTGACAATAAATGTTTCTTACTCAGGATATCCTATTTTTCAAAAAAACGGTCTTTGATTTAAGCACAATATCGTCAGTTTGGCAATGTGGAAAATTTTCTTGACAAGATTTTTCAGTTCTGTATGATTGGTAACGTTTTGAAAATTCGAGTGTGAAGGCTGTTTTTTATTCCTCCACATTCAACTCTGTGCTCATAGGAGCAAGAGAATAAACAATAAATCCCACTGAATGAAACTTTCTGGGTCTGTCTTTTTAAGACTGACCGTAAGAATCTCTGGCTTTTCGGGGAAAGCTGTTTCAGCAAAAAACTTATCAAAAAAACAAATAGTTTTAGCGTTGGGGACCGCGATCACTTTGAGCGGCTTTTTTTATTCCTTTTTCCAGATGGTTCCTGTTGCTGGCATTTCAGACTCTGAATTTATCTCACCGGCTTTGGCTAAAGAAATTGAAGAGCAAAAACTAACCGACCAAGACTTCGCTGAGTTCATTTGCAATCAGTCGTTGGATGAGCTTTCCATCTCCAATCCTAATCTGGCGGTTTATAAGATTGAAAAGCTTTGTGGAGATTTTGAAACTATTGACAGCTTAAGTGACGAACCAAGCGAGCAAGAACTGCAACAAGAAAAACTTCGACAAGTCATTGCTGACATTCTTGAAGACACCTCCATGGAATCCATGATTGAACCAATCAGTCAGCAGGAAAAAATCGTGGCGGCTTTTTTGGTGGGCATTGCTCTCAAGGAAAGTGGTCTGGGGAGACACGCTCCGGTGAAGTATGGTAGGGACTGTTTCAATTACTGGGGCTATAAAGGCGGCATCAATCCAACGGCTGGGGGCTACAGTTGTTTCAGCTCTCCCCAGCACGCTGTTGAGGTCGTGGGAAAGAGAATTCATGAATTTTCCATCAACCAAAGTCGCAATACTCCAAGCAAAATGCTCGTCTGGAAATGTGGGTCTTCATGTTTTGGACATACAAAAAATGGGGTCCAAAAATGGGTCTCTGATGTGTCCATCTACTTCAATAAAATCAATAGGTCATAATTTGCTTTAGATAAAGTATATTTCAGGGGGTTATTGACACTTCCTGAGGTTCCCCTAAAATACTTAGTGTAGTCTATCTTTTGTGGAAGAGAAAAATTTGAGACCATTTTTTTCGGGGTGAAATTTTTCCATAAAACAAAACATGAAAATAAAACGACAGCTTTATTGCTTAGTCGACAAAAACAACAAACCTGATTACAGATATCTTTTTGAGGATCCTCAAGATGCTTCTCGTAAGCTTCGTTATATTAAGAATTCCACTCGAGGTGAAACTATATTTCTCTCCAAGGAAAAGAGGGATTTTTTTGTAGATGGAGTCAAAAGAGATTTTGTTAGTTCGGAAAAGAAGGTCCAAGTGCGTCGTGGCTGTTGGACATCTCTGAAAGTGAAAAAATTGTCCTTGATTGATGAAATTAAACCAGAAAAAACTACCTTCAAAAAAGTAGAGACGGCTCAGGCTCATCAGTTGGACTTTTCCAAGCAGCGGGCTCACGGAGTTGAGTTTAGCAATCCAGATCTAAAACTGCCTTCGGTCATTCCTATTCCCAATCCATTCTTGGGATTTGATTGGGAACAATCTTTCTTGAGAACCAAAACTTTCGCAGCGGTTTTTGCTACTCTCTGCTTAGTCACCATCACTTCAATTTTCTACATTCATAACCAGACTTCTGTCAAAGTTACCAACCAATTAGTCGAAGCTCAAATAGAAAGCACCGAAAAGACTGTGGCCAACCAAACCAAGGTGTTGGGAGCTAAAGATGAAAAACTGGCCAATCAATTCGATGAGGAGTTGGACAAGTTCGTTGTTGAAGCTCTACAGCAATTTGAAGGAATTAGAGCAGAAGAGCTTGAGCATGAGGTGAAAAAAATTGTTTCCGGCTCACCCATGGAACAGATGGCTCCGCTTATTGCCAAGCAAGACCGAACGGTGGCCGCTTTCTTGATTGGAATTGCCAAAAAAGAGAGCAACCTGGGACGGCGTGTGCCAGTGCTCAATGGCCAAGACTGCTTCAACTACTGGGGCTATCGAGCTGTTCGACAGCGCATGGGATCGGGAGGCCACACTTGCTTCAACAGTCCTGAAGATGCTATAGACACAGTGGCTGGCCGACTCAAAGACCTGGTTCAAGCCGATATCGACACACCCCAAGAAATGGTGCTTTGGAAATGCGGCTCAAATTGCTATAAGGATTCTGGAGCTTCAAAGTGGATTCGAGACGTGAATATGTTCTTTTCTGAAATAAACAATAAAAACGAGGGATAATTGTCCAGTTTCGGCTTTGTTTGCAGTTGTTTAACTATTGGCAAAGCCGAGACTTGTTAAAAATAGAAATAAATACAGAGCATCCCTTAAAGAAAACTTTCCCGCCTTGGCAGGAAAGTTTTCTTTAATTAATAATTTAAGATATTAAAACTACCATTTAAATGGTAGTTTTAATGGTATATTTATAGATCGTTGGTTTAAACATAGCTTATTCCCTCTTCGTCATCACCTTTTTTGCTACGTCCCACATTTCGTCTCTTTGTTTTACTTCCTTCAGCCAATACCACCACTCTGATCCCCAGAGATAGCTTTCTTCAAAGCCGGTGGCCTGGGCATATTCGATAATCTCTTTGAACTTTTGCGGATTCATTGACTTGTATTGCTCTTCAACTGAAATGTGTGAAATCCAATCAGGCCCCCAGGGTTCAGCTTGAAGTTCAGAAATGATAATATTTTCTTGAGAGGCAAAGGTTTCAATCATCCAAGCTTTGATGCGGAAAAATCTGGGTCCGATGGGATATTTGATATAGCCATATGGTTCTTTGTAAATGATTCGATAGAGGGTGGTGCCAAAAATGTCTGCTCTTTTGGCTGCTTGATACCAAAGGCTCAATTCTCCACTGTCATTGACCATGATCGGCTTTGTGTCATTCAGCTTCTTTACCTGTTCAATCTCTCTGTCAACCAATTCGCTATCGATTGCTCCTTCCGGACAGTTGCCAAACGGCAAAAAGGGCTCGTTTTCGACTTGCCAAATGATGATGTTTTCGTTGTGCTTATATCGATTTACCAACTCTCCTTCATAGGCTATCAAAGATGCTTCTCTTCGTTTTTTGTCATTCATATAGAAAGCGGGAATGAAACATTCTGGCCAGCGAGGTGCCTTGATTCCAAAAGCCAAAACAATTTTTGTGTTGCGCTTGGTTGCTTCTTCGATCTGCCAATCCAAATCAGAAAAGTCATATTTCCCTTTTTCTTTTTCAATTTCGGTCCAATAGGCGGCAATTCTGATTTTTTCTGGTTGCAATTCATCTAGAATTGTCTCATAGGTTTTTTTCCAATCCAATCCCAAGTCCCTGGCATAGACACTAGAAAAGGAAACGTGAAATGTCATGTCTTCGTTCTTATCCTTGACGGGCCAATTGAAAGCTAACAACAGCAAACCAACAATCATCAGAATGAACAGGATGATTTTAAAAAGGATTTTGAAGATGAATTTAATTAGAGACATGGATGGTATTTGTGATATATGATATATGATTTTAAATTTAATTAGCACAAACTCTTTGTCAAACTAAATCATGACTAATATGATCCCGACTACTACTAATACGGCACCAATCGCTTTATAAAGGGTGTTTTTTCGCTCCAGATTCTCTTGGAAAGCTTCTTTGAAATAGAAACTTAGAATGATTGAGAGAATGAAAACGAAAAGGTATTGAACTGAAGAAAGTGCGTTGACAATGGCCACACTGCCAATGGCAATACTATAGCTAATCATCACAGTCGCTACACCAGCCAAGGCTTTGACTATCATTGTCCAACCAAAATGTTTAGCATGTCTTTTGTTATCTCTTTTTTTGAGCAGATCAACGACCCTCTCACGATAGCTAGCAAACAGCAGCAGGAAGAGTGTCATGCCAACAATTCCAATGCGGGAATAAATATAGACACTAACGAAATTATGTCCCGAAAATTGATCGAAGGAATATTTCATCAGCACCAGAGAAACTGCCATCAAAATTCCAGCCAAGGCCACTTTCTTCCAACCACGAAAAAATCTTCCTTTGTAATATTTGAATGAAATGAAAAAACCTCCCATGATCAAGAGCATGATTCCCCAGATGTCCTGGGTGGTGAACTCTTCTCCCAGAAAAAGCGCCGAAAGAATTAGCGTGGTTAAGGTCGAGGTGGCACCGACCAGCACAAAGACTCTCGAAGCTCCCCACTTTTTCAAGCACATGAACAAAAGAGCCAGGTAGCCGAAAAAAACCACTCCCGAAATCACTGCGATCCAAAAAATTCCATAGCCTGGCCAAGCCAATCCGAAAGGAGCCAGCACCCAAGCAAAAAGCGAAAGAATTCCAATATAGAAAAGGTAAAGCTTCCAGCTCTTCACTTTGCCAGAAATCAAAAACTTGTTGGCCACTGACTCAATGGCCAAGAGAAAATAGGCTAAAATTGATACGCTTATCCACTCCAAACTAGAAGAATTAAGATTTATGGTTTGTTTTTATTCGGGACATGATTGGCTTATTTCTTCTCTGCCAATGCCTTGGATCTTTCCCCTCCTTAGAAAGGAGGTGCTGAATTTACCTGAGGTGAATTCAGGGGTGGTTGATTCATCCACTCCTCAATTTTTCTATTGTCATATATAAGTCGTCGACTACTCCCCCTAAATTAGTAACGACTTCACTGTTTGTATAACGCTTAATCTCTATACCCTGCTTTTTAATAAAATTCCCTCTTCTCTTGTCTCTTTCTTCGGCTGTCTCGTTTAAAAAATGACTATCCCCATCAATTTCAACGGCTAAATTCAACTCGGGACAATAAAAATCAACTATATAGTTTCCGATTCCGTGTTGTCTTCTAAATTTACAACCCGTTTGTTTTCCTTTCAATTTTGACCACAGAATAACTTCGGCTTTTGTCAAATTGTTCCTAAGTTTCTTTCTAATCTTTTTTTGTTTTTCAAGGTTGTGGATTCTTGGTTTATGTTTTATCATTTTTTTAGTCTTCTTTCAGGAAACCTTTCAACCCCTCCTACGCCTCCCCTTTCTGAGGGGAGGATTTATTGTGTTGCTTTCCCCTCCTTGGAAAGGAGGGGCGAAGGGGTGGTTGATTTCGAATTTCAACTTTCTAAACCATTCTCTCTGATTATTTTCTGATAATAGTAGTAGCTTGGTCGTGGTTTACGTTCCATTGTTCGATAGTCCATTTCACAAAGACCAAATTTATAATCATATCCATGATGCCATTCAAAGTTGTCAATCAAAGACCAATGAAAATATCCATTGATCTGCGCTCCACCATCGATTGCTTTTTTTAGTGACCTTAGGTGATTTTCAATAAATTCTTTTCTAAAAGCATCTTTTTTATCAGCCAATCCGTTTTCTGAAATATAAACTGGTTTTTGGTAATCTTTCCAGGCCTTCATGACTATTTCATATAAGCCTCTGGGATAAATACCCCAATCTAAATCAGATATTTCTTCTCCCTCTCTAAAAGTCAATGCAAATGGTTTTTTAAGCTGAAAAGATATCCTGAAATAATAATCTATGCCAATAAAATCCTGAAAATCATTTATGTCACTGAAAAAATTCCAAATGTACCATTTTTCTAGTCTCTTAGCTATTCGATTCAAAAACCCCTTGCCTTTAATTGATTCATATATTAATGACAATTGAGTTATCCCCACGGGAACATCTTGATACTTTTTGATCGTCTCATAACATGCCTTATGGGCCGCGACCATATTTTTTCTTGCCCTTTTATATTTTATAAAACTTCTATATCCAGGAGGTCGATATTTTCTTATATACCCTGAAGTCAAATACATCTGAGGTTCGTTCATTGTGACTATCAAATCAATCTCTTCGCCTAGCTCCTTTGTCACCTTTTCACAATAACGCGCAAAAAACTCTACCGACTCTTTTTTGTGCCAACCATAGTTTTCACTAAACCATTTTGGATTGGTCCAATGCCAAAGAGTCACCACTCGCTTCATATTTCTTCTTTTCAAATCTTGCAAAACTTTTCGATAGTGTTCAATCGCCTCAGATGAAAAATGGCCTTCGCTTGGTTCGATGCGAGACCATTCAAGAGACAAACGGAAAGCATTACAGCCAAGATTTTGGGCCAATTCATGATCAAGGGGATAGCGATTCCAGCTGTCGCAGGCCCAGCCAGATTTATCTTTTGTTTTCCCCTGCTGTTCCCACTCCCACCAATCATTGTTTTTATTGTTGCCTTCCACTTGGTGAGAAGAATAGGCCACCCCCCAAAGAAACTTGTCTGGAAATTTAAGTAGTTTGGACATAAGCCAGAAGAATAATCAACGAAATTATAAAACCAATGAATTCAACTATTGCTATTGGATGCCCCTTGAAATAGATATTTTTTACCCAATTGGGATCACCATGCTTCCTTACGCATCTTTTTTGTTCCTCGTCATCAAAAGAAAAAATTAATTTCCGCAATCCTTTTTTCCTTCTTCTAGAGTATAAATAAAAAAAGGCATAATTCTTTTTCGAAAAAGGGTAAAGCCATTTGATACCCCAACCAATTCCGATGCTGTCGTGGATGAAATGAAAAAGAGAAGATAGAAAAAAAGCAACTGCCCAGACTGATCCAAAAAATATAAAAGTGATAAGTACTCCTAACGGCAAATACAGTAGAGGGTAATGGATAAAATTGCGATGTATGTGATCATATTTTGTATCCTCTCTTTTCGGATAGAAATACAAAAAATCAACATCAGGCAAAACTGCCACTAATACTGAAAAAATCAATAGTCCGATTGTTAAATCGACTGAGAAAATAATACAAGAAATTATTGCGGCTAAAATTCCTAGGCCAAAATCTAAAAACATCTTCTCGAATCAATTTATTATCTTAACTCTTCCTTTGTATCTTTTCACTTTTATATTTGATTTTTAATTTTGTTAAACTATAGCTTCAATGCTTCGTAATGCTTCCTCAAAAACACCCAGCACCCGCTTGGCTTCTTCAAGAGAAAGCTCGTAGTTTTCGTCTTGAACAATTTGATTTTTAACTTTATTGGCTTCTTTAATTCCTTCAAGATTATCCATGTGAGCTGGTAAAATGCTATCCAACTTTTCACCTAATGTGTCGCCGTCATAGCCGGCAACGTCAAGAATTCCATTGAGCATGCTGGCAGCTTCCAAAATTGCCGCTTTCCACTTGTTGGGATCGTCTGATGCGGCCAGAGCTTTAATTCCGTCCCATCTTTTTTGAGCTTTTCCTCTGATTTGGGGTCGATCAAGACCAACTGTAAACACCAGCAAATATTTCAACTTTATAAACCGATAGACCAATAGGATCAACGCAGCCACCATTAAAAACAAATAAAAGCCCATCAAAAATCTCAATCCCACGAAAATGTTAGATTGTTCAAGAGTGGCTATAATATTATCAAAAAATTCTAAAATTCCCATTTTAGAGACTGGTTAATAAATAAACCTTCTTTGCTCTATTTTACTATAGAGTTGTCTTTCTCACAATCTAGTTTTCGTTTATCTCCCGTTTTGTTTTTATTTCTTCAGTAGTACTTTTTTGAGCTTGATGATTTCATCTCTGACCAAGGCAGCTTTTTCAAATTCCAGTTTTTTGGCTGCTTCTTTCATTTCTTTTTCTCGAAAAGTAATATATTTCTTGATTTCTTCTTGCGATTCAAACTGCATCACGGGATCTTTGGGCAGAAGATCTTCTGCCCCTACAGTTTCAAAATCAACAATTGACTTGATCTTCTTTCTAATTGTCTGGGGAGTGATATCATGTTTCTTGTTGTATTCAATTTGTAGTTTTCTTCTTCTCTCGGTCTCATCGATGGCTCGTTTTATTGAACCGGTGATTTGATCGGCATAGAGAATCACTCGACCACTAATATTTCTCGCTGCTCGCCCAATGGTTTGAATTAACGATGTTTCTGAGCGCAAGAACCCTTCTTTGTCAGCATCCAAAATGGCCACCAATGAGACTTCAGGAAGGTCCAATCCTTCTCGAAGAAGATTGACTCCCACCAAAACATCAATCTTCCCCTTGCGCAAATTTTCCAAGATTTTAATTCGATCCAACGTGCCTACTTCACTGTGAAGATATTCTGTTTTGACTCCCGTCTCTTCTTTGAGATATTCTGAAAGATCCTCAGCCATTTTTTTGGTCAAAGTAGTGATCAAAACTCGCTCTTTTTTGGCCACAATTTTTTCAATCTCACTGATCACATCTTTGACCTGGCTTTCACAAGGTCGAATGTTAATTTCTGGATCGACCAAGCCAGTGGGGCGAACAATTTGTTCGACAACACTGGATTCAAATCCCCCTGAAAAATTGGACTCGCTAGCTCGTCTCGATTTTTCTTCCCCCTTTTCCAAAGGGGGAAATTCATTTGACTTACTCTTTTCAACTTCCAGTTTCCGGATTCCGGATTCCGATATTTTTAATTCATATTCAGATGGTGTGGCTGACATATAGATAGCCTGGTTGATTTTTCCCTCAAATTCAGCAAATTTCAGCGGTCGATTGTCAAAAGCACTCGGCAATCTAAAGCCATAGCCCACCAAGTTTTCTTTGCGAGAATAATCTCCACCAAACATGGCTCCTAGCTGCGGAATAGTAACATGAGACTCATCAATCACCGTCAAAAAATCATCTGGGAAATAGTCAATTAATGTGTAGGGCGGTTCACCTGGCTTTCGACCGCTCAGATACAACGAATAATTCTCAATCCCGCTGACATAGCCGATCTCCTTCATCATTTCCAAGTCATGTTTGGTTCGGCGTTGGATTCTTTCTGCTTCAACAATTTTATTTTCTTTCTTAAAAAATCTCACTTGTTTTTTCATTTCAGCCTCGATTTGTTCAAGAGAATTTTCCATGATTGGTTCTGGCACTACGAAATGCTTGGCTGGAAAGATGGAAACTTTTTCCAAATCTTCTGAGGTCACCTCTCCAGTCAGATGTTCATATTCATAAATCTTCTTGATCACTCCGCTTTCCATCTGCACTCGAATCACGATTTCCCGATCTGGTCGCATGATTTCAAAAGTTTCGCCTTTGGCTCGAAACTTGGCTCGCATCAAAACATCGGAGCGAGAATATTGAAGCCGGACCAATTCAGTAATCAATTCATCCCGATCAATTTTCTGTCCTTTTTCCAAATTAAACATAATGCTTTCATAGAACTCGGGAGAACCCAGACCATAGATGCAAGAAACACTAGCCACCACAATGACATCCTGACGATCCATCAATGCCGCCGTGGCCGCATGACGTAACCGATCAATTTCTTCGTTGATTTCCAAATCTTTTTCAATGTAGACATCAGTCGAAGGCAAATAGGCTTCTGGTTGATAGTAGTCATAATAGGAAACGAAGTATTCCACTTTGTTTTTGGGGAAAAATTGACGAAATTCACTGGCCAGTTGAGCCGCCAAGGTTTTGTTATGAGCAATCACCAGAGTTGGCTTCTGCACTTTTTCAATCATACTGGCAATGGTGAATGTCTTTCCCGATCCAGTCACACCCAAAAGCGTCTGGTGCTGTTTTCCAGATTTAATGTTATCAGCCAGCGCTCTGATCGCCTTGGGCTGATCTCCGGCTGGTTTAAATTTTGAGATAAGTTCAAATTCTTGGTTCATAGCTTACTTTATGTTAGAAAGAATAATCATGATAAGCAATATATATGTTCCTGCTATAATAAGCAATAAAATCTAAATATTCGAACGAAAGGAGGACATAATGGAAGAAGCTAAAAATATTTGGGTGCCTGAACCAGATGATCTAGTTGCCAGATTGATTATCGGCACGTCCATATTTCGTGCAGATCTATGCTATAGAGTCAGTCCCGATAATGATCTGACTTTCAGGTGCATAGCTTCAATTGTCAGTGGAGTTGCTGGACCTGTCTCTCAAACTTTTGTTGAGACGACGTATACAATGATTAGCCGAACTACAAAAGGATTCGTCTACAGATTCGTTGCCGGCAAAGAAATGCTTACCATTTTTAAACATCTATGGGGCAATAAAAATCAGTTGTCTTGGGATGATTGGTTTAAGAAACTGCTCAGTTCTCCTGACGAGGAAGTCCCTGCACCCATAAAACAGACAATAAGCAGCTTGATCTAAGCTCAACGAGACAATATTCTTACAGTCTACGTCCTGCTTGTTCACTATCAATGTGTCAACGAGCAGGGCGTTATTTTTTTCACTTATATTATTTTAAAGAGTATCTTTATTTCCTCTTCCAATCCCGAATCTCAACGGCTCCCTGTCCCTTGTCTTTGACAGTCAGCTTTTGATGCTCTTTCCAACCATACTTTTCAATCATCCACTTGGGAAGAATCACGCAGTAGCTATAGCGTGACATTCTTTGCAGTTTTCGCACACTTGGCTTCATGTTTTTTTGATGTCATTTCGACCGAATCCCGCTTTAGCGGGAGAAGTGGAGAAATCTCGTGCCCTGTTATAGTTCGTGAGATCTCTCGAATCCCGGGTACTCGGGATTCGAGATGACATATTTTAATGATTTAGTGGTATATACTTTAGTATATATTAAAGTATATACTATTTTCTTTCACCCTCAAATTGACCCTAAGCTCGATTTTTGCTATATTTCAGATAATTAACCAAAACAAAAAAAATGAAGTTTCTTTTAAAGGTCGTGATCTTCATCGGCGGAAACGCCTTAGCTCTTTGGGTGGCAACTCGGCTGGTGGATGGTTTTGTCTTCACTGAACCGACTTTGATCAATTTCCTTAAAGTCGGCCTGGTTTTAGGGTTGGTCAATGCCATTATTAAACCCCTCATTAATCTGATCGCCCTACCATTGCGAGTCTTGACTTTGGGACTGTTTACTGTCATCATCAACATTGGATTCCTTTATTTGGTTTCCTTTTTCTTTGACTTTTTTGTCATTGAAGGGCTTTTTGCCGCTTTCTGGGCAATCATCGTGATGAGCTTGGTCAACTTCCTAATTTCCCTATTTTTCAAGGAGGATTAGCCTCCTAAAGCCGCAAACTCAACTTAATTAGAATATTTCCTTGCTAGCCTCGTAATAAATTTATGAACGAAATTCTTTTATATATCCAGGTTGTGCTTTCTATTCTGCTGGTTATTAGTGTTCTTCTGCAGCAACGCGGAAGCGGCCTTTCGTCTGCCTTTGGCGGTGACTTGGCTGGTTTTCACACCAAAAGAGGAATAGAAAAATTTCTAACCATCGCCTCTGCAATTCTGGGAGCGTTTTTTATTATTAATGCCTTCGTTATAATTGTCTTGTTCTAAAAACGATAGAGAAATGCAAATTATTGAAAGCTTGCATTTTTTTGTCAGTTTGTATTATACTGCTCACTGCTCAATCAAAATTACTTTGAATTATAAAATACTTAATTATCCCTCCCCTTCGAAAGGGGTGGCTAGGAGGGGTTCGTCAGAATGTCAGGAGTCGCCAGCCATTTTGACTAACTCCCCGAGCAAAGCTCATCCGCTTCGCTCCACTCTTACCAAGAGGGGGAAAAGAAATGAATTTTATAATTCAAAAAAATACATTATACACCTCTCATGTCCAAACAACTTAAAATGTCTTTTTCTTCTTCTCCTTCGAAATTCAAGCACATCGGCAAGGTGCTCACCAGAAAAGAAAAGTTTTTTCTCTATTTGGCTGTTTTCGTATTTCTTGGCTCACTGATTGCTTGGGCATTTTATTTCTATTTTTCTTCCACTCAGCAAGCACCCGATTTCGGTGGTGAATACACCGAAGGCTTGGTCGGCCAACCGCTCTATGTCAATCCAATCTTGGCTCAATCTAATGAAACTGACTCAATTTTGTCGCATTTGATTTTCTCCTCTCTCATGACCTATGATCATGAAGGAAATTTGGTGGAAGACTTGACTGAAAAATATGAAATTCAAGATGAAGGAAAGCGTTATAAGTTCAAAATAAAGGAGGGGGCCAAATGGCATGACAAAACTGAATTGACTGCCAATGACATTCTGTTCACTGTCAAACTAATCCAGGACCCAGCTTTCAAAAGTCCCCTGCGTGGAGATTGGCAGAACATTCAAGTCTCGCTGGAAGATGATTATACCGTCGCATTCGATTTGGCCGAATCTCATGCACCTTTTCTGAACAAGTTGACCTTTGGAATTCTCCCCCAACACATCTATGAAGAAATTCCAGCCGAAAAATTTCTTTTGACTAAACTCAATCTCGAGCCAGTTGGTTCTGGCCCCTTTGAATATTCTGAGTCGAAAAAAGATTCGGAAGACAACTTGATCTCCTATCAGCTTTTGGCTAATCCGGAATATTATGATCGTCCTGCCTATTTGGAAAAAATCACGCTTAATTTCTATTCCAGTGAAGATGAACTTTTTGATGCTTATAGCAAGAAGAAGATTAATGGATTCGGCGTGCATTCCTATGAAAAGGCCAATGATTTGAGCGCCCGAAGAGACACTCGGGTTCATGCGATGCAACTTTCTCGCTATTTCGCAATATTTTTCAACCAAACTAAGTCCGTTCCACTGGCCAAAAAAGATGTTCGAGAAGCCCTTAGATATGGAACGAATCGAGAAGAAATTTTAGAGCAAGTTTTTCAAGGTTATGCTTCAGAAGAAGTTTCTCCCATGCTCAGCTCTTTTGGTCAGTTTGAATCAAAACTGACTAGAGATGACTATCCCTATGACCCAGGGAAAGCTGAAGAAATGCTTGATCAAGCTGGTTGGAAAAAGAGCGATGATGGAATCAGAAAAAAAGATGGCGAAGTTCTTGAAGTGGCTGTGGTGACCACCAAGTGGTCAGCTCTGACCAAGACAGCTGAGCTTTTGAAAAAGCAATGGGAACAAGTTGGGGTGAGACTCAACATCACCACTCTGGAACCAGTCAACTTCCAGCAGAATTTCATCAAGCCCCGGGAATATCAATCAGTTTTGTTTGGCCAAGAATATTTTGGCAATGATCCTGACCCATATTACTTTTGGCACTCGGAACACAAAAAAGATCCTGGTCGGAACATTGCTCTCTATGACAACACTGAAGTTGACAAACTCTTGGTTGATGCCCGCAAAGAACAAGACTTGGAAAAGCGCAAAGAAAAATATGCCGAGTTTGAAAAAAAGGTCACTGCTGATGCGCCCGCTATTTTTCTCTATCGACCTTATTATGTCTTCATCACTAATGCTAAAATCAAAGGCATCGACATGATTGCTGTGGTCAGCCCCGCTCATCGCTTTGCCACCGCCAAAGATTGGTTTGTAAAAACCACTCGAGTGAAAAAAGACTAGAATTTACAGATTACAGATATGTACAAATATACAGATCGAGCCATAACAAAAATTTCGAAAGTGAATATTTGATTTTTTGAAATATCTGTATATTTGTACATATCTGTAATCTGTAAAACATAACAAATGAATAATGACTTTTCTTTTGACAAGTCCAACCTCCGGGAGGTAATTTTAAAGTATCCCAACCAAACACATCTGGGACAAGGATTTGCCAAAGATATTGAAGTTCCCAAAAGAGATTATACTGAATTGATAATCTGTGGAATGGGAGGCTCTGCTGTTCCAGCCAGTGTCTTGGTTGATTTTCTCATCAATGAGGAAGGGCAATCATTTTCTTTGCCAATTTATATCTCTCGAGGATATTCTTTGCCTCGTGCTGCTAGCAAAAATTCGCTTGTCTTTATCTCTTCCTATTCGGGTGGCACGGAAGAACCAATCGCTTGCTTTGAAGAAGCATTGAAAAAAGAAGCTGTTATTGTGGCTTTTTCTGCTGGTGGAAAAGTTGAAGAAATGGCTAAAGAAAAAGAAGTTCCTCATGTGAAATATGAAATCACTGAATATGCTAATTTTCAGCCTCGTTATGCTACAAATTACGCTTTTGCCGCTATGCATCAAGTGTTGACAAATGCTGGACTTTGTGCTAAGGTTGACCAATTCCCTACCTTTTCACCCGAAAAACTAGAAGAAAAAGGCAAAGAACTAGCCGGAAAAATAAAAGGCAAAACACCCATTTTTTATGCTTCTGATCGCTATAAATCACTAGCGAAATTTCTTAAGATTAAAGTTAACGAAAATACAAAAACTCCTGCCTTTTGGAATTACTATCCCGAGCTTAACCACAATGAAATGGTAGGGTTCACTCTTCCTCAAGCTGACTTTTTTGTGTTAATGATGAAAGATGGATCTGAGCACCCTCAAGTAGCAAAAAGATTTGATGCTACTTCTGCTCTCTATCAGCGAAAAGGAATTGAGACAGAAATCTTTGAACTAGAGGGAAAAACTTATTTTGAAAGACTGGTTAACGGATGCATTTTAGGAGATTGGATTTCATATTATCTGGCTAAAGAATACGATCAAGATCCAACACCAGTTGACATGGTGGAGGATTTAAAAAAGCGACTGGCTTAACTTCAATAATTTTTAACAAGTCTTCATCCTCCTTCGTCTCGCTTAGCGAAACTACGGAGGACAAGTTGGTAAATCAATATAGGGCGAGTGGTGAAATTGGTAGACACGCATGGTTCAGGGCCGTGTTCCGCTTGCGGAATGGAGGTTCAAGTCCTCTCTCGCCCACAAGTAGGAATAGGGAGTTTTGGTTTTTGTCCCCGCCTTGGCGGGGCAACGAAAAGCAACCCCGCACTCTCGCGTAGCGAGAAGTTTGCGGGGCGAGTCTCCCCGTTCCCACAAAGATTTATTCTTTAAACTTAATAGTAAAACTGAATAATTCTTCATAATAATTATTTAATGAGTTCGAATTCGTATATTCGTATACATTTCGTAATTCGTAAAGTAAAAAGTGACACCAAAAAAGAAAATTAGTATTGGCGGACGTCGCACTCCAATTAAAAAATCTCTCAGGATCATTCCTTTGGGAGGATTGGAAGAGATCGGCCGCAATATGACTGTGCTGGAATATGGCAACGACATCATCGTTGTTGATTGTGGTTTGATGTTTCCTGAAGAGGAAATGATGGGCATCGACTACATCATTCCCAACACAGAATATCTTGAGAAAAACAAGAAAAAGATCCGTGGCGTGATCATCACTCATGGACACTTTGACCACATCGGGGCCATTCCTCACATCATTCCTCGAATTGGCAACCCACCCATCTACACCACTGAACTCACTCGAGCGATGATCCTGAAAAGACAAGAGGATTATAAGGATCAGGCTCCTCTGAAAGTGAAGACTGTTCGAAAGATCGATCGGATTGTTTTGGGCAGCTTTAAGGTTGAGTTTTTTCATGTTAATCACTCAATCCCTGATGCCGTTGGATTGGCCATTCACACCCCAGTGGGAACTGTGCTTCACACGGGTGATTTCAAATTCGACCACTCTCCAGTGGGAGACGCTCCAGCGGACATTTCCAAAATTGCCCGTCTGGGAACTGATGGGGTTTTGGCGTTGATGTCTGACAGCACCGGCGCTGACGAAGAGGGCTATAGCATTTCCGAATCTACCATTCAGGAAAACATTGAGCAGATTTTCCTCAATGCTAAAGGAAGGATCATCACGGCCACTTTCGCCTCACTGGTGAGTCGAATTCAGCAAATTGCAGAATTGGCAGAAAAACATGGCAGGAAACTAGTGGTCGATGGCTATTCCATGAAAAATAATGTCGAGATTGCTCGTGAACTTGGTTACATCAACGCAAAAAAATCAACTTTTATTGATGTTCGCCAAGTAAACAACTATCCTGACAACAAAATAGCCGTCTTGTGCACTGGTGCTCAAGGCGAAGGCAATGCTGTGCTGATGAGAATTGTCAATGACGAGCACCGGAACATCAAAATTCACCAGGGCGACACAATTGTTTTCTCATCTTCGGTCATTCCAGGAAATGAACGTACCGTTCAAGGCCTGAAGGACACGCTCTATCGCAAGGGCGCAGAAGTCATTCACTATAAGATGATGGACATCCATGCTGGAGGTCATGGACGAGCGGAAGATCTCAAGATGATGATCAATTTGACCCGACCAAAATTCCTCCTTCCCATTCACGGAACCTATTACATGAGAAAAATTCATGCCAAATTGGGTGAAAGTGTGGGAGTGAAAGAAAACAACATCATTATTGGCGAGAATGGCCGAGTGATTGAGTTTGACTATCGCGGTGGCGGCAAAATGATCAGCGAAAAAGTGCCCAGCTCATATGTGATGGTTGACGGTTTGGGCGTGGGAGACGTTGGCAATGTGGTTTTGCGTGACCGTCAGATGTTGGCCAAGGATGGAATGTATACCATTGTGGCCATCATTGACCGAAAAACAAAAAAAGTGGTCGGGGAACCACAAGTTACTTCCCGAGGCTTCATCTATGTGAAGGAAAACTTTGATCTGGTGAATGCCACTAAGAAGCGATTGAAGAAAGTTGTGGCTAAGTCGACAGGGAAAGATGCCGAGCCAAATTGGGATCATGTCAGAAACGCTATTCGCGATGACATTGGACAATTTTTGTTCCAAAAAAGCGGTCGGAGACCAATGGTCTTACCGGTGATTATTGAGGTTTAATCTTCTTATAGCTTGTAATCCAAAAAAAACAGAGCACCCTGCTCTGTTTTTTGATTTGCTATCTCCTAAGGCTGTTAAACTAAAAACATATTTACTTTTCTAAGTATTGTGGTAATCTTTTTTTTAAGTACTTATAAGGCGCTTATGGACGGAAAGGAGGCCGTTATGGCCAAAAAGATGAGTCTTCATGGGAAACCGAAAAGCTGTGATAACCAGCCTAATTCAAGGGCCTGTAAAAAAATGAAAAAGAAGAACAGTAGCACTTGTCGAAACTGCAGATTTGCGAATTAAAAAGTTTTCTAAGCGCCTTTTTAAAAACAGAAGTGGGTCCGACCAAATTAGTGTCGGACCGCTTTTATTTAAAAGAAGTGCGTCTTCATAAAAAATACCGTAAAAAAATAGTATATACCATGGTATATACTACCGTACGTACGTAAAATGAAACTAAATCTTCTTGAGTGGCGCTATGCCTTTAGCCAGCTTTTTCACCCCGTGCTTGGGAAAAGCCACTGAAACAGTGGCGTCATCTTGAGCCACCACAATCCCCTCTCCAAAATCTGCATGGGAAACTCGATCGCCGTCACTGAAATTGACCTTAGAAGCAGCGGGACTGGTCCCTCTCTTAGGAAAAGAGGGGTTGGGGGAGATTTTTTGTTTATTCTTAAAATCCCCCCGTTCCGACAAGTCGGAACGACCCCCTTTTTCTAAGGGGGTAGAACCTTCCTCCTTATCCTCGATCCAGTCACCAAACTCCTGCTCGGTGTAAATTTCTTCAAATAGTTCGTTGTCAACTTCGTCAATGAAACGAGAACGAACTGAAACTTGGGTGGAGCCATAGATGTTGCGAGCGCTGGTGTAGATCAAATGCGCTTTTTGTTTAGCTCGAGTGATACCCACATAGCAAAGCCGGCGTTCTTCTTCCATTTCTTTCTCATTGAGTGTGGCTCTTGAATGTGGAAACAACCCTTCCTCCATCCCCACCAGAAAAACCACATCATATTCCAATCCTTTGGCTGAATGCAAGGTCATCAGAGGAACCATTTCTTTTTCCTCCAAATCTCGATCGACTTGAGAAACCAGAGCAACTTCTTCAAGAAACAGCTGCAAGCCATTCTTTTCATCATCAAACTTGTTGGCTACGGTCAAAAGCTCCAGAACATTTTCCGCTCGCACTGCTCCTTCTTCACTCATCTTGTCAAGCATCTCTTTATAGCCGCTGCGCTGAAAAACTTCTTCTATTATTTTTGAAGGTCTGTTTTTCTTGGCATATTCTTGCAGTCTACTGATGATTTTGGCAAAGTCATGTAGGGCTTTGATCTTGCTTGCTTGTAGTGAACACCCATGGGTGTTCACTACATCGCCATCAAGATTCTCAATAGTCTTCAGGACATCTCCGGCAAATTTTTCACTGGCCTTCAAGACCTTAGCCACTGTTTTTTCGCCCAAACCTCGAGCTGGAATGTTGATGATCCGTTCAAAGCTAACTTTGTCTCGAGGATTAATTAAAAAATATAGATAAGCCAGAATGTCTTTGATTTCTTTACGTTGATAGAATTTGATTCCACCGATGATCTTGTAGGGCACACCAAATTTCAAGAAAATTTCTTCCAAAGCTCGTGATTGAGCATTGGTTCGATAGAGCACAGCAAAATCATCCAGTTTGTTTTTCAATTCACTCTGCAATTTGTTGATTTGAGCTACCACAAATTGAGCTTCATCCTTTTCATCAAAAGCTTCATAGAGCGTCAAAAGATTGCCCGCATCATTATCAGTCCAAAGTTTTTTCTTTTTTTGATTTACATTTTTTTCTATGACGTTTTGAGCTGCATTGAGAATGTTCTTTGTACTTCTATAATTCTGTTCAAGTAGCACGACTTTTGCCTCTGGATAATCTTTTTCAAAATCTAAGATGTTATTTATATCTGCGCCTCTCCACATATACACACTTTGAAAATCGTCCCCCACCACGCAAATGTTTTTGTATTTTGTAGCCAATAGTTTCAAAAACATATATTGAGCATGGTTGGTGTCTTGATATTCATCCACCATGATGTAGCGGAAAAGTTCCTGATAGCGATCCAGAACATCAGGATATTTTTGAAATAGTTGCACGGTGATCATGATCAAGTCATCAAAATCCAAGGCATCAGCTTCTTTGAGGTTCTTGGCATATTGGTGGAAACATTTGGCCACCCTTTCTTCAAAAAAACTGCCCATCATTTCCTCATATCCTTTGGCATCAATCAATTTGTTCTTGGCATCAGAAATGGCATTGAGAATGGCTTGAGGTTTGACGTCTTCTTGCGAAATGGAAAGCTCTTTCATCACTCTTTTCATCGCTGCTAGTTGGTCTTGGTCATCATAGATGACAAAATTCTTAGCATAGCCCATTTTTTCCACTTCCTTGCGCAAAATGCGCACGCAGATTGAGTGGAAGGTTCCAATGTGAGGAAGATATTGAGAATAGGGCGGAGTTTCTTTGGGCAGACCCAAGAGCTCTTTCACTCGATCCATCATTTCTCCGGCTGCTTTGTTGGTGAAAGTCACTGCTAAAATATTCTTCGGCGGCACTCTTTCTTCTTTGACTAAAAAAGCCACCCGAAAAGTCAGTGCGCGGGTTTTCCCACTTCCGGCTCCGGCAATAATCAAAACCGGCCCTTCGGTCTGAAGAACAGCCTCTTTTTGTTTTTTGTTCAGTTGATCAAGAAGTTTGGTCATTTTAATTTATCATCCCGGCTATGTTGTCATCCCCGCGCAGGCGGGGATCCATTCGTTAGGTTTTGTTATCCACCTAATAGATTCCCGCCTGCGCGGGAATGACATTAAAATTACTTACTAGTACATCCTATCCTATAATATATTTTTTGCCAAAAGAAAAAAGGCTCTGGTAATTTTACCAAAACCTTTAGCCTGAATGATTCAACCGTTCTTTGCAGTGAACCATTCCCGAGAGATTTTTTACGTGCTTTTCGGCAACACAGTTTTAGATCTAGTCTAAAGCTCGCTAAGTTTTTCGATGAGCTCTTTGCTGGTGCTAGCCGTTGTTAGCGGCTCATCTCCTTCTGGAAGCCAGATCTCAATCACGGCATCTTCTCCATCCTCAGAGTAATAGGCTGCCAGAACGAACTCTTTTTCGCCGAAACGAATATGAAAGCAATCACCCTGATAAAACAGAAACTCAAGATTCTCATGCCTAAATGCTTTTTCAAGCATCTCGACATGAGAACGGTCATCGCCCCATTCTTCCTGGATTATGTCTTCGGGAGGAAGATATGGGTAAACCAGCTCCATTTTGATGTCGTCAAAACTTAAACCGGTTTTCTCCTCGATCACTTTTATAATTACAAGGTAACCGAGTCGTCGATAACCCGACATGTCGTCTTGTTCATTTAAGGTTGAGAAAACTTCTTTAAGGAAGTTTTCTCCCTCATTGTTCTCGACCATCAGCCGAGACCAAACTCTAGAGAAAGAGAAAACGAAGCCATAGAAACTATTGAATCCGAATCCTTTGCCCCGTTTTCCGATGATTAGCTTGTTGAAATCCTCGTTGAAATAGATATCGACAAGTTGAGTTGAATGACAAAGATGAGCCTCACCACTGCCAAATATATCGATTGAGATATCAACAGTCAACGGAACTGGGGGTTGCTTATTCAACTCGTTCTCACTAAAAACCTCATCTTGTTTCTGCTGATATCCCTCCAGCGTGTAGGTTTTTTCAGGATCAAACACTGGAATCGCCACGTGATCTAGAGCGGTCCGAAGCTTACCTAGAAGTACCAAGAGAGCTCCTGGTACCTTGGCACCTTTCTCCCGTTCCCAAACTCCATTTGCCTTTTTCAACTCTGGAATACTTATTTCAGTCATTTTACACGTCCTTTCTCCCAGTCACGGGATGAAAAATTAAAATTTAGGCATAGTGCCCGAAAAATAGAAAACAATACGCAGGTACAAGCCCGTCATCCCGTTCATGCTTCGATGCAAAGCACCAAAGCGCCGGTCAAAAGAAACCATGAAATAACACATATTGCAGGAACAAGCCTGCTATCCCGTTCTCGCTATGATTTTCACCATAGCACCGGGCAATAATACACTAGATTGACAAAGTTCTAATCTTCTTATCATAGCATAATTTGATGATTTTGTCAATATTTAGACATACCCTATTTCTCCCTTGCCGAAGGTATAATTTCATGCTATCTTTGATTCGTTAAGTTAATATTTGAAAAACACGTTCTTGTGCGAGCAAAAGCACGGCAAGAAGGTGACACATCGATGGCATTGACATCACGACAGAAGAAAAACACGATCAAGAATCATCAGCGACATGCGAAGGATTCTGGATCAGCGGAAGTTCAAATTGCACTGTTTTCCCGCAAGATTGATTCACTGGTGAAGCATCTCAGGAAGAGTCCCAAAGACAAACATTCTCGAAGAGGTCTGTTGGGAATGATTGCTCAAAGAAAAAAACTTTTGAAATATCTCAAAGCTGCAGATGAAAAGAAATATAAGAAGGTAACCAAGCAGTTGGGATTGAAGAGCTAGATTGAAAAACCCCGATGAGTCGGGGTTTTGACGTTTAAAAAATAAAGATGTCATCCCGGCCTCCGAGCCGGGATCCAGTGAAAAACATTTGATATGCTTCACTGGCATCAAAAATATAATAAACCTGTACTAGATCCCGCATCAAGCTTGTGCTCAACTTGATTGGGTATGCGGGATGACAATAATAAATAACAAAAAATTATGAGTAAATTTTCAGACCAAAGAGTGGGAGTGCTGGTGGACATTCAAAACATGTACTACAGCGCTCGCGTGCTCTACAACAAAAAAACCAATTTCAAAGAAATTCTCAAAGACGCAGTGGCTGGACGAAAATTGATCCGGGCCATTGCCTATGGCATCAAGACTGAGGAAGGAACGGAAGAAAAATTTTTCGAATCGCTGGAGAAAACTGGTTTCGAAGTCAAATCAAAAGATTTGCAGGTTTTCAAGGGCGGAATGAAAAAAGGCGATTGGGATGTGGGCATCACCGTGGATGCCATCAAGTTGGCCAACAACCTGGACGTGATTGTTTTGGTCAGCGGTGACGGAGACTACATCCCCATGGTGAAATATCTGCAATTCAACAAAGGCGTTCGGGTGGAAGTGATGGCTTTCCAAGAAAGCTGCTCCACCAAGCTCCTCGAAGAAGCCGATGATTTTGTCAATTTGAGCGAAAGTAAAAAGTTTTTGTTAAGATAGATTGAACTGGTATTATGTATCAGGTATTAAGTATTTTGTATGGGGAAAAGAAAAAAACGTTATTATAAAACAAGCTCTTTCGAATATTTTTTTCAATCAATTCTAAAAGCGTTAGCAGCGCCCTTTAAACTAATACTATTCAAATTCGTCACTAAACTATCTCATCTTTTTCCACCCAAGATTGGAAAAGAAGTAACCACGCTTCGGGGTGAAAAAGTCAAAAGCGTAGCGGAAAAAAGAACCGCTGATTATCTTTTTCACAATAATGTTGAGTATGTATATGAAAAACGCTTTCCGGTTTGGTTTTTTAAAAGCATTCGTCCAGATTTTTATTTGCCCAAACAAAATTTATATATTGAATATTATGGGCTCCTCAACCATCCTTCTCGGGGGAAAAGATATCGAGAAGAAAGAGATTATAAAAGAAAGCAATTTGCTCGTCTGGGAGTGAGAGTTGTTGAGTTTGATCATCGACATTATAAAAATCTCGAGTCACATTTAGATTCGAAATTGAGAGATTACTTGTACAAAAATGAAAGACCATAAGAAATTCATGAGGGAAGCAATTAAGGAAGCAGGAAAATCACCAGAGCCAGTGAAGTGTGGTGTTGTAATTGTTAAAAATGAAAAAATCATTAGTAGAGCGTTTAATTCACAAAGAAAAGACTGCGACTCTTCTGCTCACGCAGAGATAAAAGCTATCCGTCAAGCTGGAAAGAAACTTAAAAATAAGAACTTGAAAGGATGTATAGCTTATTGCACCTGCGAACCCTGCATAATGTGTTTAGCAGCTTTAACTCATGCTAAAGTTGAAAGGTTATTCTTTGGAATCTCTCTTGCTGATGTATTATCTGAAAGCAACAGTGTGGATATAACCACAGATCAGTTTATAGAAAGATCTTCTCATAAAATAGAAATTCACAAAAACTTGTTTGAAGAGAAATGTTCTAAATTGATTCAATAAGTAAGATATCTACCTTGAATTACGGAACGCCTATTCTCTTCTATCAGGGCAAGGGGAGATTAAGAGGGGTTAATTCAAATGGCAACAAGCACCAGCCGATTAACTTAACTCCCCTTAGTCCCCTCTTTCCAAAAGAGGGGAGAAAAACGAGTTTCGTAATTTATAAGGCATTCAACAAAATGGAAACAAAAGACTGTATCAAAACTCGTCGTTCTAGAAGACTTTTTTTGGACAAAGAAGTTCCTGATGAGTTGATTGATAAGCTGCTAGAAAGCGCTATCAATGCGCCCTCTTCCATGAATTGTCAACCATGGCATTTTGTGATAGTAAAAGATCAGGATCTCAAGCAGAAGTTGGGGGATTTGAAAGGAGAAAGAAATCAACAGCACATTTTCACAGCTCCAGTCTCAATCGTTGTTTGTATTGACACCAACAAGTCCTCCACTCGCTACATTGAGGATGGCGTGACTGCCACTCAGAACATCTTGCTGACGGCTCATAATTTGGGATTGGGTAGTGTCTATGTAACGGGTTGCAATCCTTCTGATCCAAAAGTAGCTGAGGAAATTAGAAATATTTTAAATATCCCTGATCACATCATGCCAATCACAATTTTGCCTGTCGGCTATCCGAATCAGAAAGAAAAATTAGAAGATAAAGATTTAGTTAATATAAAAGATATTGTTCATTACAATAGGTGGTGAAAGGAGGCGCCAGATGTCAGGTGCTTTTAAGGGACTGTTGGAAGAAATTAGGGATATCAAAAAGGCAGCGGCGTTGAAATCAACGGGGAAAGAAATCAACATTCATGATATAAAAAAGACTGGAAAAGCTGAGCCTAAAGCTCCAAAAGGCTTCATGGAAGACGCTAGAGATCTAGAACCCCTAATAGAAAATGGAGGTGGCCATGACATCATCAAACACAGCAAATGAAACTCTGACTAAGGAAGATGTTCGAGAGCTCGTAGCTCCTATTGCACAGGGAATCCATGATGTTAAAAGTGTATTAGAAATTGCAACGATGGAAGGGCAATTCGGAAGCGTACCAGAAATGGTTTTTGCTATCCGAATGGGCTATGTACAATAAATCGGATACACTATAGAGACGCAAGAAAGTATTCTTTATAAACCAGTTTCTTGACTATAAAAAGTTTGAATCCCGGATGCGGCGTGGCGCTCCCGGGATTCTTTGTTTTGTTGGACTGAGCTATCAGAATTCATTTTTACCTCCCTTATGCTGCGCGATTTTCTTTAATCTGCACTTCAGTTTCCAGGAAGTTAAAATCTTCATCACTCATTCCAAGGTTTTCGGCATAAATTCTAGCCACCTCTAGCATCTCATCGGATTTAGCGATTTTTGCTTTACAAATCAGCTCTCTTATTTCGTCTTTGAGTCTGTCCTGATAATCACCAGCCATCTTTTTCACCTCCCTTATCGGCCTTTTCTCTAAAATATACTATTTCTTAAATATTTACAAATTAATTAAGGAATGATAGGCTTTTATGGTATCATAATAATGCTGTTTTGAACAGTATGGAGGCGTGGCAGAGTGGTCGAATGCACCAGTCTTGAAAACTGGAGTCTCGTTTACGGGACCAGAGGTTCGAATCCTCTCGCCTCCGCAGATTTATTAAAAATTGGGTTCGCCTGCCTGCCGGCAGGCAGGAATCCCACCCTCTCCGCTCTTGTGCGGGGTCGCGAAAAACTGGAGTCTCGTTTAAGAGTACCGTAGGTTCGCCCTGTCATTCGACAGGGTAAAAATCCCTTCCATTAAGATATTGCCGGGATGGCGAAATTGGTAGACGCACTAGCCTTAGGAGCTAGCGGACGCAAGTCCATGGAGGTTCGAGTCCTCTTCCCGGCACCTATGAAAATAATTAAGATTTCAAAATCTGCAGGTCAGAGAATTGATAAATTTCTGAGTGAAAAATACCGCGAGATTCCTCGTCGGTTTTTTCAAAGTGGGATCAAGGACGGAAAATTTTTGGTTAACGATAAAGAAGTAATGCCAAGTTATAAATTAAAAGAAGATGATCAAATTAGCTTTGAAAAAAAGTATATACTAACGTATATACGTTCGTATATACGTGTCTCAAAAATCAAGCCAAATCCAAAAATTGAATTCAAGGTTGTTTCTGAACACAAAGATTTTGTGATAATTGAGAAACCGGCTGGATTAAGTGTGCATCCAGAATATTCCGCAGGAACAAAGCATGCTTCGTTCGGGCAAAATTCGGGCAGGACATGTCCTGCCCCTACACTGGTAAATGGACTTTTGGCAAAATACCCTCAAATCAAAGACGTTGGCGATGATCCGATTCGACCTGGGATTGTCCATCGACTGGACAAAGACACTTCTGGTTTGATGATCGTTGCTCTCAATCAAAAAACTTTTGAGTTTTTCAAAGATCAATTTAAGAAAAGAAAAGTTGAAAAGAAGTACGTAGCTGTTGTTTGGGACTCCTTTTCTCTCCCCCTTAATAAGGGGGAGATACAGAGGGGGTGGCAAACTATCCAAACACCTATTGGTAAATCAAAATCAGATCTAACAAAACAATCAACTAGTAAATACTCAACCAAGCTGATCAATCCGAAAAAGGCCATCACTCATTATCGAATCATAAAGAAGCTTCAAATCCCCCTCTCCGACAAAGTCGGAGCACTCCCTTTGCTAAAGGGGGAAAGTGATGTGGTAACTCTTGTAGAAGTGAAAATTGACACTGGACGCAAACACCAAATTCGAGTGCACATGCATTCAATCGGTCATCCAGTGGTGGGTGACAAAAAATATCAAACTAAATTAGTGCGAGAGAAAAATAAAAAATTTGCTCGACATCTCCTACATGCCTATAAGCTCAAATTTATATATTCTGACGGAGAAGAGTATAAATTTGAATCTAAGCTACCAAAAGATTTTATTCGGCTATAATTTCTAAACTGACTTTCTCTTTACCGACTCTCATTTTTGCTATTCCGCCAATGGGAAAAGTAAATTGGGGAGTTGTGTGACCAAAATCTGCATTAGCAATAATTGGCAAGCCTTTGAGCTTGTTTTTTGTTTGAACAATTTTTTTTAATTTTTCCATTGTCATATTGCTCTTCTTTTGAAATCTTCCAAAAACTATTCCTCTGATGGTATTAGCCCCTAACTGTTGTAGAAGAGATTGAAGATTTCTATCAAATTCTTCTGGAAAATATTCGGCTGCTAAATCATCGTCCTCAATAAACAGAACTGTATCTTTCAAAAATGGCATAAATTCTGTCCCTTGTAGTAAGTTTAGAGTGCAAAGATTCCCACCAATTATTCTCCCCGCACAACTGCCTTTCTGGATCATTTTATAACCACTATTCTTAATAAATTTTCTCTTTTTTTGATCATTATACCAACGGTCGTCGCTCCATTGTTTGGATGGTTTAACAGGCAAGGTCTTATTTTCTTCCATAACGCCTTTTATAAAATACTTCTCAGAATAGCTAAATCCTTTTTTCATTCCAAAGGCACTGAAATGTGGTCCATGATAAGTGACCAGACCTGTTTTTACAAAAATAGAGTTAAGTAAAATTGTAATGTCAGAAAATCCGCAAAATATTTTTGGATTTCTTTTAATCAGGTTGAAATTGATTTGATCTAATAACTGATTTGAATTAAATCCTCCAATCACTGTCAAAACCATCTTGACATTTTTATCCGCAAATGCCTCGTGAAGATCTTCAATGCGTGATTTAATTGATGACGATTTAAAAACGTCGCTCTCTTTGCAATTTTTTCCAAAAGTTACTTTCAAGCCCAAGTTTTCTAATCGATCGATTGCAATTTTTTTTGTTTCTTTTGAAACTAAGGTCAAACTCCGTGAAGGAGCAATGACTCTGATTTCATCTCTTTTTTTCAACTTTGGCGGGTAAATTTTTTTCATGTTTTTCAAATTATAAAATTAATATGCTTACTTAAGAATAAATGATTTTATACTCATACTAATATTCTTGACAAAAAATAACAAATATAAGTTTTAATTCGAGGAGTGATCAAATTTAATCACTCCTCTAGCCTCTCAAAATTATCTTTTTAATTCAATCACAGGGATTCTTTTATTTTGGCTGAAGGTACAATTTTGAATAATCGCGACTGAAGCAGACTCCACTCCTAATATCACCGGGTTAGGACCATATGCACCTTTTTCTAGTAAAATACCATCTAAAATATAGCTAGCCAGTATTTTATTAGCAATTGCCTGCTTTAAGGACTCCGGAACATTAGATGAGAATATCTGAGATAGAATTGTTCTCTCGATTTCGACAAACCTTGTTGGCACTTTTGAAAGGAATTTTTCAGTCTTCCTACAAATATTCCAATACTCTTTCAAATTCTCCTCTCTTTCCCAAATATTACGATTTGAAATAATATCAAATCCTTCAACTTTTGGTGGTGCGGGAATTTTCATAAACGGAATAACGAAGCAAACATAAGAATCAGAGTCTGCCCACACCAGAACTATCCTTGAGCTTTCAATAAAGTTTTCACTCTCTTTTTGAAAATGATAAATTCGATCGATTCGAGAGATAGCGCCTTGACTAAGTCCAGCACTATACTTCGTTCTAACATCAACAATTTGCCCCTCTTTCCCTCGATGTGTCCTTTTCACTTGAAACGGTATCGTTCGATGAGGACAGAGAAACCCTACAAAAGTAAATCCTTCTTCTGGCTCTTCATCACGGTAAAAATTTGATACCTTTTCCACCGAAGATAGCGCCCTTAGTTTTTCAAAAAGATCCATGAGTTCCCTCCCTTTTTCTAAATGAACAAACAAAAAACTCCTCCTCTGCCAAGAAAGAGTTTTTTGTTGAAATATATAAATAAATCGTTAGCTAAACCCTTTCTTGAAAGAGGAGGGATTGTGATGCATTCTGTTGATCATTTCTCGGTAACCGCCTTTGCCGTTTTTCAGCCATTTTGAAACTCGAGCTACCGTGGCGCTGCTCAAACCAGTTTCTTTTTCAATTTTAGTATATGGAATATCTCGAGAAAGCATTTTAGCTGCTTGCCATCGATTGCCAAATTCAACAATCTCTGCTGGAGTCAGCAAATCACGCAAAAACTTTTTGGCTTCTTTTCTGTTTTTTAAAGCCAGAATAACTTCGATTAGTTTTTCAGTTTCTCGGTTATCCCATTTCATAATTATCACTTTAGTTAACTAAAGTATAGCAAAGCTTAACTTTTTGTCAAGTTTTTAAGATTAATCACTTTTTCATAAATCTCTTGACTTAAGAGAAAAAATAGCTTATCCTAAACAAAGCGTTTTCGAATGCTTTTTATTTTATCTAAGCGATAATATCAGTTATAATAGTAGATATGGATCAAAAAGTTATTGAATTCAACAAATCGCAACGAGAAAGAAAAATGCCCGACATCAAACCGGGTGATATTGTGCGTGTTCACCGAAGGATTAAAGAGGGCGGCAAAGAACGTGTTCAGGTTTTCAAAGGATTGGTGATTGCGGTAAAGGGAAAGCAAAGTTCTTCGCCCACCATCACAGTGCGACGTGAATCTGGAGGTGTGGGAGTGGAGATGGTTTTTCCAATTTATCTCCCAACGATTGAAAAGATTGATCTGCTTCGGCACAGCGAAGTGCGCCGAGCCAAGCTTTATTATATGCGAAAACGATCTGGTCGAGCGGCCAAAATGAAAACTTCTGATCTTTCAGACGAGGAGAAGAAAGTGATGGAAGAAATTGGGGCTGAGTTAAAATCGAAGGAAGAGGAAAAAACTGAAGACAAAAAAGGCGACAAGAAAGAAGAAGAGAAAAAGCCAACTAAAGAAAAGTCAACTTCTAATAAGAAAGAAGAAGAGAAATTGAAAGAAACCAAAGACAAAAAATAATTTCTTTATATAAAGTTGTTCCTCGAGCCCCGATGGTGGAATTGGTATACACACACGCTTGAGGGGCGTGGCGCTTCGGCGCATGAGAGTTCAAATCTCTCTCGGGGCACATAAATAAAAGGGGCGCTTAGCTCAGCTGGTTAGAGCATCTGGTTTACACCCAGAAGGCCGGGAGTTCGAATCTCTCAGCGCCCACACAAAAAACGCACTTGATGCGTTTTTTAGATTTCAGATCTAATTTTTCTATGCCCAGCCCAAAATTGCTCCGATATAGAAAAGATAAAATATTATTAAAAACGCTCCTTCCCAACGAGTGATTTCTTTATCTTGGGTGATGAAAAGATACATGATGGTGGCAATCAGCATAATGGGCAAACCAAAGAGAATGATACTGGAGGGAATGACCAGAGTCCCGAAAAGACCAGCTATGCCCATGACTCCCAGAGCATTGAAAATATTAGAGCCCAAAATGGTGCCGACAGCAATTTCTGCTTTGCCTTTTTTGGCCGCTGACAAACTCACCACTAACTCTGGAAGAGACGTTCCCAGAGCAATCATGGTGGCAGCGATAACAGCAGGAGCAATGTTAAAAATCTCTGCGATAGCGATGGTCGAATCAATGGTGAACTTGGCACCAATAAAAATAAAAAATCCACTGATCAACAGAACCACCAAACTGCCCACTGGAAAATCCGTTAGCTTAAGACCAAAAAATTTAAACTCTCTGCGTAAATCTTTTTCCAGCTTCTGCTCCCTTCTTTTTTCTTTCGGGCTCATCTTTTTCTGCATTTGAATAGCGCGCATGAAGTATACTCCTAGGCCTGCCAAGCATAAAAAAGCTTCAAAAAGAGTAAATTTTCCATCAATGATCATCATGGCCAACAAAAAAGCCGACCCCATGAGGATTGGCAAGTCAACATTGATGATTTCGTAGCCCAATTTGATTCTGATAGCCACAAAAGCAGCTAGACCAAGAACGAGAAAAATATTCGTGATGTTAGAACCGACTACGTTTCCAACAACTATTTCTGAAGTGCCCTGAAGCACTGCAATGATGGAAGAGGTCAGTTCAGGCAGAGAAGTTCCAATGGCCACAATGGTCACTCCGATGATGAAAGCCGGCATCCTGAAGAAGACGCCAATTTTTTCTGCTGCATCGGTGAAATAATCCGAAGCTTTGACCAAGATGGCCAAGCTAGCAACAAATATTCCAATCCAAAAAAGTGTTCCCATTTTATTTTATGTTAACTTAACTGCCTTCTGTCCCAAAGGCTGGTGCTTTTTTGACAATTTTTTCTTCTGCTTCTTCTTCGACTTTCTCTTCTGCTCTTTCTTCAACTTTTACTCCGCCCAGTTTTTTGGTCCACCAAACCCAAATGTCAGTTGACCAAAGAGCAAAGATTGATTTGACCAATAAAGAAGCTGCAATAAAAGCTAACAAGATTATTCCGCCGATGAATACGGCGCTTGTTATTGCACCCGGTTGTTTCAGACCTTCGAATCCACCGGAGATAGCAATGAATGGCACTGCAATTATCAAAATAATGATAATGAAAGATACGATTACGGCGAAAACCACCACCACGTGCAGAATTCCAACAAAAAACTTGAAAAGTAACAGTTTAAGAGCTTCTTTGATGTTTTTTGTTACCAAAGAATAACCTTTTTTGATTGAAGTAATGATTTTTTCATCGGATAGAACTATATATACCGTGGCTATGTTTTTGATATATGCTACTAACATTGAAACTAGTATCATGGCCAGCACAAATAGCAAAATTAGAATAACTCCCAGAGCAATAAGAGCGGGAGCCTGAGAAGCAAAGAGAGGAATCAGCGGCACAATCAAAATCAGCACTGCTAAAAGTATGATCACGATTATAGTCAGATCCAGACCGATGATCCTTCCCATATTTTTCTTCCCTTTTTTCCAAACTTGTTTGAAGTCGAAACTGATTGGTTTTCCATGATCTTGGATTTCACTCAGTGCTTGAATCACTCCACTGCGAGCAATGGCCGAAAGAATCCAGAAGAGAATCATTAAAAGCAGAAATATTGCTATTCCCAGAGCGATCCAACCCCAGTTTTGTTGAAAAAACATCACCGCTTGATTTTCGATCATTTCTTGTTGAGGTATTTGTTCTTTTCCCCCTCCAAAATCACCGAAATTGTTAAAGCTCATTCCTCCACCAGCTGGCAGAAGAATACCCCAAAACCAAAGCCAGCGATATTTCCAAACCCGGAAAAAGGCGTCTTTGAAAGCATCACCATATTCAGAGAACCAAGATTCTTTTTTCTCTGAATCAGCACTGGCTGATTGAAGATTATTTTCCCCCATTTGATTGTTTTGTGTTTCCATTTTTGTTGGTTATTATTTGTCAGGACTATTTTATCATATTTTACCCAGCGGCGAAATGGTCAGTTTTTCATTTGCCAAGCCTTTTTTGATTGGGTATGATTAAAGTTAAGAATAATATTTAATGTCATCCCGAGCGTAGTCCCGACGTGAAGTCGGGACGTAGTCGAGGGATCTCATTATTAATATGAGATTTCTCCACTTCGCTACGCTTCGGTCGAAATGACATTTACATTATGAACAAAAAAACTATCTTTTCTGGCATTCAACCTTCGGGCAATCTCCATTTAGGAAATTATTTGGGCGCTATAGTTAATTGGGTAGCCATGCAAGAAGAATATGAAAATCCAATTTTTTGCGTGGTTGATTTGCATGCTGTGACGGTTCCTCAAGATCCAAAAGAACTGCGAGAGAAAACAATTGAAATTGCCAAGATCTATATGGCTGCTGGAATCGATCCGAAAAAATCAACTATTTTTGTTCAATCCGATGTGCCGGCTCATGCTGAATTAATGTGGTGTTTGAATACCATTGCCAAAACGGGAGAATTATTTAAAATGACTCAATTTAAGGACAAAACCGGCATTAAGGAAAAGGCCAATGTTAGCATTGATGTAGGACTTTTGAATTACCCCATTCTAATGGCCGCCGATATTCTTTTGTATGACACTGATGTAGTCCCAGTGGGCGAAGACCAAAAACAGCATGTGGAATTGGCTCGCATATTGGCTCGCCGATTCAACGACCGGTTTGGAGAAACTTTCAAAGTACCTGAGGCTGTTCTCAAAAAAGAAACTATGCGCATTATGAGTTTAGATAATCCAGAAAAAAAGATGAGTAAGTCTGCAAAAAGCAAATACGATGGCATTGGACTACTCGATGCCCCAGACACCATTCGCGAAAAAATCAAGAAAGCTGTCACTGACAGCGGTAGTGAAGTCAAATATTCTGACAAAAAACCGGCTATTCAAAATTTACTTAATATTTTTTCCGCTGTAACTGCTCAGCAGCCAGATAAGATCGCAGCAAATTACGCTGGCAAGGGGTATGCGGAGCTCAAAAAAGATTTAGCTGAAGCCGTGGTTGAATTTCTGGCGCTTTTTCAAAAGAAGTTTCACGAAACTCCCGATTCCGATGTGAAGATAGCTTTGAAGCAAGGAAAAGAAAAACTTCTGCCTGTGGCGGAGAAAAAAATGAAGGAAGTGAAAGAAAAAATGGGACTGGGCATATAGATGCCAGTAGTACGCTCTGGCAGATCGCCCGCTATACGCCAGTGAATTATTTTATGATTTTTGATTTACGATTTTTGATTTCAGATCGAATATGAAAGAAACCGGATTTCCAAGGAAATCCGGTTTCGTCTTTCGGTTGATCTATGATTGATACTTTGAGATTTGGAAACAAAAACAATTCCGAATACTTGGAATTGTTTTTGTTTACTAAAAAAATAGGTATTAAAATAGGTATTTTAATATATATTTATCTACGCATCTCAGTAGGAAGAATTATACGAATTTTCATAATGTCGGAGTGCTGGGAGTCGAACCCAAACTACATGCTCCCAAAGCATGCGTGCTACCGCTACACCACACTCCGTTATAAACAGACTAATAGAACAACAAACTGGTTGGAAATTAATTTATTAAAAATTGAATAAAAATTGTAAATTATAAATTGAAAATTTGTCTTCAAAGCTCTTTTCATTCTACGTTTTTTTGATCAAAAGTCAATGGACAGAAATGGGTGAATATGATAGTATTATTAAGTAGAAAAACCGCTTAATTTAGACAAAAAATGACTATATCTTGGTATGGACATTCGTGCTTCAAAATCCAGACTAAACCCAAAAGAGGAGCCGAAGACGTGGTGATAATTACTGATCCTTTTGATAAATCTGTTGGTCTTAGGCCTCCTCAGGGCCAAGCCAATGTGGTTACCGTTTCACACGAACATTTTGATCACAACAACACCAAAGCACTCAAAGGAGAGCCTTTTGTGATTGATGCTCCAGGAGAATATTCTGTCAAAGGAGTTCACCTTCAAGGGATTGAATCTTTTCATGATCACAAAGATGGATCGGAACGAGGATTCAACAGCATGTTCGTCATTGAAAGCGAAGACATTCGAGTTTGTCATTTGGGAGACTTGGGCCACAAGTTGAGTGAGGGGCAAGTGGAGGAAATTGGCGAGGTTGATGTGTTAATGATTCCAGTGGGCGGTGTTTATACCATTGATGCAAAAGAAGCCAAAGAGGTGGTGGGTCAATTGGAACCTCGAATGATTATTCCGATGCACTACAAAGTTTCTGGATTGAAAGTTGACATCACCGATGAAAAAGAATTCTTGAAATTGTTGGGACAAAAATCGAATGGCAAAGAACCAAAGCTGACTATCAAGAAAAAAGACATTGCTGAAATGGAAAATCATCTAATCATGTTGGAGATGGTTAATAATTAATTAGTCTAATAATTATATTTTACTCGCATGATTAATAAATTACTCGAAAAGCCAGAATCTTATCGAAGAAAAGTAGCTTTCGTTGCCACTGGCGTGATTGGATTTGTTGTTATTGCTGTTTGGCTCACCATCACCAACTACAACATGAAACAAGCTCTGGCGCCTGATGCTAGTGAGGTGAAAATAGCTGATAGCTTTCGACAGAATTTGCCTTCATTGAGACAAACCGAAACAGTTCAAACTGAACTTTCCAAACAACAAGCAGCAAAATCTGGTGGAGTGGTTACTGGCGAGAAGGAACAAAAAGTTATCATCAATGAAGACGGGGAGGAAGTTTTAGTTGAAGAAAAAAAGTCATTTTGGGCGGTTTTGTTCGGAAAATAAGGCTTTCTTATTATAAATTCTCGGCTTGACATATCCCGGGCTTGACCCGGGATGGCTCTTAAAAACTTTGAATTACGAAGCACTTATTTATCCCTCCCCTTGTTAAGGGGCTGTGCTCGTTGAAGACGAGTGCAGGGAGGGGTTAGTTAAAATGGCCGGCGACTACTGACATTCTGGTTGGTTCGCCATCTGGCAAACCAACTCCCCGAGCAAAGCTCATTCGCTTCGCTCCACTCTTTGGAAGAGGGGGAAGAAAGGAGTTTCATAATTTAAAAAAGTTCAATCAGCAAAATGGAAATCGGAAAAATAGAAAATCGACCAATTACAAAAGAAATGGAGGAGTCATATCTCTCATATGCAATGAGTGTGATTGTTGCGCGTGCTCTGCCTGATGTGCGTGATGGTCTCAAACCAGTGCAACGGAGAATTCTCTATGCTATGTGGAGGTTGGGACTGAAACACAATGCTAGATTTCGAAAATCCGCCACTGTGGTGGGTGAAGTGTTGGGAAAATATCACCCTCATGGAGACAGCGCTGTCTATGAAACCATGGTGCGTATGGCTCAAGACTTTTCTTTGCGCGATCCATTGATCCATGGTCAAGGAAACTTTGGTTCCATGGATGGAGATGGCGCCGCCGCTATGCGTTACACCGAAGCAAAACTTTCTGCCATTTCTGAAGAAATGCTTTTTGATATTGAAAAGAAAACAGTTGACTGGAGAGAAAATTATGATGGCACAAGAAAAGAACCGGTCTTTCTTCCAGCTAAACTTCCCCAGCTCCTTTTGAATGGCACCATGGGAATCGCAGTGGGAATGGCCACCAACATCCCCCCTCACAATCTTTCCGAGTTGGTTGATGGAATTAGTCACTACATTGATAATCCAGACGTAACCATTGATGAGTTGGTGGAATTCATCAAAGGTCCTGATTTTCCCACCGGTGGAATTATTTATAATCAAAAAGATCTTTTAGAAGCCTACAAAACTGGCAAAGGCGGCATTGTCACTCGAGCTAAAGCAGACATTGTTGAAACCAAACAGGGGCAATTCCAAATCGTCATTAGTGAAATTACCTATCAAACAAACAAGGCTAACTTGATCATGAAAGTTGCTCAGTTAGTCAAAGACGGAAAGTTAGATGGAATCAAAGACATTCGAGACGAATCTGACAAAGACGGGGTGAGAATTGTCATCGAAATGAAAAAAGATGCCTTTCCAAAGAAAATCTTAAACAAGCTCTATTCGGCCACGGAACTTCAGAAAACTTTCCATTTTAATATGTTAGCATTGGTTGAAGGAATAGAGCCGCGCATTTTGAATCTCAAATCCATCATTGAATATTATGTCAAGCATCGTCAGAATGTTGTTACTCGCCGAACTAAATTTGAATTGAATCAAGCCAAAGACCGAGCTCACATCTTGAAAGGATTGAAAAAAGCTTTAGATCAAATCAATCAAGTAATCGCAACAATCAAAAAATCCTCCACCAAAGAAACAGCTCACAAAAATCTAATGACGAAGTTTAAGCTTTCTGATAAACAAACTGAGGCAATTCTGGAAATGAAATTGCAAACTTTGGCTGGACTGGAAAGAAAGAAGATTGAAGATGAGTTAGAAGAAAAATCGAAATTGATCAAAAGACTTGAAGGAATTTTAAAAAGTCCTAAGAAGATTTTAGAAATTATTAAAAAAGAACTTTTAGAAGTAAAAGACAAATTCGGTTCGGAGAGAAAAACCAGAGCTATCAAGGGAGGCATCGGCGACTTCTCTCAAGAAGATCTAGTAGCCAATGAAGAAGCAATTATCAGTCTCACCGAAGATGGTTACATCAAAAGACTTCCTCCTTCAACCTTCCGCACTCAAAAGAGAGGCGGCAAAGGTGTCATCGGTGGCGCCATCAAGGAAGGTGACGCAGTGGACAAAGTCATGACCGTGATGACCCATGATGACTTGTATTTTTTCACCAATACAGGAAAAGTGTTTTCTTTGAAAGCTTATGAAATTCCTGTTTCCACTCGAACTGCCAAAGGCCAAGCTATCGTAAATTTTTTGCAAATAGGTCCGGAAGAAAATATCACCTCCATTTCAAAAGTTTCCAAAGATTCGGGAGCAAAGTACATGGTGATGCAAACGGTGCAAGGGAAAATCAAAAAAACTAAGTTGGAAGACTTTGCTAATGTGAGACGATCGGGTCTGATTGCCATTGGATTGAGCAAAGACGATTCTCTGGGTTGGGTGCGAGTGACTTCAGGAAGAGATGACATCGTCATTGCTACTGCTAATGGTCAAGCTATTCGCTTTGCCGAAAGTGGTGTGCGAGCTATGGGAAGAAATGCTGCTGGAGTCAAGGGAATCAATCTTAAAAAAGATGATTATGTGGTCAGTATGAATGTGGTTCAAAAGAAACTGAAAAAGCCCGAGCTATTAGTGATTAGTGAAAATGGCTGTGGGAAAAGAACCAGATTGAGTAAATATAAAAAGCAATCTCGTGGCGGCATGGGAATCAAGACTTTGAAAGTCACTGCTAAGACTGGAAAATTAATCTGTGCTCATGTGGTTGAATCAGAAGCCGAACTAGACTTGATTGCCAGCTCTGATAAAGGCCAGATTATCCGAACTGCTTTGATTGACATCTCCGTTTTGGGACGAGCCACTCAAGGTGTTTGCATCATGAAGCTCAAGAGAGGTGAGAAAGTGGCGGCTACGACAGTTTTATAGAGAAATGTTGATGAATATATGAAGAAACTGGATTTCCTTGGAAATCCAGTTTCTTTTTAGCTTTGTAATCCGGAAATTCTGTATGACTTTCTAAGCATGGCTATAATTTCACAACAGTTATGTTTTTCTTTATTAAGACCAGTTATGATATAATATTTTTGGTTCCCAATTAACTCTTCGTCTCAAGTATCACCTACTCTCTGTTAAAAAAGAATGAATTCCTCCAAGAAAAACTCTTTAAATAAACAAAAAAATAATCTGTATGTTTTAGGCTGGATACTCTTATATCTAGCAATTTTTTCGTTTTCCTTTTTCAATGCTTCAAGCAAACTTGACCCCGATTTTGGTTGGCATTTGAGAATAGGAGCTGACATTGCTCAATCAAATGATGTCCCTAGAATCGAGAAATATACCTATCCGACTCTGGGTCAAGAATGGGTTGATCATGAATGGTTAAGCAATCTGCTACTCTACAAGGCTTATACATTTTCACCTTATGGCTACTTGTTTTTAGCTGTTCTTTTTTCATTATTTTTTGTGATCACTTTACATCTCGTAATCTCGGCAACAAGAAAGTATGTAGTTGCTGATTTAGAAGATAAATATTTTCTGTTTCTATCATCAATTATTTCAATCCTTGCAGTTATAGTCATTTCCAGTTTTTTTGGTGTTCGGTTGCAAGTCATCTCTTGGTTTCTTATGATTTTCATGGGATGGCTTTTAACCAAAGTTTATTTTGAAAAAAAATTCAGTCTTCTTTCCTATGTTCCTTTTATTTTCATCCTCTGGACGAATCTACACGGGAGCTTTATTTTCGGAATAGGCCTCTTGAGCTTATTTATTCTTTTATTATTTTTGCATGATAAATTCAGCAAGAAGGATAAACTCCTTTCAATTATCATTCTTCTGGCCTGCATCCTGGTAACCCTAATTTCCCCTTATTGTATTGATCTTTGGAAATTAATTGGCGAAGAATACAGCACTAACAGATATTATCTAACAAATATCGACGAGTGGCTTCCTGTCTATACTGCTCCATTTGTTATGTGGCAATTTTCTCTCTTGATTGCTCTTTACTTAGTGCTAATTATCTTTGGTTTCCTTTCAAAATCAATCCCTCTTAGGGTTTCTGCGTTGATCTATTTTGGATTTACTTTTTTTCTTTTAATTTTGTCTGTGTTGAGTCGTCGTTTTAGCCCCTTATTTATTATCTTTTCAATACCTCTTTTCCTTTTTTTACTTGATCGTTTATTTTTCACGGATTACTTAATAGAAAAGGAGCGAATTTTTAAGTTTATAATCGTTCCGCTCTTGGTTTTGGTTGTTTTTATTAAAATTTTTCATATACTTTCGGAACCGCACAAACCACTTATTGATCCTTTCGAAAAAAATTCGACTTTATCACCAACAAATGCTGTTAATTACCTAAAACAAGATCCCGTCCTATCAAATAAAAAACTCCTGAATTATTACGGATGGGGAGGCTTCCTACTCTGGACTTACCCAGAAAAAAAGATATTTATTGACGGGAGAATGCCTCAAAGACCTCTTGACCATGAGATTACCTACTTAGAGGAATACGATAGATTTTTCGATCAAGAGCATTTCGTCAATAAAATTAATCAATACGAAATTGAAGTTGCTCTTTTCCCTACTAAAAAAGACTTTGTCTTTCCAAACACTTTTGAAAAACACTTGTACAAGATTGTTTTTTCATTAGATGAAAAAGATTTTCAACAGGAACATCACTTGTTAGATTATTTGGATCAAAACTGGATCAAATTATTTGAAGATGAAATTGCTGTCATCTATGTTCGTCCTGAGAATAATTAGTTTTTTGCAGCTCAAAATATAGAAGGGGAAGAAATATTTTGATTTATAGCGTTTTGTATTATAATATGTCTAAAGGAATAAGTCTTGAAATAAAAACAAAATGAAAAAAATTCTACCCGTCGGATTGGCTGTTATTGTCATCTTAGCGCTTTTTCTTTTTTCCGGGTGTTTAAAGAAAAAGAATTCAGTCCCCTATCAAATAGAACTTGAGGTGTGGGGGGTTTTTGATGATTCAGATGTTTTTGCAAAAGTTAATAAACAATACCTAGATAATAATCCTCAGATTAAAAGAGTTAACTATAAAAAAATATCCTCCAGCGAGGCTGATTATGAAAAGGAAATTTTGGATGCATTAGCCAGTGGAAAAGGCCCAGACATTATCTATTTAAAAAACTCCTGGCTTCCTAAACATAAAAATAAGCTGGCTTTCCTTCCCGAATCAGAAAAATATCTGACTATTTTCAAGGAAAATTTTGTGGATGTTGCTTATGACGATTTTGTTGAAGATGGTCAAATATATTCCATGCCTCTATATTGTGACACCTTAGCCCTTTATTATAATAAGAATTTGCTCAACCAAGTTGGCATCACAAATCCTCCTCAGACTTGGGAAGAAGTCAAGAGCCAAACAAAACTGCTAACTAAAATTGATAAATTCGGAAACATTAATCAATCAGCCATTGCCTTGGGAAGATCTTCAAGAGATCCAGGGGGGATAAACCGAGCGCCAGATCTCGTTTCGATTCTAATGATGCAAAATGGATCAGTAATGAATACTGATAATGGTCAGACTACTTTTAACACATCTTCGAGCGAGATAGAATCTCCAGGAAACAAAGCCCTGGAAACCTATGTGAGTTTTTCAAAAGGCGGATCAGGGAATTATACTTGGAATGCTAAAATGGACTATTCTGTTGACAGTTTCCGTTTTGAAGATACTGCCATGATGATAAATTATTCTTATCTTCATGATCGACTCAAAAAAAGCGATCCTAAACTAAAATTCGATATAGTTGCCCTTCCCCAAGTGAATCAAAATCAAAAAGTGAATTATCCCAATTATTGGGGACTGACTGTGGTTCAGAATGATCTAACTAGAGGCAACAATTCTGGACAAAATTATACCAATGAAGATCGTGTCTACGAAGCTTGGAAATATATAAACTATGTCACTCGCAAACCTGTGCAAAACACAAGGTTTGATCCAGGGGAAATATATTTGGAAATGACGAGAAAACCAGCTGCTAGAAGAGATTTGATTGAAAAACAAAAGGATGATTCATTCTTGGGCGTTTTTGCCGAACAAGCTTTGACGGCCAAATCCTGGATTCAACCTGACAATAATGCTATTGATGAAATTTTTGATGACATGATTGATGAAATTGTTCTAGGCAGAGCCACTGTTCAAAGAGCTCTGAGCACGGCAGAATCTCGTATAAATACATTGATTGATATAAGAAACTGAGATGAAGCATCAAATAAAAATTATTTCGCTACTTTTGCTTGCATCTTTTTTGCTGAGCTTGTTTATCATTTCTCCAATCCAGGTCAAGGCCCAAGAACCAGAACCTTTTTGTCCAGAGGAGGGAGTGCAAGGAGTGGACTTTCTGTTTTTCCGCGGCCCTTTAGTTCCTTGCGGAAGACAAGCTGATTGCCCAGATAGTGAAGGCAATCAGCACGATGAAACTCAGGTTTGCACTCTCTGCCACTTGTTGATTTTGATCAAGAACGTTTTTGATTTAATATTATCTTTGTTAATTATTGTTTCTCTGGTCATGATCACTGCTGGCGGGGTCATCTACGTGGTTTCTTCTGGCAATGCCAACTTGAAAACTGTGGCAAAGAACTTAATTACCAAGACACTTGTGGGATTTGGCCTTTTTCTTCTGAGCTGGTTAATTGTTCTGACTGTTCTCCATTTTCTTTCAACCAACACTCAAATGCTGGGAGGTGGAAGCAACTGGTTCGAATTTGAATGTCAAACACAAAGTGCATTTGAAGCTCCTGACAGTTCCGGTAATTCTTCCGATTCATCCAGCGATTCTAGTGAAGATGGTGAAGAGGGTGATGATACCGAGAATATTTTGCATTAGTCATACTTCCGTTACTTGAGAATTATTCTGAATCTCATATAACATCAGCATATTTTTACATATTCCTGTTAAGATACTAACTTGTCAAAAATTAATTATTCCCAGAATAATATGAAGTTGTGTAGGAAATTTAAAAAAACGTTCCCATTTTTTCTTTTTCTTGCTTTGTTAGGGATCACTCTCCTTTGTGCCACTACTGCTCAAGCTTGGTCCTATGAAAATCCAATAACACATTACAGTTTCACTGACTTAATTTTTGGCGTTCTGACTAGCATTCATTCCTATATTGCCTGGTTGGCGATTTTGATGATTGTTATTGCTGGAGTGATGTATATGATTTCAGCCGGAAGTCCGGCTCGCATGGAACTAGCCAAGAAAATATTTATCTATGCTTTGATTGGTTTCACCATCGCAGTTGCGGCTCCATCGCTTTTGCGACAAATTGTGGAATTTATTCAAACAGAACCGGAAAGTGGATCGGACCTGATTGCAAATGCAACAACAGTAAGCACAATCATAACCAATATGATGCAATTTCTGCTGACTATTATTGGAATCCTAGGAATCATCAGCTTTGTCATTGCTGGTATTCTCTATATTTCCGCTGGAGGAAATCAAGCCAATGCTGACAAGGCTAAAAAGGCAGTCTTTTATTCGATTTTAGCTGTGGCTGTTTCAGGAGCGTCTTTGATTGTTATTCAACAAATTATTCATATTCTATCTACTGGTTCCACTTAAGTTATTTTAAATTAGGAAATTCTTATATTTTCCCTCCCCTTACGAAGGGGAGGGCCAGGGAGGGGTTAATTTAATGACAGCAGACATCCATTAATTCACTTAACTCCCTGATATTCGAAACTAACGAATTCAGTCCCCTCTTTCCAAAAGAGGGGAAGTAAATGATCTTTGTAACTCAAAAACATTAAATAAATCATGCGAAAAAAAACATTTTTATTTATCACTAGTCTTACTGTCTTACTATTCATCTTAATTGGTTTTAAGCTTGCTTTGGCAGCAACAATAACTTTCAATAACCCCGCCAGCCAACACGAATCGCTTTTAGATTTCATCATCGCCGTTTTTGACTATCTTCGAGCTACTGTTGCTATTTTAGCTATCACCGCTATTGTTTTGGCTGGAATCTTCTATATCATTTCTGGTTCAACCGGTAATGAAAAAATGAATGAAGTAGCTAAGAAAACAGTGGTGGGAGCCATTCTTGGTTTTGCTCTGGTCATTGGCGCTCCATCTTTTCTGAGACAAATCAACGTTATTATTTATGAAAGTCCGATTGCCCCTATCAATCAAGACATCAGCACAGTTCCGACTCTTTTTGACATTGTTTCCAGGACTCTTGACTTTATGTTGTCAATCATTGGCATCCTTGGTATAATTGGGCTAACTATAAGTGGGATCATGTATCTAATGGCTGCTGCTAGCAGCGGACAGGCAGAAAAAGCCAAGAAGGCTATGATTGCATCAATTGTTGGAATCGCCGTAGCAGGAGCCGGATTGATTATTATCACTCAAATTGCTCATTTCTTTCAATAAAACAAAAATAAATATAAAGAACTAAAAAATAAACTAGAAAGAGAGGTGGAAAAATGAAATTATCAAAAAAAAGAATTTTGCCGTTTGCCACTTGCTTAGCGCTAACTGCACTTTTCGTTGTACCAATGTTAGTCGGAGCACAAATTAATGTTAATGACCAAACTCTCATAAATACACAACTACCTAGACAAGGTGTTGGTGCAATTGTTATCAGCCTAATGAATTGGCTCTTGTGGGTTGTGTTGTTCATCGCAATTATTGGTTTTGTTATATCCGGAATTCTGTTCATTACCGCCGGAGGATCAGATCGAGCAGAAGGCGCCAGAAAATGGCTGATGAATTCAATCATTGGTGTTGTCGTAGCTCTAGTTGGATTAATTGCGATTTACTTTATTCATGACTTCTTGGTAGGAAATCTGTAAGCAGCTAATAAACTAGCGGACGTCGATAGTCACGCTTTATCTCAAATGTCTTTTTTCGATTTTATAAACAACAAGCTTTTTCAGCTTGTTGTTTTTTTCTTGTTTGATATAATAGTTCTAGACGTTTCAAAAGAAATCTCCATGAAAACAAAAATTAAACAAGTTTTAGCTGTGTTTTTTTTGCTGATTTTTCCTCTTTTTCTGCATGCTCAGTTTGTTGAAGAAAGACCAATAGATGAGCCATCACAAACCGCCACTGCAGGAGCGAGCACTTTTGATGGAATTGCTAATTTTATCACTGTTCTATTAGCTATCCTGTTCATTGCTTCTATTTTGGGATTCATTTCTGCCGGAGTGAAACTCTTAATCGCCGGTGGAAGTGAAGGAATGCTCGACAAAGGAAGAACCCTAGCCATCTATTCAGCCGTTGGTTTTTTTATATCCCTAATTGGATATATATTGTTAAATATTTTTAGATATTTCTTAGTTTAGGATTAAATTTATAGTATGAAAACAAAAATTACATTTTTCACTATCTCAATAGTTCTTCTGGGACTATTCGTTTATAGCGGTCAAGTAGAAGCCAATTGGAGCACCGGGTTAAGAATAGCTACTCAGGAATCAGGTCTTTCTGACAATAACGTTGAGGATGTTCTTGAATTTTTAATGCTCTGGACTCTTAGAATATTTCTCTTTTTAGCAATTATTTCTTTTGTGATCACCGGTATTATGTTTATTCTTTCTGGTTCGAGCCCAGCTTTAGCAGAAAAAGCTAAAAAGGGTATTTGGCTTTCCATCATTGGCATAGTTGTAGGTTTATCTGCCTTAATAATTCTTAACTTCTTTATTAATCTCTATTCCGGAACTGGAGAATTTAGTCCATCTGGAGGAAATTCAGGGACAACTACTCCATCTGGAGGAGGTTCGGGCGATGTTATCCCGCTTGAACCTGATACAAACCAACCCCCCCGGTTCACATCCTGGAATATAATTGTAAAAATTTAAAATGAAAAAAATATCTCTTTTAATATTAGTTGCTTCTCTTGTTATCCTGCCTTTTCTTGTAATAGCGCAATCTTCCGAAATAAGAATCCCTGAAAATACTGGACTTCCTTATCCAATTGAACCAATCACGGCAGAGGAAGGTCCTGTGGTAGGTGTCCTAGTTTTTTTCATGAAATGGATTCTTACAGTATTTGCTATCTTAGCAGTTATCGCCTTTGTTATCACTGGTATCATGTACTTTTTATCTATAGGCGGAGCTGATGCTGCTAATGCTAAAAAGGCTTTTCAATATTCCATTCTTGCTGTGGCAGTAACAGCTGGATCTCTTGTTATCATTTGGACAATTGACTACTTGCTTAAAGGTTTTTAGCGCCGTTGATCACG
The DNA here is from genome assembly GCA_964556685.1 of uncultured Bdellovibrionales bacterium. Taxonomy (GTDB): domain Bacteria; phylum Patescibacteriota; class Minisyncoccia; order Moranbacterales; family DUUL01; genus CAZKWX01. The sequence goes on from CAZKWX010000005.1 coordinate 45,261, forward strand.
ACTTAATCATTTATTTCGACTTTTCATTTCCGTTTTATATTGAATCTTTATGAGTTGAGTCGATAAAAAAGGCCCCACAACACTTCCGCATCGTGGGACACTTTTGGAGAATTGGTTCTTATCCTCCTTTCCTTCTTGCTGCTCTTTGAGCAGCTTTTTGCATTTTGTGCTCACAAACCCAAAAGTCATCTTTTACCCTTTTGAGTTCGCTTTCAAGCGCTTTTTTCTTGCTTGTTGCAGACTGAGCAGCTTGTTTCGCGCTTTTAATTCCCAACTGAAGATCCTGGATTTTAGCATTCACCGTTGCCAGAGAAGACGCCAGATCTTTCGCCCTGGCTTCAGCAGCAGCCTTCTGAGCTTTTACCGTTTTAATAGCCCTGGCTTTTTCCTCATTCACTTTTTCAAGTTTTTCCTGAAGAGCAGCCAGTTTGCTCTTCAGATCAGTGACATTGTCCTCGAGCTTAGTAGTCTTCTGTTTGGCCAATTCGAGCGCTTCTGCTTTTTCTATTCTCTTCAATTTAGAAATCGGAAAGAAAGCTTCTTTGCCACCGATAAAATCGCCTTGTTCGTTTGGCAACATAACTTTTACCAACTGTTCTCCATTACCAATTTTGCCCGATTCCTCAATCAGCAGACAAATCCCTTCTTCATCCATTGTTACTGGATTTTCACCATTCTCATCATAATGGCTTGCTCCCTTAGGAATGTGATAATAGTCCTCTTTAGCCGAATTTTGACCCAGGCTAAATCGCCAAGATTTAACAGATTTTCCCATTCTCTCGAATAAGGCCTCCCTGTTATCAATCCCGGCCAGCGTAACTATCACGATTGATAGGGCCACCACCCAGATCCAGCCACTTAATGGCAATCTGCTGTTAAAAACTTTTCGATAGCCAAAAGCATAAATCCATAAACCAAATAACACCATCAGTGACCAAGCAGCAACTCCATCGAAGAAAAAGAAGGAGGTCGCGATCACCACGATTGTCAATATTGCAACGTAGGGACTCCCGAAAATAATCTCCAGAAGAGACTTCAGGATGTTCAATAACGCCGCGCTGAATTTTCTAATCACTTCTGTCATTTTCGACCTCCTCTTAACCACCAACAAGCATTGAGATTATAAGACCAATAGTTGGAATTCCGAGAATAAAAAGCACAGTAGCTAGAACTACAATCGAGGCTATGACGAAAATTTTAAATCCCCGTCTGCCCACGTTTGCAGCTTCTTTCGCAACCACTCCTCCAGCACTAACTGCTGTTTTTCCGGTGGTAACTGCCACTGGTTTGATTTTTTTTCGCCAAGCATCTCCAGCTACATCTGCGCCTCGATGTTTCCAGTCGCGAACTCTGCGATCAGTCCCAATCGTTAATAGATTGGCACGAATCATCTTCTTGTTTTTGTAGTCAGTTTTACTGCTATCGACTCCACGAAAGATCGCATAGGCAGCCTGCCTACCATAAAGATACTGTCCCTTGTTGGGACCACTCTCCTCTTTTTCTGACTGACCGATAGCAAGAAGAGCATCGTCCTTTTTGTACTTTGATTCTCTGGCTTCCCAGAGATCCCTTTCGCTCCCCTCCCTTCGGATTACATATTTTCTGTAATCCTTTTCAATCTCAGAGCGTACTTTAGTGAGTAGGACTTTGAAGCGTTCATCAACGGCAAGCTCCGTTATGATTGCCTCCGAAATTACTTCATCATCCTTCCTTTTGCCAGTAAAGTCCTTGATAACCTGCCCAGCAACTTCACCGGCTGCATTTTTTAGAGCCTCTGTCCCAAAAATAGCTGCGACAACGCCAGCAAGCCAACTTCCTGTGCTTTTCAAAAACTTTTTCATAATAATCCTCCCTTCCTGAAAGTAGAAATTGACAATTGATATGTTTGGTTGTTTTTACACTTAATTGACAAGGTATCAGGCATTTCAAGCGGAAAACCCACTTTCTATGCTAGCTTGTCATTATATCATCATAATACGTTCTTGTCAACTATTTCTTTCCTGGCATTTTTGGATTTATTTGACCAGTTTCTTTGTAAAACCAAGTACACAAAAACAGCCTTTTTGGCTGTTTTTGCTTTGCAGCACGGACGGTAGGAATCGAACCTACAGTCCCGCTTTTGGAGAGCGGTGGTTTACCATTAACCGACGTCCGCAAATTTATTCTGAAATCTGTCTATAATTATAAAAATTTCATCTAGTATTCTTGAATCACCATATCTGATCGATATGCAGCCCATATACCCATCTTTCTTTCTTATTCCCGAATTCTTCTTTTTATAAATAGATATTCGATTCTTGCTTATTTTCGTTAATTTCGACCAGTATCTTATCATCTCATCTTTATCATGATATGAATGTAGATGCAAAACAGCTCTGAAAAGATCCTCATTTAGTTTATAAGCTTTCCTGAAAATACCTAGGTACGTGCATATCAATACTGGGTCAGAATTCATAAAAACAATCCTTCTTCCAGTCTTTGCCCCTTCACCCCAATACAAGAGAGCCAGAAAAACTTTTAAATCCTGCTTATTATAATTCTTTCCTTCTTTTAGAGCTTTGCATCTATCAGAGATTATTCTTAAATGTTCAACTCTTCTCTTTCTTAATATCAATTTTGCTTTTCCCCTGCCCTGTTCTGAAAGCATGTCTAATCTCCTTAGTCCCTTCTTCGAAATTGATATGTTTTTCAACCAAAGAGAGGCCGTACTCTTTGAAATACTTAATTTTTCACTAATTTCTCTCAAGGAGTGTCCATTTCTGCGAAGTTTTCTCGCACTGCTAAAAAGTTTCTCTTTCTTCATTCGAACTATATAAATAGGTTATGTAACTATTATATACAATTCTTTTTATCCAATCAACCCTGTTTGGAAGACTATTTAACTAATCCCGCATAACCCCCTCTGTATCTCCCCCTTGGTAAGGAGAAGAAAGATTGGATTTTCTATTTTTTAACCTTCCCTTCTTTATGCAAGGTATGCTTCTTGCACTTCGGACAATACTTCTTCAGCTCCAGTTTGTGCTGCTGGAGTTTTCTTTTATTTTTATAGGTGTAATAGTTGCGAGTGTTGCAATCGGCACATTTAAGCGTAAGTAAGTTGTCTTGGCTCATGTTTATAATAGGTTATTGGTAAAAAGGGTTTAGACAGTAAGACTAGTTGTAGGTCTTTAGTTATAGGATTTTTTTCTTACGACCTATAACTAATGCCTTGACCTACTGCTAATGCCCTGTGTTCCTAACAACTAATCCGTACTCCCGGACTCATTGTTGACGAAAGAGTTGCGCTCTTTATCAACTTTCCTTTCACAGCAGCTGGCTTGTTTTTATTCAGATGATTCAAGAAAGCTTCAACATTTTCTTTCAGCTGCTCTTTTTTGAATGATTTTTTTCCAACAACTTGATGAATGTTGCCCCCATTGTCTGTTTTAAAACTAGCTCGTCCTTCTTTCAGTCCTTCGATCATAGGAGCAATCTTTGGACCAACTGTTTGAGACTTTGGGTTAGGCATCAAACCTTTTGGTCCAAGCACCTTGGCCACCTTGCCTAACTTGGGCATCATTTCTGGAGTGGCTACAGCAATCTCGAAATCAATTTTTCCTTTAGCAATTTTTTCAATCAAATCTTCTCCACCAATCAGATCAGCTCCAGCCTTCTTGGCTTCCTTTGTTTGAGTTTCTGTAAAAGCAGCAATTTTCTTTGATTTTCCTGTTCCGTGAGGAAGATCGGCTGCTCCTCTCATTTGCTGATCAGATTTGGATGGATCAATGTTGAGCTTCACTGCCAGTTCAACTGTTTCGTCAAATTTGGCTTTGGGAAATTTTTCCATCATTTCCAGAGCTTCATCGATGCCATAAGTCTTTCCTTTTTCAATCCCTTCTTGAGACTGACTGTAATTTTTTGATCTTTTCATGTCGTGGTTTTGGCGAATAGTTAACTACCAACAGCAACTATCCTCCCACAGTTAACTTATTATTTCGAGTATAAGCTAGTGCAACGCCAGTCAGTACGCTAGTAGAACGCAGAAGCGTATTACTGGCGATATCCTAAGGCGTCCAACTGGCATCTATTTAATCTTAATCCCCATTGATCGGGCAGTCCCTTCGATGATCTTCATCGCTTCTTCCACATCATTGGCATTGAGATCTTCCATTTTCCGCTCTGCAATTTCTTTGACCTGATCTTTGGTGACTGTTCCAACCTTGTCAGTCAAGGGATTTCCAGCGCCTTTTTTCACTCCAGCTGCTTTTTTCAAAAGCTCTGAAGCTGGAGGCGATTTCAAAATGAAACTAAAGCTTCGATCTTCATTCACAGTAATCTCAACTGGCACCAAGTCTCCGCCCATCTCCTTGGTGGCTTCGTTGAATTGAGTGCAAAAATCTTGAATGTTGATTCCGTGTTGACCCAAGGCCGGTCCCACTGGAGGAGCAGGATTAGCAGCTCCACCCTTGATTTGGAGTTTGATGATTGTTTTTCCTCCTCCGTTTTGTTGATTGTTATTATTATCTGTCATTATTGTTGCAATACCAATCTGCGAATCTCATGCTAATCTACAAATATGCTAATAATTAATTCGCATATTAGCGGCATTCGCATTTATTCGTGGATTAGTATTATATTTACACTTTTTTAATTTGCAAGAAATCTAATTCAACTGGAGTTTCTCGACCAAAGATGCTCACCAAAACAGTGATCTTTCCTTTTTGGTTGTCCACTTCCTCCACCTTTCCTTCGAAATTCTTAAAAGGTCCGTCAACAATCTTGACTGGCTCTCCCTTGGAAATGTCCAGTTTGTATTTCGGCTCTTGAACACCCATGCGTTTCTTCACACCCATAATCTCATCTGGATCAACCGGAGTGGGAGTGGTTCCGATGCCAATGAAACCAGTCACGTTGGGAGTGTTTCGCACCACATACCAACTTTCGTCGGTCACGATCATGTTCACCAGGACATAACCCGGAAAAATCCTCTCTTCCACAGTGAAACGTTTCCCGTTTTTGATCTTGATTCTTTTTTCTTTCGGCACTATCACATCAAAAATCTTATCCTGCATGCCCATGGACTCTATTCTTTGTCTGAGATTGCGCATCACATTGTCTTCATAGCCGCTGTAGGTGTGAAGCACATACCAAGAGCGACCGTGATGTTGAGTTTGTTTAGCCATCTGTTTGGAATTTAGAATTTAGAAATTTGAATTGTGAATTTGAGTTTGCTTTCCTGAGTTCATGAATTTAGATTCTTATTCTAAATTCTCAATTCGTAATTCACAATTCCGCTGTTTAAATTATAAATTGTTCAATAAACGAAGAAAAAATCATATCCAACACTCCCAAAAAAATTGCCACGGCCAAGCTGGCAGCAATCACCACTGCAGTGTAGTTGATTGTTTGCTGCTTGGTGGGCCAATTGACCTTTTTCAATTCCTCATATGATTCTTTGACAAACGAAATTGCTTTATTCATTTTTTACAGATTACAGATAAAATCACAGATATACGGATGACAGAAAAAGTATTTCAGTATTCTAGCATCATCTGTATATCTGTACTCATCTGTAATCCATAGAATTTATTAAAAAACAGCCTCGGGGGCGGTTCTTTATTTCTGATTTTATTATACTCAAAAAGTTTTTTCTGTCAACTCATCAGTCTCCTTTTTAATCTTTTGGATCTCCATGAATCCGGATGTAATTTTCTGAATCAAATATATTCGTCTCAGCCTCAACGTCGATTCTTTCAACTGATCCAGAAAATTTCTCAGAAAAGCCGATAGAATAATCTCGATGCTCTCCTGCTCGAACAGTGTTCATCACTTGAGAATTGACTGCCAAGAGATTTCCTTCCCCGCCTCTGAGGATGACTTTGACATTTATCGTCTCAAAATCTGTGTCGCTTCTATTCACCAGCGTTCCCATCGCTCTTCCAAAACCAGTTTCTCCGCCTGAGGCTGCCTCAAAACGAGAATTTTTAATTGCTAGGTTCGGCTCACGATAACTCACAAATTTTTTCCAAACAATACCGTCTTGGTCAATGGCAACATCAATGCTTGAAAGATCGCTAACAGAATCAACGTTATAGATAACTATACTTTTCGTTTCGGCAGGAAGAATGTAGTCTTCTTTTTCCAATTTCGTTTCCGAATTCAATGTCACCACAAAATCATACCTTTTTGCTCCGTATAAATCATTGGGATTCTTGATTTTCATGACCAAGTCAAATGTCCCATCGTTGTTTTTGACCCACTCTTCGGAAACAACTTCCAACTTTTCCAAGGGAATCACTTGCGAACAAGGTGCACAAGGACCTCCACAGTCGACTTGCTCCTCTCCTTGATTCTTGGCTCCATCAAAACAAGTCGGATCGGGCTTTGCCATAAAATAGACAACCGTTCCCAGTAAAAAGAAAACGATTAGATAGAAGATGATAATCACAAACCTCTTAACACCTCGAGACATAATTACTTTTCTTTAATGTGTTCTATGTTTGACAGTATAACACCAAAAAACCCTCAAATCAAACAAAAAACCAACCAGAAAGGTTGGCATTTTTGACTTTAAATTCACTATTCTTGGCACTGGCCTACTCTCCCCATCGGCGCTGAAAGAGGCTCTTTATCCGCCTCTGGCGGAAACGACTGAGTTCGCCTCAGCACCATTTCCGTCCATAATCTTTGGCATCGACCTACTCTCACCCGCCCAAATTTTTCGATTTTCTTTTCGTCATTTCTAGTTAAATTTCATTAACTGCTTTTTCACGAAAATTTTTATTCCTGTTTTTTAATCGAAAAACTTGGGCGGGCTACCATCGGCGCTGACAGGCTTAACGACTGAGTTCGGGATGGAATCAGGTGTGACCCTGTCGCTAAAGACACCAAAGACAATAAAAAGAAATAAAAGGTGCGGGGCAAGGGAAGCCTGTCCGCCCACCTGCCTTCGGCAGGTGTTGGTGGAGGATCAGGTGTGGCCCTATCGCTAAAAGCACCAAGAATGGTGAATTTAAAGCGTAATATCAGTGCAGAATCAAACTCTGCTAACTGCTAGTCATACGAAGAAGCAATACTAAAGATCATTAGTACTCCTTGGCTGAGCCCCGCGTCTATCGACTTACTAAATTTTACTAGCGCTTTGCTATTGATATTAATAAATCGAATAACACGGAGCTGTGCACCCCTTGCGGGGCTTACACCTGGAGCCTATCAACCTGGTCGTCTACCAGGAGATCTAAGCTGCCTTATCTTGAGTTTGGCTTCCCGCTTAGATGCTTTCAGCGGTTATCCGAAACGAACATAGCTACTCGGCGGTGCACTTGGCAGTGACAGCCGATAGACCAGAGGTTCGCTCTTAGAGGTCCTCTCGTACTATCTAAGAATCCTCTCAAGCAGCGACGCCTACGGCAGATAGAGACCAACCTGTCTCACGACGGTTTGAACCCAGCTCGCGTACCTCTTTAATTGGCGAACAGCCAAACCCTTGGGAGTTGCTTCGCCCCCAGGATGAGATGCATATTACTCCATTATTACTAATGGTATAGACTATATCCTCACCCCGCTCTTTCACAGAAAGGGCGGGGGCTGGCGTATGATAGAAGTTTAAACTCTGAATATCAGATACCTTCTATCTTATCCCGTCTTATTGGGATTCAGTCGTTACGGGGTCAAGTTAATCTTGTATTCCATCGAAGGAACAATAAATGGCTTGATCAAAAAACAAAACTTTTTTGCTTCCTTTTGAGGAATGTAAATGTTCCAATTTTTTGTCTTCCGATGTAATTTTGCAACAATCTTAAAATTATTTTCCAAACACTTTATCAATTTCTGTTGATCTTGATAACTGAAGGAATCAGTTCCAATTCTCAAGGCATTACAATCATTCCTTTTGTATCCATCATCCATGAACCAAATAGCTAAACTTATTGGTTTAATTAGAATGTTTTCGATCTCCTTTGGAATTACTTTTTTTCTGTCCTTATAAAACTGAAAATAAAAGTGATTTAAGCATTCCAAAGAAAAAGTCGATAAATGGACCCTTTCATAGAATTTTCCATTCTTTGAGTGTTTAGCAGAAACAATTCTTGGTTTTTGGGGAGAAATATTTTTGAACTCTTCATAGAGCCATCTGAGGTATTCGGTTTGAGCTAGCCCATGTTCCACTCTCAAACGAACATTTTTCCCATTTTTTTCTAGACATCCGTCGCCTAGAATCAAACCAATTAAAATTGCTTCCTGTCTTTTTGATAGTTGCATTCTGAAAAGATTAACCGACTTCCCACGGTATTGCCCTGTAATCTTGGGTTCATTTTACAGGGTTCCACCGTTATTAGCCAGTGTACTGATTCCACCTTGCGGTGGAATTCGACCCTAAAAATTTGAGCCGACATCGAGGTGCCAAACAGCGCCGTCTATGTGAACTATTGGGCGCTATTAGCCTGTTATCCCCGGGGTAACTTTTATCTGCTGATCTTCCGCGCATCTATATGCCACGGTCGGTTCACTAAATCCTGCTTTCGCAACTGCTCGACATACCCGTCTTGCAGTAAAGCTGGCTTGTGGTTTTGTCCTATCGCTCCGATTTCCATCCGGAGCTAGCCAACCTTTGTGAGCGCCTCCGTTACATTTTGGGCACTTTGTTACTGCTTATTTATTTTTAAAATAAGCGGTGTGGTCATTTCTGCCACACTCTCTGTGTCGCCACAGAGTTCAGACTATATCTTCACCCGCCAAAATTTCGAAGAAACTTAGGCGGGGCTTGGCGTCTAGTCGTTGAGGGCCACATTAAAATGTTCCCTGCTGATTGTCCGCACCAATCACTTTTTTACCATATAACATTATATGGTAGTGTTGGATACTCGGAGTTTCCAGCATATAAGCCAAGTTTTTTTATTTTTTTTCGCATTGCGACGATCTTCATTGCCATGTTGCCATGACAACTCCCCACAAAAATCACGGAGGTGATTTTTCTTAAGGCGACCGCCCCAGTCAAACTACCCACCAGGCACTGTTCCCGTCCGCGAAAAATTTTTCAAATTAATTTGAAAAATTTTCAGCGGACAGGGTTAGCATTTAAAAGCATATAGGGTGGTATTCCACTGATGACTCCATTCCAGCCGGAACTGGAACTTCAAAGTCTCCCACCTATGCTCGGCAATATAATCTCAAACGCAATGCCAAGTTGTAGTAAAGCTCCACGGGGTCTTTTCGTCTTGCCGTAGGTAGAGGGCATCTTTACCCCCATTGCAATTTCACCGGGTCCCTTGTTGAGACAGTTGCCAAGTCGTTACGCCTTTAATGCGGGTCGGTATTTAGCCGACAAGGAATTTCGCTAATCGTCTTGCTCGATATATTTTTCTTTATATCTCACCCACTCTCCGAGTGGCTGCATGTCGCCATGCAGATGGAACTCTATCTTCTCCAATTCATTTGGAGTCTGACGTTTGGTTTCTGAGGATTTCCCGTTTGAGCGGGATCTTTCCTGCTGATTGTCCGCACCAATCACTTTTTTACCATATAACATTATATGGTAGTGTTGGATACTCGGAGTTTCCAGCATATAGTCAGATTTTTAGGACATTCCGATTTCTCGGAACAAGCAGTTACTTTTCCTTTTATAACTTTAAAACTCGACTTTTCTACAATTGTTCTAGTCCTTGAAACTGCCTAAAATAAGACAATCTCAACCTTAGAACAATTATAGTTATTGCTGACGTTCACTGGCGCTTCGGAGCGCGGCTTGCACCTTGCTCGTTAACGTTCCAGCACTGGTCAGGCGTCAGCCCCTATACATCCCCTTACGGGTTAGCAGAGACCTGTGTTTTTGATAAACAGTCGCCAGGCATCTTTTGTTGCAGCCGACGCTCCGCGTCGGTTCGCTGATTCATGCTGATTTCACGCTGATCAATGCTGATAGAAATTCCATCCGCATTAATCTGCGTTTCATCTGCGTTTATCCGCGTCCCGGTGCGAAGCATCGGCAGACCATATCCCTAAGTTACGGTCGCTGTTTTGCCGAGTTCCTTAACAAGGGTTCTCCCGTTCACCTTGGGCTACTCGCCCTGTCTACCTGTGTCGGTTTGCGGTACGGATACTGTAAAACAATCTTAGAAGTTTTTCCTGGCACTCTGCTCATCCTTGTTCCCCCGACTCAACGTCGGGGTTCCAGGAATACCTTGAGCTGATGCTGGCGGATTTACCAATCCAGCACCCTCAGCATTCCCACCAGAATCCAATAACTGGCAAGGACTACTAGAATGCGTCACTCCATCGATATATGTTTTACAGTAGGGCAGGAATATTAACCTGCTGTCCATCGACTACCCCCCAGCGCTCGATTCTCGAGCTTAATTTCTAATTTACAATTTATAATTTCTAAACAATCTCTAACTTTCTAATTCCTAATTTATAATTGAAGAATTTAGTTATTGAAAATTGATTAAAAATTTAAAATTGCAAATTGCAAATTGAAGCTTGCTCGAAGAGCAAGCGCCAGGGACTCGCCTTAGGACCGCCTAACCCTGGGATGACTATCATCGCCCAGGAAACCTTAGACTTTCGGTGTACGTGAGTCTCACACGTATTGTGGTTACTTATGCCAACATTCTCACTTCCTGCCGCTCCATTCCACCTCACGGTGTAAACTTCACTGCTGACAGGAACGCTTCTCTACCAACGCTCGCATCTCGCTTCG
>CAZKWX010000006.1:0-44889 GCA_964556685.1 uncultured Bdellovibrionales bacterium
GACAATTTAAAAATAATTATCTGTAATGTATATATTTTAATATATATTATAATATATACATCTTTTTTCCTCCCTTTTTGATTCAAAATCCAACTTCACATATTCCTTTGGCCAGATTTTTTTCATCCGTTCTGGCCATTCAACCAAAACTAAATTATTTTTATTAGCAACAATTTCCTCCCAACCCAAATCTTGGATGTCCTTCGCTCCCACTCGATAGCAATCGATGTGGAAAATATTCTTCATTGCCAAGCTGTCTAGCTGTCTAGCTGTCTGTTTACTAGCTTCATACTTCTTCATAATCACAAACGTCGGCGAAGTGAACGGTCCTTTTGCACCCAAATATTCAAGCACTCCTTGAGCAAACGTCGTCTTTCCTGCCCCCAATTCCCCTTGAAGCAAAATCACATTTCGCCCATCAAGATTTCTTAAGACCTCTTTTGCCAATTCCTGAGTCTCCCCTTTGCTATTTGTTGTATAAATCTTTTTCATAAAAATCCGGACAAAGCTTACTCGCTTCGTTTCCCCCTTTAGTAAAGGGGGAAGAAAAATATAGACAAGCACAGCGAGTCATATTTTTTTAGGGGGATTTTCAGTGATTCCCCCATTCCCGAATTACTATTTACTTTTTACTATTTACTATTTACTAATTTCTCGGCCAACTTCCAAACATCTCCTGCTCCCATTGTAATCAAAACATCGCCTTTCCCCAAATTCTTTTTCAAATCTTCAAAAGCTTCCTCAATAGTTGAAATATATTCTGCATTTCTCATATAAACTTTCATTTTCTCAACCAAATCATTAGCGTGTACATCGCCTTGTTTTTCTCGAGCCGATCCAAAAATGTCCAACACAATAATTCGATCAGCATCATCAAAGCTTTGAGCAAAATCATTTAACAGTGCTTTAGTGCGAGTGAATGTGTGGGGATGAAAAACACAAGTTATCTTTTTGCCTGGATATTCTTGCTTGGCTGTTTTCAAAGTTGTTTTCACCTCCACCGGATGATGAGCGTAGTCGTCAATAATCTCAGCGCCTTTATACTTTCCAACATGTTCAAATCTTCGAGCCGTTCCTTCGTAATTTCTCAGCGATTCTTTCACTTTTCCTTCATCTAATCCAAGTTTCTGAGCCACTGCTAGCGTTGCCGTGGCATTCAGTTTGTTATGTTGTCCCGGCAATTGCAATTTTAAATCATTGGGCACTTTCACTGTCTTCACGTCTTTGCCAGCCTTCTTGAATTCTTCTTTGAGTTCATTTTCTTTGATTCGATCAGCAAATTCGCCGTAAAGAATCACTTCGCATTTGGCTTGTTTCGCAATTTCAAGCACATCGGCATCTTCTGCACAAACCACCAAAAATCCATGGTTCGGAATTCTTTTGATGAATTCTTCGAAAGTCTCTCTGTAATCTTTCTCACTGGCAAAAAAATCTGGGTGATCATAGTCAACACTGGTTAGCACAACAGCCATGGGATTATAGAACTTGAATTTGTTTTGATATTCATCAGCTTCAATAACAAAATATTCTGATTTTCCAACAACCGCTCCTGAGTTAAGCTGTTTTATTTTCGATCCAATGATTGCTGTCGGATCAGCCCCAGTATCTCTCATAGCCAGAGCTAGCATGGCTGCTGTGGTTGTTTTTCCATGCGTTCCAGAGACAGCAATGCCAAATTTCTGATTGAAAATCAATCCCAGAGCTTCTGAATAAGAGATTGCTGGCGTTTCGCTTTCAAGCGCTGCTTTCAATTCGGGATTGGTCTTGGAATCATAGGCAGTGGAATAAATAATCAAATCGGATTTATTCTCCAATCTATTCCGCGCTTGTCCGCGTCCAGTCCGCATTAGTCCGCGCGCCTGAAAATTCTCCAAATTTTCAGGCGAAAACTTGTGAGCAACCTCAATTCCCGCTTCCTTCAAAACATCATAATAAAAATGGTCGCCTTCATCTGAGCCGACGACCTCCTTTCCCATCTCTTTAAGCACCCTAGCAAGTGCTGATGTGCCAGCCCCCTCAATTCCGATAATATGGATCTTATTTACCTTTCCCAAATCTATGTTCATTTCTTCTTTTAGTCTTAGGTAAATAGGGTGTTAGAAATAGGTCAGGTTATCAGTTATTGGGAATAAGCTTACTTACAACTTAACTCCTGACCTGGCTCACTGCTAAAACCATACACCCTATGACTGAATTTTTAATTCCTCCGCCTCCTCAACAAGGCTGGAATAGTTTTCAATATTATTTTTACATCCCCCCAAAGAGACCAGTTTTCGATATAGAAGGTGTCCAGACGAATTTCGTCTTCAAATTTCAAATCACTCCGTCCGGAAACCTGGCTCATGCCAGTGATCCCTGGTTTGATGGTCAAAACTCTTTTTTCATGATCGTCATATTTTTCAACTTCGATCGGTTGATGTGGTCGTGGTCCCACCAAGCTCATCTCCCCTTTCACGACATTGAAAAACTGCGGTAATTCGTCGATGGATAATTTTTCCAGAAATGCTCCCACTTTGGTTCTACGAGGATCGTCTTTGATTTTATAAAGCGGTCCTTTTTTAATGGACTGTTTTTTGATTAACTGATTTAAATATTCCAAGGCTTCTTTGTTGTGGGCAGCAGAGAATTGTTTGCCATGGCAATATTTCTTTTTGATATAACGAAACTTATAGACATCGAGAAGTCCCTTATGTCCCACTCGCTTATTGAGAAAAATAATTGGTCGACCTGATTCTATCCAAATAGCAATGGCAGCGGCAATCATAATAGGGCTGAAAACGATAATGGCAACTGTTCCACCCAAAAGATCAAAAGCTCTTTTGAGAATTTTTCCCCAACCATCCAGTGGTGTATTCTTGATTTCAATCAATGGCTCACCCAGAAAAATTTGAACATCAAAGTTGGACGTCTGAAGCAATGTGGGAACATAGCGAAAAGAAATCTTGTTGCGAATGCAATACTCCTTAAGCTTGAGCAGCTTCGTTTTGGCAATTTCTGGCGTACATTGAATCACTTCATCAATTCCTTTCATCTTTTTTATTCTCTCGATGCGTTCCAGATCAACCTCTTCAATGTGCCCCACAATTCTATAGCCCATGTAACGATCTTTTTTAATCTCTTTTTTTACCGTGCTACAAAAACCATTCACACCAACAATTAATAGTCGGTGAATGCCAATGCCTTTTGAGATCAGAAGATATTTTTGTAAAAATCCTAAGGCCACCCGTCCAATGGTGACAAACAAAAAAGCTAGGATTCCTCCGGCCAATATAATAAATCGAGAAGAAAACCAATCTCGATTTAAAAAGATTGCAATAATGAGAATCATTGCCGCGATTGTGGTAGCGCGGAAAACTCGATAAACAGTCCCCAGAAGGCTTCGAGTTGCTTTAATCCGATACATTCCATCAATGGCATAGACCAACACAAAAAGCGCCCCTACTATCAAGAGCATTTCTGAATATTGACGCAAACCAAATTCATAGAGCACTGGTCGCAATCCCTGAACACTTGGAGCTACACGAATAAAATAGGCCACGAGACCTGCCAACACAATGGCAATGAAGTCTACTGGGACCTGAAGAGCGCTAAAAAATAGTTCGGATTTTTTCATGATAAATCCTTATTTCTAAAGCAAATCTAATCTTATTACTACCATGCTCGATAGCAGAATTGTAGCACTTCTGTCAAGTTTTATCAACTTGGTTCTGCAGTGATTAGGAAACTGGATTTCCATGGAAATCCAGTTCCTTTATACAAATTATGTCTTTGATATTGCTTTTTTAACGTAGATCAAAAAACGGACCTTTAGGAGTCCATTCTTTGATGTCTAGTTCATCGTTAAGCCGGATTCTGTCCGCCCAAGTTTTTCAGTTCGATAGTTTAAATTCATAAGTTTGATTTATCATAACTGAAAAATTTGGGCGGATAATAATTTATCTGCGTCTTTGATTGCTCAAAAACTTTAGCAGCACTCTCCTCTGCTTCGCATCGGAGCGCTGACCTTCGCTGACTAGACGCAGACTTTTGCGGACCAGAATTTTTTCCGCGTTATTCTGCGTGCAGTCCGCGTGAATCCGCGACTCGATGCGAAGCATCGAAGTACGGCCTTGCACCAGATAGGGTTTGCCACGCATTGCTATCGCTAGCAAGCGAGTGTTGTAACTAATTGTCTCGAGAACAATTAACATCAACACACTTTTCACCTTTTGCCAGCTGCTCCGCATCTGGCCGCTGATTTACGCTGACTCAGAGCTGACCACGCGAACTGCATTTTTTATCCGCGTTAGTTCTGCGTCTAGTCTGCGTATTTCCGCGAACCGATGCGAAGCAACGGTTAGTATTGTCTCTGTGACACTTTCCCTTGTGCAATATTGCTATTACACCGGTTGGCGTTACCAACTATCATACCACCGCAGAGCGACAGAAACTCGAAATTCTAATCTCTAAATCCCAAACAATATTTAAATTCTAATTTTCGAAATTCAAAACCGTTTTGGTGATTTGAATTTGGGATTTTGAATTTGTTTCGGATTTAGGATTTCGTGCTTCGGATTTCCAGCGCTCCGCGCTGGTCAGGTGTCCGGACTTTCCTCCCGCCCAAGTTTTTCGACTTATTTACTTTTATCCTTCAGAACGTTTTTTAATATCTTTTTTATATAGCTTCTTCCCCATCCACTCTTAAAATATCTCTCACGGTTCATTGCATCGGCTCTGTTTCTATAAGCTTCATAATATATCAGTTCGAATTTCTTGCCTTTCAATATTCCGCTACTCTTGTGCTCTTCCAGCCTTCGCCTTAAGTTGTTAGTAAAGCCGTAATATAGCTTGCTATCAGCTTCAAGATATAAAACGTAAACATAGTACATATGTTTATTTTAAAAAGTCGAAAAATTTGGGCGGGCAATTATCTCAATGAACTAGACACAATAATGATAGCATTCTTTAGCGAATTTGTCAAATAAGAGAACTGCTCCTTAGCAGTTCTCTTATAATACTTATCAGAAATCTAGCTCTACTTACAGTTTTTTCATAAAATCTTTCAGGTCTTCGCCTATGTCTTCCCTTTCGACTGCATATTTTAAAACAGCTTTTAAGTGATTGAGTGGATCTCCTGTGGTTAGCCATTCTCCGTCTTCGACTTCTTTGACATAGAAATCTCCTCCTTGTTTGACATATTCAGTAATTGCATCAACAATCCAAAGTTCATCTCCCTTACCTAGAGGAGTGTTTTTTAAAATATCGACTATTTCTTGATTAAGAATCATCCTACCAAAGTCTGCCAGCTGAGAAGGAGCTTCTTCAATAGAAGGTTTTTCAATAATACCTTTTAATTTCTTTGTGCTTGGATCAATATCAACTATGCCATAACGCACAACTTGGTCTTTAGGGACTTCCTGAACACCAATCATCATGTGTCCTGTTTTTTCATACTCATTAACCATTTGTTTTGTGAAAGACGTCTTTGATTTCACCAAATCGTCTCCCCAAACAAAAACGAAAGGTTCATTCCTAACCAAACTAGCTGCTGACAAAACTGGAGTTCCATTCCCATAGGGGCCTTTCTGCCGAACATAAACGAAATTAGCCAATTCTGCTACTCGGCGAACTTCTTTAAGATACTTATCTTTTCCGGACTTCTCTAGCTCATTTTCTAGTGCCCAACTGTGGTCAAAGTGATCTTCCAATGTTTTCTTATCCCACTTGGTTACTAGGATGATATCTTCTATGCCCGCTGCAACTAGTTCTTCTACAACCAATTGAATAATAGGCTTGTCAACAATTGGAAGCATTTCTTTGGGCATTGATTTTGTCGCTGGAAGAAATCGAGTGCCTGATCCTGCTACCGCAACGATTGCTTTCTTAATTTTTTGCATTTTATTAAATGTTTAACGTTAGACTAATTTTTTCTTAGCTATTTTTTTCAGTTCTTCATTAAATTCCTCAATCGCTTGATTGATCAGAGGATCAAAATTCTCATAGATCTTTTTTTCTCGAACAATGTTTCCGGCATCCAAAAGAGAATTGAATGTTCCCGCATCTAGCCAAGCTCCTTCTAATTTCCCTACCTTAAGTTCACCCATTTTCAAATATTGTGCGTTGATATCAGTTATTTCAATTTCGCCCCGGTTTGACGGTTCAAGATTCTTAGCAATCTCGACCACTCTTTTGTCATAGGAATAGATTCCTGTCACACAGTAATCGCTTTTGGGCTTTTCCGGTTTTTCTTCGATTGAAATGACTTTTCCGTTTTCGTCAAATTCGACTACTCCAAATCTTTCCGGGTCTGGCACTTGTTTGGCAAAAACCATCCCGCCCAATTCAAAATTCTTGATTTTTTCGGAAAGATCATCTTCAAATATATTATCTCCTAATATCATAGTTACATTGCTTTCGTCAATAAAGTCCTCTCCAAGAATAAAAGCGTCTGCGAGACCACGCGGAATTTTTTGAACTTTGAATTCAAGCCGAACATTGAATTTGTCGAAAATCGATCCCAGCAGATTTAAGAATTGACCAGAATGTTCCGGAGCCACAATGATTAAAATATCTTTGATGCCGGCCTTGATCAGCACATTCAGCGGATAGAAAATCATTTGCCGATCATAAATTGGCAAAAGTTGTTTGCTAGTTGTGGCTGTCAAAGGAAAAAGCCGAGTGGCAGTGCCTCCTGCCAAAATAATTCCTTTCATTTAAAATAATTTAATTTTTATATTTTAGCTTTCTATTTATTTTTATAATATTTTGAGCTAAAAAGCAAAAACATTATTTCACACTGATTAGCAATTGCTTCCAAAAAGGCTCTTTCGTCTTTTGAAACTTTATCCCCTCTTTCATTGGGCACCAGAACGAAAGCCTTGGTCAAGAAATTTTCTGCGTTGGAATAATAAATACAGTAGCCGTTCATATCTTCCTTGTTTCTGACTTCAAATTTGTTGACCAAATCCCGGCTGCCTATTTCTATTCGATTACAATAGGAAGTTTCTTTCTTGGTTTGAGCGTTTTCTTCTCGAAACTCACTCATCATTCGTCCACTTTCCAAATTGACAATCCTCAAAACAGCACATTCCTCCTTGGAAACACTACAAACAATTTTCAGCAGTTCTGAAAAAATGTTCTTCAGTTGGCTCTTGGTTGAAGGAACTTCCATTTTTGCAAAAAGCTCCCTAATCATTGACACCTGAACATTGACTTTCCCCAGATATTCAAAAGCTTGAAGTAATTCTCTTTCTTTTTTCTTCAATTTGGCATCAAGTGCAAAAGTTTCTCTTTCTTGCTTGCTAATTTCAGCTTCATAATGATTGAAGACAATCACCAAAGCCAGCAATTCTATCAACAAAAAAGTTCCCTCCACAAAATCTTCTGAAACTCCTGCAACTCCCTGGTTGATGAACTTGGGTGTCAAAACAATCAACAAAAAGAGGATCGCGAAGTTGATTCGGAGAATAAGCTTGGCTTTTTGGATGGATGTCAGTTTCATGCTGGCATTTTTTTATTTCTTTCAGCCTGACGTTTGATGATAACACGACCTGAACTGATTTTCAAGCTTACTTAAAAGAAAAATGTCAACTTAAACTGACATTTTTGGGAAAGAACTTGCTCCAATTGTATTATAGCATTTTGTGCCCTTTGGAGCTAATTCATCTTTTTCCTCAAGAGACAAACACTTTCCATTGGTTTTGAAAACTTTATTTTAAATATTTTCCCCTGCCCGCCGTGAGCTGATTTCACCACTTCGTCTTTTTCGTTGGTAATCTTTTCAACTTTTGTTTTGACATTTTTATTGGGTGTAATTATTTCCACATTATCTCCCGCACTGATCTGGTTATGGATAAATACACTTCTTTCATCAGTTTTTTTATTGTCATGGGAAATTCCCACAAATTCCCAGTCGGTCTTTTTGTAGGCCTCTTCCGTCAGATGAGGCGGTTCGTCTCCTAATACAAATCCGGTCCAATATCCTCGATGAGAAAGTTTTTCCAATTCTTTTTTCTGTTCCTTTGCCACTGTAGTGAATGCAGATCTGCATTCACTACACGATAAGGAATCGATTGCCTTCCTGTATGCTCTTGTCACCACTGCTACATAGTAGACGCTTTTCCCTCTCCCTTCGATCTTAAATGAATCAATCCCAGCTTCGATTAGTTTATTTAAGTACTCGATAAGACAAATATCATAGCTATTGAAAAAATAAGTCCCGTGTTGATCTTCTTCCAAATCCATCATAAACCTGCTCTTATCATCGATAATAGACGTCTTGCTGTGATTATTTAATCCTGTATTTTCTGTTTTAAATTTATTTTTTTCTATTTTGAATTTGTTTCGGATTTCGAATTTCGGATTTTGGATTTTTTTATAACCCCACCGACAAGGCTGAGCACAATCCCCCAAATTAGCACTCCGCCCCAAACCGTATGGTTTGGGGCTCCGCCCTGCATGAGCCTGCCCTGCACCGGATGGTGCATGGGTCATCCATTTGGAAAGAATACAACGCCCTGAATAGGCCATACACATTGCCCCGTGCACAAAAACTTCCATTTCCATCTCTGGCACCGCTTTTTTGATCTCCTTTATTTCTTCGACGCTTAATTCCCGTGCCAAAATAATTCGTTCCACTCCCTGCTCTTGCCAAAACTTCACCGCTTCAATGTTGGTCGCATTAGCTTGAGTGGAAAGATGAATAGGAATTTTGGGGCATTCTTTCTTGATGATGTGCAACACTCCTGGATCTGAAAGAATGACCGCGTCGGGTTTGATTTCATTAATAAATTTTAAATGCTCGGGAAGCTTTTTGATATGCTCATTGTGAGCATAGATGTTGATGGTGACATAGAATTTCTTTCCTAGCTTATGACAAAGTTCGGCTCCCTTTTTGATTTCTCTTTTCCCAAATTTATTAATTCTTGCCCGCAAAGAAAAATCTGGCAGACCAAAATAGACCGCATCTGCGCTAAATTCCAAGGCGATTTTCATTTTTTCCAAACTACCAGCTGGGGCAAGAAGCTCTGGTTTGTTTTTATTTGTCTTCATAATAGTTGCAACTGACTAATATGTAGTTTCTTTATCACCTCAAAATTCTGTGATACATTTTCACCATTTTTCAAGACAGAAAAAGTCTCGAGCAACACTGTTCCGTCGTAATTAACAGCATTAATCATTATCAGCGCCTCTTTAAATCTATCTCTATTAGAAAAAAATTGATGATCTAATTTGCCTGTGCTGTAATGAAGATGTATATGACCAATTCTAGAACTGAGCTTGTTGATGAAGCCACCTAGTTCATTGTTTATATTGGCATGACCGATATCTAACGTTAGCTGCGCCCTTGGAATCCCTTTTAATATCTTCAATATTGACTCTGCCTTGCTATATTTACCACTTGAAATGTTTTCAATCAGCAACACTCCTCCATCTTTTGATATTAGGCTTTCCACGTTTTTCAGCAACTCCATATTCTTTTCTGTGTTTAAATCCTGAAAAGGATGAACTGTGAATTTCTTAATACCAAGCCTTTTAAATATTTCAATATTTTCTTTGATGTCTTCAACCTTCTCGAGCTCTCAGTGTATGTGTCCAAGCACTTCTACGCCTTGTAGACTTTCCCTTATTTGAGAAAGATCGCTTTTAATATCGCTAAGCAAGAAAGGTCGAATTGTTATTTCGATAAAATCAAAATGTTTTTTTGCAAATTCAATTTCCGAGATCAAATCAGATCGAAAACCTGCCATATAACCAAATTTCATTTTTCTTCTTTGCTGTTTACTATTTACTCTTTACTAGCTACTATATACCATATCTATATATTAGTAATTAATCTGTAATCCGCCCGCCTGCCTTGCTTTTCTTTTGTATCAGTATTCCTCACGGTTGATTAAAATGATAATATAATTTTTTAAATACTGCCAGCAAGCAATGACAAAGCGGGCAGGTAAAGAATGAAGATCGGAATCATCGGTCTGCCTAATGTGGGAAAATCTACTCTGTTCAAAGCCCTGACCAACATTCAGGTTGATATTAATAATTACCCTTTTTGCACCATCGAACCCAATGTTGGTGTGGTTGAAGTCCCTGATGAGCGAGTGGATAAGCTAACTAAAATGTCAAAATCAAAAAAGAAACTCTATGCCACCGTGGAATTCGTTGATATTGCTGGTTTGGTTGAGGGTGCCGCTGAAGGACAAGGTTTGGGCAACAAGTTTCTTCACAACATTCGTGAAGTTGATGCTATTGTCCAAGTGGTGCGTCTTTTTGAAAATGATGACATTGCTCACGTACATGGAAAAATCGATCCGAAAAGAGACATTGAAGTGGTCAACGCAGAATTGATTCTGGCTGATCTGGAAACTGTCCAAAAAAGACTGGCCAAATTAACAAAAGAATCTAAGACTGTAGGTGCAGAGCATGCTCTGCACAAGCAAAAAGAAATTGTGGAAAAGCTCAAGAATATTTTGGATGAAAATGATTTGAATGAAGTCCAAGAGTTTATCAGAGAGTTAGATGATGATTTCGAATTGATTCGAGATCTTCATTTATTAAGCTTTAAACCGATGCTTTATGTTTTCAATACAAATGACTCTGCGATGCAAAAAGACTTAGAAACGTATATACGCACGTATATACGTTCGTATATACTTTTAAATATAAAGATCGAGGAAGAGATGCTGGAACTTTCCAGTGAAGAGCAAAAAGAACTCCGACTTAAATCTCATTTGGAAAAATTGATCAAAGAAAGTTATAAATTGTTGAGCTTAATGACGTTTTTGACCACTGGCGAACCGGAAACTCGTGCTTGGAATATTCCCAAAAATTCCACTGCCCCACGAGCTGGTCGCGCTATTCATGGCGATTTCGAAGAAAAATTTATCTGTGCTGAAGTCATTCACTATGACGACTTGATCAAGGCCGGATCAAAAACAAGGGCTCGTGACAAGGGCCTCATCCGAACCGAAGGAAAAGAATATATCGTGCAAGACGGCGATGTTGTAGAATTTAAAATATAAGCATGCTAGTACGCATATTATAACATTCGTTATAATGTATAAATAACAGATTTTGTCTAAGTCAGTGAGGTAGTCATTTTTGAACGCAATTGAGAAACCAGTTTGAAGAATAATTGGGTTTCAAAATTCAGAGAAAAAATGACTACCTCACTGATTGGCTCACCATAAATCCACAACGCAAAAGTGCCTTCGGGCGCTTTATTTGTCATCTGTAATTCTTAATTTGTAATTTCCTAAAACGCCTCCCCGGGAGGACTCGAACCTCCAACCTACAGCTTAGAAGGCTGTCGCTCTATCCGGTTGAGCTACGGGGAGAAAAATTTATTAAGGGCTGTCGCTCCCTGCCTGCCGGCAGGCAGGTATCCAGTTGAGTCCCGACGTAAGGTCGGGATCCCGACATCCGTTTTAATAACGGATCGTCGGGGCTACGGGGAGAGATGTTGTTAACTTCCAATTTCCAACACTCAACACCCAATGATTTGATTATTGGTAAATTGATTATTGAATGTTCAATGAATATTGTTTATTGATCATTGATGATTAAAAAATCCCTCTAGAAAAGGGTATCAGAAAAAATTTGAAGCGTCAAAAGTTAGTCTATTGTAACGATTCCTCTTGATTCTCACTTGATTCTGAACTCTGCTCTTCACTTGATGCTTCCTCCGTTTCCTCAACTCCGTCAACTTCAATATCGAAGAATAATTCTCTTTGATTTCCGAAACTTGGAGTATTGTTAAAATTACTCTCCCTTTCTTTAAGAACTCCAATAATCTTAGTAATTCTTTTTTTCATCCCTTCAAAATCTTCCTTGCTCCCTTCTATTTCAACAATCACTTGCTGTGAAGGCACTGGTTGATAGAAACTTTCCCACCAAATCCACAAAGAAACTCCCAACAATAAAACAAAGAAGAATATTGTAGTATACCAAGTCTTCCAGTTTATCTTAGAAAAAGATTTGAGAAATTTCTCCTTATAGTCAGCAAGTTTTCGTGATTTTGTTTTCTCCATGGCTATTTAGGAATAAATGAGATAATAACTTTTCCCTGAACAAAATCTGGTGGCAACTTTTCATCATCGCTTGAGAGCCCAACAGAACTTTGGGGTTTTTTCAATTCGATTGAGTCAACATTAAAAACATAAGACATGTTTTCCAACTTGTAATAAAACTCTAAAAACTGTTTATAATTCCCTTCGACATTAAGAATTAGCCGCACTGTTTGTTTCTCGATCTCTTCTTGTCTTTGCTGTTCTTCAAGTTTTTCCAGATCCGTGGTTGCTCCTGACAATTCAAGTTGGGGCTGGACTTTCTTTCTGGGAGAAATATAGTGTTCGATTTTAACAGTGCTTCCCACTGATTTTGATATTTCTTCTATTGCCCTGATTAGTTCCACTTCAGATTCTTTCTCAATCACCGCCCGATCCAACAAGATGCTATCGGCTCTTATCCCTTCAATTAACTCTGAATAGTCTCTAGCTTTTATGGCACTTTCTTTAATGATCTCCATTCTCAGTTTTTGAGATTCAAAGTCATCCTTTTTTTGATAGACCCTTTTAACGTCAGGCAAAATAACAAAAAATATCATTGCTAAAAAAACACCAACCAGAACTACAACTGTTATCCAGACATATTTCTTGCTCAGCTTTGCTTGATTGGATAGGTTCTCGCTTTTAGGAGTTTTCTTCTTGAGCTTCTTCATCTTTAATTTTTGCTTTTATTTCAAATTCAGCATTTTTTTCTGAAACAAAATTGGAAATCGGAGATTCAATTTTTCCAAAAATATCGTCGGCTTTGATTCTTTCTTCAAACAACAAAAAGGCTTCCCGGTCAGCTGCTGTCCCTATTATCGTCACCGTTCCTTCTTTGATGGCCAGAGTTTTGAGATAAATCTTGTCTGGCATGATTTGATTGACTTGCGAAATTATTTCCCAATGATTTTTTCGACTGTTAAGATCTTTCCTAACCTTTTTGGCTTTTTCATCATAGTCTCTCAGAGAGTCTTGGGCCGTTTTAGCTTTCATGGCAGCTCCAGTTTGTTCAAAACGATTCATCTCGCTTTCCAAGACTTTTTGCTGTATTGAGATTGCTAAAATGCAAAATTCAAGAAAGACCAAAAATACCACTATTGCCAGAAGCAAAGTTGCTCCAACTTTCAAGGTCGCTCCCACAATTCGCAGATTTTTTTGTTCTTCCTTTTTTTTGTTAGGAAGGAGATTGATGGTTATTCTCATTATTACTGAGATTTAGTCACAACATCTTAAAGCCAGGCCAATGGCCGTGATGAAACTCTGGGCCTCTTCCATTGAAATTGGAGGAATGTTATCACCCAAACTAATGTTCTGCCAAGGGTTAGCCTGAACAACTTTTCTTTTAAGATTGATTGCCAAATAGGACTTGAGCCCTTTTAAATTTGATCCGCCACCGCAAACAATAACTTTTTCGATTCCCCTGTCTTTATCAACACTCAGTTTTTCACTAAAGAAGCTCATAGTTTTTTCTATCTCCGAAACTGAAGTTGACAAAAGTGGCTTAAATAGCTTCATCATTTCTTCTTTTTCTTTCCTGGTCGAACCAAGACCGACCCGCGTTTTATACTGTTCAGCCTTTCTCCAATCCACTCCATAATATTTGGCTACTGCATCCGTAAAGAGTCTTCCTGAAACAGAGCTGCTAGATGAAAAAACCGGATAGCCATCTTGATAAATGAAATAGCTAGTTCCATCGACCCCAATATCAACCAGTAAAATCGGATTTTTTTCTTTAGCTGACAAAACACAGCGTCCAACTGCCACTGAGTCTGCTTCAATAATTCTCACTTGCAAGTTAGCCTCATCGAAAGCCGAAATGATGTTGTCGATGGTCTTTCTTGCTGCTGCCACCACTAACACTTTCATTTCGTTCCCTGTTTTTTCCATTACTTGCCAATCAAAATAGGCTTCGTCAATAGAAATCGGAATATTAGATTCAACTTCCCATTTGATTGACTCGGCTGCTTCTTTTTCGGACATAAGCGGAACGGTCAATATTCTCATGAATATTTTGTTTTCAGGAATCGAAATCACCACCGAATTTCCTCTGATGTGCTTGCCTTTGGATGCTTCCAGAGTGTTCTTCAACACTTGAGTAAACTTTTTCGTATCAGTGATAAAGAAATCTCTGCTCATCACTTCTTCAGAGAGCGTTTTTCGGCTCCAACCAACAATTTTTTCCTTTCCTCGTTCTCTCTCTATCTGGAAAATCTTCAACTCATTGTTATTAATATCAACTCCAAAAGAATGCGGAGTGGCAAAGCTGCTTATATATTTTCGAAAGGTTGAATTTTCCATATAAATGTAATTTTGTATAATATTTTTCCCAAAAGATCAGACTTTCCTCTAGAGATCCTCCCAGAGATCAAGCTCATAAGTCGTTCCCGTTGGGAAAAATGGCGGAGGATAATAGAGCAAATTATTATCGAAAATCAAAGTTCGGATGTTATAGCCGGTTCCATCGGTCCAAGCAAAACCATAACGTTGATTAGTAGCAATTGACCCATAGACGATAATTTCTTCTCGCCAAACATAGTCAGAACCCCAATAGTAATTCCGTCCCACTCTTCCATTTTGAGCCAAAAGAGCGGCGTCTACTTCAAGATAATCTTCTGAATAAAGGCCCACGGAAACGTCTCCTTCGGCAATCAAGCCAATTACATCTTGCCCGTCCTTGTTGGTATAGAGAATGTCATTGTTGATGTAGATGTCTTCATGGGCTGATGATTCAAGATCAGCAGCAGCAATAGTCACTTGTACTCCATCGATTTGTCCATCAACCCAAACATTTTCTTCTGCATATATTAATCCATTAGCAGGTATATCCAACACTTCTGGATCAGTCTCATCAAAGATTCCATAGGATGAGGATCCATATGACAATACTCTTCTGACTTCAACTTTATCATCAGTTCTCAAAGTGAAGTGATATCCTTTTACACCAACGTTCTCCGTCTGACAGCTATATTCCCACCAAAAAGGCCAACCAACCCAACGCCAACCACAAACTTCTTCCTCATAAGTCTCACCGCTTGAAAAAAATAGTCCCTCGGCTGCGGCTTCGTCACCAATCAAGGACAAATCAGTCGTCACTCCATTAAAATCGATTAGAGCCACTGGAAATTCTCTGCCGGCGGCGAAAACATCTGTCCTGTTGGGAACAGCAGCGGGAGGCAAGGGATCAATTGGTGCAATGTGCGTGTGGACGCCGAATTCATTTCCCCCGGAATGATCTGGATCATTGTATTCTTCCACCGAGGATGTGATGACATTATTGGCAAAACCATCGAAACGAATTCCATTGTTGGAATGAATTGGCCCAAAAACACTAGTGCCTGTTCCAAAACGCATAAAATCATTAGCCAGAACCGAATACTCACTCCAAGAGGGACGCCTGAACCTTACTTTAATGGAACGAACAATTTCTGGATGACGATAGGTCCAGCCTGAAGAAGTCACCGTGACAATAGTTGAGTTTGATTCAGGAGCAATTGTTTCAATTTGATAACGTCCAGCCGGTGTGCCGTCCTTGTCAGCCACTTCTTGCTCATAGGGAGCACTTACCCCATAGGCAACTCCTGAATCCCAAAAATCTTTGATCTGCTGAGCATTTTTTCCGTCCAAATTATGTGCCAAATACCATTTATAGAAATAGATTCCGCTCTCGGCGATTTGAAGAGCTTGCTGGCGAGAAATTTCATCTGAGCTTCTTCTTTGGGATGAAGTCACAAACACTAACAATCCACCCAAAAGAGTAATTACCACTGCCGCTGCCACTAGCGCATAGGCAACGATAAAAGCGTTGGGTTTGGCCAACCTGCTATTATTGTTTTTTTGTTTGTCCTTTTTCATCCGGTTCAGTTTTTGTTTTCACTCCCAGATAGCTTTATTATACAACATAGCGACAAAAATAAAAAGCCGCAAATATTGGAAAGTTGTTCATGGCTGTTTGTTAAAATATACAAAAAAGGTCTTTGTTCTAGTCGTTATTTCGAGTTTTATAGCCCGCACATTGATGATGAAACCCCACTGTCATTGCCAGTGATTTTATTCTTGATCAAGGTATACATATTTTTGAAATAGTTGACCACTGGGCTTCCCCCTTGAGGATTGGCGCAGCCTAGACCAAACTCATCATTGTTCTTAATGGTATTGTCTTCCAAGACGACCTGCCCAGCTTTGGTGTTGCTGCGATATTGAGCTGTGATGCCACTTGAATCATTACTCTTGATTGTATTATCCGTGATTTTCAAATTGGCCCCCCGGGCTTCTAATTCAATGCCTGATTCACCGTTGTTATAAATTTCATTGTCTTGAATCTTTCCTTTCACACTAGCGCGAAGATCAATCCCTTCCTCTTCGTTGTCATAGATTTCATTACCTTCAATCTCAACTTTTCTTTTGCGGATATACATAGCCTTTCCATCACCATCATAAACTTTGGTGTCTTCCATAGTAAACTTTTCTTTGTCGGTGCGATTAGCTTTGTCCACTTTCACACCAATATCATCAGATTTTTTAATTTTGCAATCTTCAATTTTGGCCTTGCTATTCTTAGTTACCCAAATACCAATCTTGCCATATTTGACAGTAAAATTCTTGATTTTTGTATTATCTTCCATTTTCACCGCATAGGAATAATCTTTCCCCGATGAAGATCGGCCCAGAATGATAGTTCCGCTTTTACTTTTTCCGTATAGTTCCATTCCATCTTCCAGATGCACTTGTTCTCGATATTCTCCGTCCTTCACATAAATTTCTCGATCGTCTTCATCGTTGTTTTCAGCCGCTTCGATTGCTTCGCCAATGGTGTCATAGGGATGGTCATTGGACCCGTCTTCTGTTCCTGTGTCATTGTCTTCATCAACATAAAAATCATAGCTCCTCGCATCAACAACGACAGGAGCCAAAATAAAAAAGGCTAGCGCTATTAAAATCTTTCTCATTTTTGTTTTAGTCGGCTTAGCTTAGTACTATTAAATCATACTGCTAAGTTTGTGTAAAATTTTTTGATTTCTTCCGATAAATAATCTATTATGAAACTAGAGTTAATTATTAAAAAATTAAATATGAAAAAAGGCTTAATCATTGGATTTGTCCTTGCGGCTGTTTTAGTTCTGAGCGGTTGTCCCAAACCTCCTCAGCAAGATCAAGCAACAGCTCCCGGCGGAGCTCAGCAAGAAGTCAGCGGTGATGAAAATTCATTCACTGGGTCACTAAAAGATCTTTTGGCCCTAGGCAAGTCACTCATGTGCACTGTGACTTTCAAGGATGAAAGTGGTGAGGGCAAAAGTGTTTCCTATGTCTCAGGCGAAAAAATGCGTTCTGATGTTGAGATGAAAGATGCTGGTGGCAAGCAGTTCAGCTCTCACACCATTATTGATGGTCAATGGATGTATATTTGGGATGACACCAAAAAAGGAACCAAAATGAAGCTTGAAGAACCTGAAAAAACAGCTAAGGAAGATGTTCCAGATATGCCTGATATTCCTGGCCAAGAACAGCAAGAATCTACGAAAACTGATCTGAACGAAGAATACGATTATAAGTGTGTACCTTGGGTGCCGAATAATTCCAAGTTCACTCCCCCAACTGATGTTGAATTCACTGACCTGACCCAAGCGATGCAACAATTTCAACAGCAAAGTGAACAAGCGGGTCAAGATGCTTGTGCCATTTGTGATAGCATTCCTGATGCCACCGCTCAAGCCGAGTGCAAGAAAAGTTGTCAGTAAAACTTGTGTAATTCTTGGTTTAACAAGAAATAGCTTATTGTAGCGGCGTGCCACTGGCACGCCGTTCTATCATTCGGAAAAGAAATAAAATTGCTCTTCGTGTGTAACAACATTTGATATCAAAAGTTCATTTTAAAACGAGAGGGGGTGTGAAAAATAAGTAGAAAAAGGAAGTTTGAAAAAAGAAGAAAAAAGGTAAGAAAAATCATTGGCTACATAACATCAATAGTAAGGCCAGAAAAAGGAAGCCCATATATTGTCGTGGCCACAAGGGGCTCCGTGTCTTTCGGATCATTTACTTGTTCGAAAAGATTTTGGCATAAACACAATAAGTCACCACCAAGAGAGGGCATGGACGTCATTGGTCATAATGTTTTTGAGACAAAATATGGTTGGAGAACAGAAAAACTCAAAGAAAGGAAAATGTCTAATGAAGCCAGCAAGTAGCAAGAATGTTGAAATAGAGAAAATACCATATGGCATGAGAGGACGTTACTTGGCAGAACTTATTCACGACGAAGTCTTATTACGTGATGATGGCTGGATTCTGTTTGATGAATTGCTTAAGAGACTTAAAAAATTGAAAAAAGAAGGCAGGCTACTCGACTTTAACAATGAAACTAATATAAACACCGGTTTTTTACTAGGCGGAATGCTATACTATCCATCTGCAAATCCTTTAATTCCAGCCGGCAAGAAAGATAACGCCAAATTGGCCTTGTTTATGGCTAGGCCTGACAACAAGGGGAAGTTGAGAGTAATTTCAATCTTTCATCATCAGCGTCTTCTGTTCAGAATAAATCTGGCTATTGCAGAAATTCTAAAGCCTTACCGCTTTTCAAGGATCGGTCTTGAGGTTCTCAAAACGAAGTTACAATGGGAGGTAAGAGGTTATATTTTTGAAGATGATATAATCCGAGCATCGATCTACGGAACAAAAAAACTTGCCGTAACCCACGACCAAGGAGGAGTGTACATACAACTTGCGTCAAGCTTAAAGGAGTAAGATAACTTTGAAAGTGACTTTTTTGATTCCTGGATTAATTAAACCAAGGTCATCATGCAAAGACCGGCTCCCAACTGGAAGCCGGTCTTATAATTATATAATCTATTATAAAAACGTTTATATAAATACAATTAGTCCGAGAACGATTAGTGCCCCATAGGAAATAAAGTTGGCTAATCCAGAACCAGAAAATAGTTTCAAGGCGCTACCCAATGATCGGCTGGGTTTGATGCTCAAACCTCGGAAATTAACTGTGGCATAGATTTCATCTAAGGCTAAGTGTCCCAGATATCCCAGACCTACTGCTAGAGCAATAGCAGCTCGATCTATCGCTACCAGATTAAATCCTCTCAAGATAATATATGCTCCCAAGGTTGAAATGAGCACTGCCGGAATCGAGTGAAACATTCCTCGATGATGAGTGAACTTCTTGAAGACATAGCCCACCCCGAATCGAACAAAAATGAAAGTTAATAGCGGAGTGATAATCAGCCATAACCAATCTCTCTGACCATTTTGATAGAGATAATAGAATGCTCCTCCGGCACAAAGCAAAGAAAAGGCTCCAAAAACAATCTGAAATGGCATTCCGTCATCGCTGTCTAAGTCTGGTAAAAATGAACCAACCAGAACAGCTGCTGCAACCCAGAGCAAGATTATGTTGTTTGAAGTCAGGGATACTATTAGCATAAACACAACTGCCGCAATTGCCAGAATAGCTCCAAACGAAATGTGGGTTCTAAAATTAGCCATTATGCAAGTTCTTGCTTTTTATTGTTGCATCGGCGGCTCCTCTTTCTTTTTGAAAAGTTTTAGATAAATCTTTTTGCCGATCCAATAGAAGAACCAGATCACCAGAGCAAAGATGACCAAAGTTGGAATGGTGACAATCACAAAGCGAATCAAGCCGTCAACAAAACCTTGTATCTTTTTGAAGAGTGTTTTGACTGAAGTCTTTATAACTTGCCATGGTCGCCACTCATCACCAGTGGAAATTTCCACATCCTCACTGACATAGACGGTAATAGTTGACATGTCGGTTTGTGATTCAAGGTAACGCACCTGAGCTTCCAGTCTTTCAATCTGGCCTCGCACTCGAGAAATTTCTTTTGTTACTGCCAGAACTTCTTGAATCTTTCCTGATCGACTGAGAATTTCGACAAAAGCTGCTTCTTCTGCCCTTTTATTTTTTAATTGAGCTTGAAGATCAACATATTGTTCAGTCACATCTTGGCCAGTGGTTGATTCCATCACCACTTGCGTGGCAACTTTTTTTAATTCTCCCATCGTTTGCTCGAACTTGCTCACTGGCACTTTAATCACCACTGTTCCTGATCGAGCGCCACTTGAACTTTCTCTGAAGTTAGTCGAGAACACTTCTCCCTCATTGGCCTTGGCAATTGCAGTGATTTCTCCCGCTGCTGTTTCAGTGCTTTCAACTTTCAAAGTCAGATTGCCATTTTTGATTATCTTCTTATCCGCCACTTGAATTGGCTCAACTGAATCATTGGCAGTTCTTGATGATGGCGCTGCTTCCTCAGCCATCATCCCCATCATTGGCTCGGCATCAACCATTGCAGAATCAGGTGCCCCCATCAGTCCCCCTCCTCTTTGCAGTTCTTTGCTAACTCGATAAGGAGTAGCTGATCTTCCATTGAAAATCCAGCTATAGACTCCCAAAGCAATCAGGACCAGCAGGATAATTCCAATGATTTTGAGAACTTTTTTTGTTTTTTCGCTCATTTTCTTTTTATCCCGTTGAATCGTGACAAAATCGCACCATCTAACTGAGACTTGCCCTGCTCCAACGTATCGTCGGGATTGGGGCCTGCCCCGTTAAATTGCAATTTTAATTGCACTATTTAACCGGGGTTAATTATTTTCTTTATTTTAGCACATTTTTATAAAAAAATTAAAACAGTTCCGAGTACTCGGAACTGTTTCCTAAAAAATCTCTTTCTTTAGGCCCTTATAGAAGATCAATAAAGTTTGCTCACACCAGCAATATCACCGGCATTGAGATCTCGCTTATTGATTTCGCCATAATCCACATAGCCATACATGGTTTCCTCAATGCAGCTTGTTTCATAGAGATCTCCCATACCAACGCTGTGTCCCAATTCATGAGTGGCGATGCTTTCAAAATCCATTTTGTCTGATTCTCCGTTTTCATTCAGAGACCAATCATAATCCGCATCATCATACACTTGATCCCATTCTACTAATTCTCTTAGGGACGGTGGACCGCTAAAAATACCCCAGATGATAGTTACGCCAACAGCTCCTGCGCTGGATATGTCATCAAAGTAAGCCTCGTTTTTACCATCAGGCGAAGATGTGTCAGCCACTAAAACATTACTTACTTGCGAGCCGTTTCCAAGGATATTGAATTCTGCAGCATTTTCCCACTTTTCAATATCAACTGCCAAATTATCATAGATAGCACCCTCATTTAAATCTCTAACATTTTGAGGATTCATTTCCCAGGGCTCCACCGATTTCCATTTGGCTCCCTTGGCCAAAAATTCATAGCACTGACTTTCCTTTTCTTTTCCAGGTCTGTCAGGTTTTCCTGGCTTATCAGGCTTGGCTTTTTTGTCCTTATAACGAATAATGGCATATCCCTCCACCATTTTTCCGCTTTGAGGATCCCAAGCTGTTCCCAGGTTGATCACTCGAGAGTTCTCAACCGCGGGTTCTGGAAGATGAAGTTGTCTGGAAACTTTGCCAGAAGTTTCTAAGTTCCCCTCAACCCACTCAAAATCTGGCTTAGCCCAAAGAGGACTAGCTGCTAAAACTAGGCTAAAAATAGCCATAATAATGATTGTTTTTTTGAGCATAAGGTTGTTTTAATTATTAGCATATTTACTTGCTTGCATTCTAGCATCTTTTTCGTTTTTGGCAACTAGAAAGTCACATAATTCTCAGGAGGATTTTTTGTTCCCTCCTTTCTTAAAGGAGGGTTAGGGAGGATTTTCAGACTGTCATTTATTAAAAACCCCCTATATCCCCCTTTAAGAAAGGGGGAAAGATTCTTTCGTATCGGGAGGAATCAAAAAAGCACGTACCCACGTACGTACGGTAAAGGCTTACATTCTTTGTCATTCTGAACGAAGTGAAGAATCCCTTCGCCGTGAATTGTCCAACTTATTATTTTCCCCCTTTGAAAAAGGAGGAGTGAAGCGGCTTAGCTTTGCTCGGGGGATTTTATGAAACATATAGGCATTCTTGAAATCCCTTTTTGCGGGTTCAGGCGTCTCGCCTGAACCTTCACTCACCCACCACCTGCACCACATAATCCCTTTTTCTCGACCCATCCAGCTCAACAAAAAAGATGCTCTGTCTTTCTCCCAGCATCATTTCTCCTTTTTCCACCGGAATTGTTTCACTGGAGCCCAAAAAAACACTTTTGCAATGACTGTGTCCGTTGCTTCGTCCATCGGATTTGTTCACTTTGGTCAATTCAAACATATCGTGGGAATAGCGTTCATCAATGGGTGCCACCTTATACAAGAGTCTGGCCATGTCTTGCAACAACATCGGCTCATTGTGATTGATTGATACCGCAGCAGTTGTGTGAGGAGAAAAAACATTCACTTGTCCGTTTTTCACCCCCGATTGATCCAGAATTTCTTCAACATTGCTAGTAATGTCAATAAATTCCAGCTGCTTGGTGGTTTCCAAAGCTATTTTTTCTAATTTTATTTTCATTTTTTTACCCCGTTTAATTTAAATTGCAATATTAATTGCAATATTCAACTGGGGTGATTTTATTAAAAATTTTCTTCTGACTAATTATACAATAGCTTTGTTTTTTAGTAAATGACAACTAAAGATTACAAATCTTTAGTTGTCATTCCCGCTTAAAAGATTCGTTGAAATACGATTACAGGTACCTGTAATCGTATTTCTGAAACACAGCCCTTCAATAGAATGGATTCTAGCCAGGATTTATCCTCGTGGAGACGAGGACAGGAATAACAAAAAAACACTCGGCCAAGAGTGTTCTTTCGTTTCAACTATGATGGTCTATAAAAATCTAAATCGTCTTTTTCTTGAACTCTGGCTTGACCACCATCTTTCCAGCTGACTCAATCCTCTCAGGTTTTTTTTCGCCAGACAGTTCTGGTGTTTCAGTATTTTTAACCGCTTCGCCTGTCTTGATTTCTTCCATAAACTTGTCCGTTTCTTTCAGGAGATATTCCACGTCCTTGTCATTATTGATAGTTCCATCAGCCTTTTTCCCCATTTCTGGAATGTGAATTTCTGTCTCTTCTTTTTCCATTTCTTGAAATTTTTCCAAAGAAATATTGTCATCAGTCTTTTCTCCCCGAGAAACTACTCTTTTCCAGCGAATTTCTTCATCGGCTGTAACATATAACACATAAGAGTTCTCGTAGCTTTTGATGAAGTCATAGTCACACAGCATGCGCAGACCATTGACTACAATTAGTTCCTCTTTGTCACTATCAATTCTTTTCTTCATCGCTCGGCAAAGAATGTCTTCACCAAACCGCTCTCTAAACCTCAAATAGAGCCATTGCTGATCCTTCTTCGAAAGCTTATCAAAGAAGATCGATAATGTGTCTTTGATCGGGTTAGCAAAACGACGAAGCTTGGCTCCATATTTTTCCTCCAAGTGATTAGCCACGGTATCTTTTCCGCTGCCAGTTTCCCCCAACAAACCAATAACAATTTTTTTCATTTTTTGCTCCACCTGAGATATCTCAGGTGAGATTATTTTTTATTTGAGTTTTAGAAACACAAATTGAATTATACACCTAGACTAAAAAGACATCAACGGTTTTGAAATTATTTCTTCTCTTCGCTGGCTTTTTCAACAACGTTTTTCTCTTGAACAATTTTATCGAACTCATCTTTTTCCAAAGTTTCTTTCTCAAGCAGCTTTTTGAATATACTTTCCAAAACGCTTCTCCTTTTAGTCAGAACTTTTTGGGCTTTGTCATGCGCTTCTTCGATGAAACCACTCGTTGATTCGTCAATTTGCTGAGCAATTTTTTCAGAATAATTCTTTTGTTCATGAAGTTCCTTGCCCAGGAAAACCATCTCTTCGTTCTTGCCAAAAGTCATCGGGCCCAACTTGCTCATGCCGAAACGGGTAACCAATTTGCGAGCAATGCTAGTGGCTTTTTCCAAATCATTGGAAGCTCCCGTGGTTACCTCTCCATAAATCATCTCTTCGGTGACATATCCTCCAAGTAAAACAGCTAGCTGATCCAAATAATAGGAACGAAAATGAAGTGCTCGATCTTTCTTGGGAACATTCAAGGTGAAGCCTGCTGCGTGACCCCTCGAGACAATGGAAACTTTTTGCACTGGATCTGCTTTGGGCAAACTGGCCGCCACCAATGCATGACCACCTTCATGATAGGCAGTGATTTCTTTTTCTTCCTTGGAAAGCACGTGGCTGCGCCTTTCTGGGCCGAGCAGGACTTTCTCAATTGCTTCCCGCATTTCTTCAATTCCCGTGATTTTTTTGTTTCTTCGAGCTGCCAAAATTGCTGCTTCATTCACTAAATTAGCTAAGTCTGCTCCGGAAAAACCGGGAGTTCTCTCGGCAATTTGACGAATATCCACGCCTTTTTCAAGCGGTTTTCCTTTAGAATGAATTTTCAAAATGGCCTCTCGTTCTTTGATGTCGGGCAGATCAACTATCACTCGTCGGTCAAACCTTCCTGGACGCAAAAGAGCCGGATCTAACACATCTGGTCGGTTAGTTGAAGCGATAACAATCACATTGGTGTCAGTGTCAAAACCATCCATTTCAACCAGAATTTGATTCAAAGTTTGTTCTCTTTCATCATGTCCGCCACCTAAACCTGCTCCTCGATGTCTTCCCACAGCATCAATCTCGTCAATGAAAACAATTGCCGGTGAATTTTTCTTGGCTTGTTTGAACAAATCTCTCACTCTCGAGGCTCCCACTCCCACAAACATTTCCACAAATTCAGATCCTGAGATGGAGAAAAATGGAACGTTGGCCTCTCCGGCTACTGCCTTGGCCATCAGAGTTTTTCCTGTCCCGGGAGGACCTAGCAATAGGAACCCTCGAGGAATTCTAGCTCCTAGTTGGAGAAACTTTTTTGGGTTCTTCAAAAATTCAATCACTTCAAAAAGCTCTTCTTTGGCTTCTTGAGCACCAGCCACATCTTTAAAGGTGATGCGCTGACCATCTTTGGTAGGAATCATCATTCTGGCCTTGCTGCTTCCGAACATCATTGCCTGATTGTTTCCTCGCTGAGCTTGCTTCATCAAAAACCAAATGAAAAATGCGATCAGAGCAAACGGCAAAAGGAACGGCAAAATCACCGTCAGCCAAAGATCGGCTCCTGATGTATCCTGCACTTCAATTTGCACTGATTGGAATTTTGCTTGATCAACCCCAACATTGGCGAGTGATTCAGTTAGTGAACTTTCAGATTCTTTCCGTGATTTTTTGGCGTTGCCATCTTTCAGTTGAACTTCCAATTTGTTTCCTTGCACTTCGATTTTTTCCACTTGTTCTTCGTTGATCAACGTTGCCACTTGAGAAAGAGGAATGGTTTCAGTTTTCTCCAAGTCAGCACTATAGAGAGTGACGATTCCGGAAATAGCCAAAAACAAAATGACTATCAGGATAATATTTTTGCCAATTTTTTTCATATAATTGGTGTTTAGGCTTTTGACTTAAAGATTATTTTATTATCTTTTTTTTGAATAATCATTCCTTCTAATTGCATGTTTTGAATCTTTCCTTTGCCACTTTCCAGGATTTTTTGAAATTCAAAAAAATGCGCTTGAGTAATGTTTCTTAGGTTTCCTTTGATTTCTGCAATGGCTAATCGAAAAATTTGTCCTAATAAAAAAGCCTCCAATTCAGTTAAACGTGCCGTTTCAAATACAATCTGGCCCTCATCTTTTAATACAATTTCATTGTACTTTTTTTTGGCGTTTTGTTCAACAAAAACCTCGAATTCTTGCAGGTGATTTCTCAGATCAGTCAATCTATTTTTAATTTGGGGATTATATTCTTTCTCGAGCAGCGGAATCAGTTTCAGTCTGATCTTATTCCTGAACAATTCAGTTTCCAGGTTACTTTTGTCTATACGGTAATCCTGTCCAGTTTCTTTTAGAAACTCAATAATTTCTTGCTTCTTGAATGATAGTAGTGGTCGGACTAAATCATTCTTACTACCAACTATACTGGAAGTTTCTTTTAACCCACTCGCTCCCCGAAGACCCGCTCCCCGAATCAAATTCATCAAAAAAGTTTCCACCTGATCATCTTGAGTGTGAGCTACAGCAATCCAGTCATATTTTTTTTGCTTTCTGATTTTTTCAAAAGTTTTATATCGAAAATCTCTCATTGCTTCTTCCAAGTTTCCTTTTCCTTCAGGAAAAGGAAACTTGCTCTTCGAAGTCCCGCCCTTTCTACCAAAGGGCGGGGCGAAGTAGGGTGGTTTAATAATCTCTAGCTCTTCTCCCAATTTCTCTGCCAGCTCTCTGACAAACTTTTCGTCCTCATCAGATTCTTTTCCACGCAGTCCATAGTTGACGTGAACTAAAATCAATTTCCAATCATATTTCTTTTTCAATTTATGAAGCAGCAGAGTCAAACAAGTTGAGTCTGGTCCACCAGAAATTCCAACTACAATTCCGTCTCCTCGCTCAAAGAGCTTTTTGTGGAAAATATTGTTTTGGAAATTTTTAATAAAAGAATTCATTTCATTTTCTTTGAGTTTGGTGAAGAAATAATATTCTCTCGTAAATTCACGAAACATCTAGTACTTTTTCAAATTCTTTCTTCGCTTTTTCATTCAGGTTATACTGCCCGAAATTTTTCAAAAACTCATTTTTAGGCACCCATTTCCACTTTTTTTTGTCGATGTTACCTGAAAATTTCACTGCGTAGTGGAAACCTATTTTCAGTCTATCAACATTTCTGTTTATTGAAATCCAAAAAGGAAGAAAAACATTCAAACCTTCGTTGTGTTCCTTCATAAATTTATCATCTTGAATGAATTTAAAATCACTCTTCCACAATGACTTCATTTTTTCAATTAACTTCTCATACGGAAATTCCCCTTGTTTAGCTCTGACGTTAATAAGTTTGTTATCATCTCTAACAAGAATCCTTTCAGCATTTTCATCAAGGACCACAGCAGTTGAATTAACTTCGAGTCTGTCTTTGGAGTAATAGATCTCTTCTACTTCTTTTTTAATTATCTTTTCAAGCCCACTAATTGTTTCCTCCAAATCATCATTAACAAGAACACAATCGCATTTCAAGAGATAGGTTGCTTCCGCCTTGCTCCTGCTCAACCTTACTGCAACCCCTTTTTCATTATCAACACCTCTCTTTTGAATCCTCTCCTTTAGTGCTTTGAATGAAGGTGGCAAAACAAAAATCATCACCACATTTTTTCCAAAAATCTCTTTAAACTTTGATGCGCCAAGAACTTCAATCTCCATGATGAAATCCATCCCTGTATCCAAGCTCTCGTTAACTGTTTTTTTCAGGACTCCATATTTGTGTCCATGTAATTTTTGCCATTCGATGAATTCATCATTTCTTATAGCATCATCGAATTCTTTGTCTGTGAGAAAAAATTTATCCTTGCCATGAACTTCTTGCGGCCTTTTCTCTCTTGTCGTTGTTGAGATTATTTTCCCCAGATTTTTTATCCTACCACGAACACCTTCTAACAAAGTATTCTTACCTACCGAAGGAGGCCCTATAAGAATATAGATTTTCCCTCTTCTTGAAGTCATTTTTATTTTTTCTTATTTTTATTCTTCGAAGCATCTTGCGAAGCAGAAGTTGCTTTTTTCTTTTTCTTAGGACTAGCTTTCTTAGTCGCTTTTTTCGTCTTTTTTGCCGCTGGTTTTTTCTTGGCCACTTTTTTAGCCAGTTTTTTTGTTGCAGTCTTTTTAGTAGTTTTTCGTCCGGGGGACTTACTGACTTTCTTAGTTTTTGTCTTTCTTACAGTAGCTTTGGTCTTCTTTTCCACTGCAGCCTTCTTAGTCTCTTTTTTCAACATTTTCTCTTCTTTCGCGTTAGCGCTCTTCGACCTGTCCTTCGTAGCTTTCTTGACCTTCGTAGCTTTAGCGAAGTGGGTAGCGGAGTCGGAAGCCTTTGGCGAAGTAGAGTCTTTTTTCTTCTTGCCATCAGAAAATTTCAGCCCCATGCGATGTTCATTGGGTTCCATTGACATGATTTCCCAAGAGTATTCATCCCCGATCTTAGCTATTTCATCAATCGCCTTGTCGGGATATCCCGGGAAGCTGCTCACATGAGCCAGCCCATGAATATCTTTGTCCAAATAGACAAAAGCTCCAAAGTGATTTATTTTATGAACCTTTCCTTTCACCAAATCTCCGATCTTGTATTTCTTGGCCGCTTTTTCCCACGGATCATTCTTGAGTTCTCGGATAGAAAGAGAAATTCTTGTATCGTCAATGGAAATTATTTTGGCTCTCACTTTGTCGCCTACCTTGACTATTTTCCTGGGATCATCAATCAACTGCCAATCCAATTGAGATATGTGCACCAAGCCTTCCAACTTATCTTCTTCTCTGTCAGAACTTTTTTTGGAAGGAGGCAAAAATTTCACAAAAGCACCAAAATCCACTACGCCACTGGCCTCTCCTTCGATCACATCACCCACTTTTAGTTCTGAAACCGCATCCTTTTCCTTGTCCCGATGAGCTTCTTTTTCTGAAACAATTAATTTGTCTTCAGCTTCATCAATGTCCAAAACACAAACCACCATTTCTGTTCCAACATAGCTCTTGAGAATTTCAAGAATCTTATTTTTATCACCGTCCTCAACTCGCGGATAGTGTTCGGCCGTAAGCTGGCTAACCGGCATAAACCCGGTGATGCCATTAACTTCCACCATCAAACCTCCTTTGTTGGCATCAAGGATCCTGATGGTGATGGGGACTCTTTCATCTCGCTTTTTGGCCAGATCGTTCCAGGCCTGTTCGCGCACCGCTTCGCTGATGGAAAGTTCAATGTATCCTTCATCACTTTCCCAATCAATAATAGCTGCCGTGATGTCGTCACCAGCTTTTATTTTTTTTCGGTCAGTTCCAAAACCATCCTTGATTTCTTTTCCATAGACAATTCCTGTTCCCATCATACCTAAATCAACATAGATGGCTCGAGAGTCAACCTCAATTACCTTTCCAGTGATTTTCTCACCCAATTCAGGAAGAGTAACTGGATTTTCATCCAAAAGTTGGTCCATTTTGGACTTCCCTGCTTCGTCTTTTTCTTTTTTTCCTTTTTTGCTGGATTTTCGGCCTGTGCTAGCACTCTTTTCGGAGCTTTCTAGCACGTCATCAATTTCTTTGTCTAGATCAATATTACTTGTACTCATTGTTTTTTAAGTGCCCACAAATTACTTATACGAGAAGTTACGCAATCTATGTTAATTGTAACAGGAAGAGATGTAACTCCTATTTAGTACAATAAATAACAAATAAAATGGTTAACCCCAGAGCACTTCGTCGCTAAAGCTATGAAGCGCGCAACAAGCTCTGGACTTTTGTTCTGTAGTCCCGAGCACTCGGGACAGGGAATTAGACCAATAACTTGTCCTTCGTAGCCTCGACGTTATGTCAGGGCGAAGTAGGATTAAAGTAATCCGCGGAAAGAAACAAAAAATCGCATATTAACCATATGCGTTTCCTTTGTTTAAAAATGGTTAATAATTAGTAAGTTTTTAATGTCATATTCAACTCCTTTCTATCTGATACTCTAACTCGTCTTGTCGCAAAAGTCAAGAACTCTACTCAATATTCCTGGGCCGAATAAATGTTTCCATGTGCATTGAATCAGGATGCTGTTCCGGATCAACGTTCATATGAAGATTCAATTTGATTAAACTAACTTCTTGAGGCGCTATCGGGGTGACCAAGGGATTGTTGTCAGTGTCAATGGGATAGTCTTCGTTATAATAATAGAATAAATATTGTTCGGCTGTGTTAATCACGCCATTGCCAATTATTCTGGTTTCTTCGTCATTGACAGGATAGACAGGCGGAAAACCAGCCGGTTCTGCGATGCCCATTTTGAATTGACTATTTTCAAGATAATAGTGCAGTCGTTCTGTTGCGTCATCATCGTCAATGTTGGCATAGAAAACGATTTCATAATCATCTCCCGATTCAAGCATATAGCCCCCAGAATCAGATTGCTTGGCTTCTCGAAGATTGGTGGTAAAATTTCTGATTGAATTCTGTAGAGCCGAAGCATTTAGTCCCTGCTCGAGAGCGATTCGGTTGATGCTAAAAGCTCTGATCACAAAAACAGATATTGTTCCCACCAATATCACCATCACTCCAATGGCCACAATTGTTTCCACCAAAGTTAATCCTTTTTCATTTTTTAAAATGTCTTTCATTTTTTTTATGTGCTGAGTCTTGCTTCTTTTTCTGTTAGCTGATTGACGTCAACAGTGTCGGTATAATTCTGATAGCCGGTAGCTTGAATCTCGACTTGATAACTGCCCGGATCCATTGTCACCGGAGGATCTTCGGTGAGAGGAAAATAGACCAATCCTTGAGAATCTGTTACGGCTGATTGGTCAAATCCATTGCCAAAGACTCGCACGTCAGCACCAATTATCGGTTCTCCAGATAGATCATCTACCACGGTCATTAACAAAGAATCGATAGTTTTTTCTGCGAAAAGCAAATTGACTTGGATGTTGTCTTCAGCTTGCAAGACAATGGGAATGCTGGCATCCGCTCCCACATAATCATAGGTACTTGTGCCTAATTCGCTCATATTGGCGATATTATAGTTGCCCGGGCTGAGCCCAGAATAGTCTATTTCTCCCGAAGAATTGGTCGAGCTTGTATCATCTAAAGAAAAAGTATCGGGATCAGTTCCAATCAATCGTCCGCCAACCAAATTGACTTCAACGCCTTCGATGTTGTCTCCGCTACTTGAGTCGACTGCTTTGAGTTTTAGACTGGCCGTTTTGTCAATATAAAAGCTTTTCATCACCACTCCAATGACAAAAATATTAGCATCGATAGGCGTAAAGGGTGAACCGGGAGGATTGGGATAGGTTTGGACTGTTTCATAGCCGTCTTTTGAAACAGCGATTTGATACTCCTGTTCCGGAATTCCAGGCAGTCTAATATTTCCCTCCGCATCAGTCATGGAATACCCATGGATGGGTTCAGTTTCTTCAACGCTGTCCACGTTTACTCTGGCGTTAGCAATGGGATTGCCCAACGGCGTAGCCACGTTTACACTCAGCACTCCCCCGCCTAGATCAGATTCCAATCCATCAGGAACAAAGTTTGAAATGAATAGTACATTCCTAGTGTATTCTCCCGAAGTCCAAATAATTTCAACTCGCGCTTGTTTGTAGTCATTTTCCGTGTCGTCATCAACGCCAACCCCATCAAATGGATCATCAATATATTCGATATGAGTCTTGATTATATAGGGAAAGCCATTTTTCGTGAGCACCTCTTCCTGCAAAAAAGGCCCGGCTGGAATCCAATCCTGAATACCAATTTCTTCATACTCTAAATTTCTGATCATTTCCATTCTTTCTGTTGCCAGGGCCACTGCTCCAATTTTCTGTTTAGAATCTCCCATGAGACGAACCGCATTGAATAAAGTTAGATAAAGACTCATGATAATCATGCTGACCAATCCCACTCCAACGATGGCTTCAATAAGAGTGACGCCCTTTTTGTTTTTGAATATTTGTTGAATTTTATTCACTTTTGTATTTTGTATTTTGAATTTAGCACGAAAGTTACGTATTTTCCCGTTTCACTTAATGAAAATTTTCCGCAAGTGAGGCATTTTTGACACCTTAGGAAACGGAGTGAACGTTTGGCAAAAATGCCTTGCTTGTGGGAAATCAAACATAGATTAGGTAACTTCTCTTAGAAACTGCCTAAAAAGTCTCTTTCGTCGCGAAAGTTTTAGATTCCGAGCGAAAATTGTGAAGAATGAGGAGATTATATACGGAGTATCCATCGACGAGTGATGAATAATTTGCAGCCGGAATCTGAAACTTGCAGTAGAAAATGGACTTTTTAGACAGTTTCTAAATATATCCACTCGTTTTGACTCATAGAGCTTGTCGCTACAAGGTGCATAAAGATCGCTAAATTTGACCCATCACTGAATAGATTGGTTGAATTATGGCAATGGCAAACAATCCCACAGCTGCTCCAATGATTATCATTAAGACCGGTTCAATAATCGATGATAGATTTTGAGTTATTTGACTAACTTCATCCTCATAGAAACTGGCTAATTTTTTGAGAATCTCTGGAGTCTTTCCTGTTTCTTCTCCCACTTCAGTCATTTGAACCACTAAATATGGAAAAACTCCCCTGTTTTTTCCTAAGATGTCTGAGAGTTCGATTCCTTTTTGAACTTC
Organism: uncultured Bdellovibrionales bacterium; assembly: GCA_964556685.1. Classification (GTDB taxonomy): domain Bacteria; phylum Patescibacteriota; class Minisyncoccia; order Moranbacterales; family DUUL01; genus CAZKWX01. The sequence goes on from CAZKWX010000006.1 coordinate 32,192, forward strand.
TTTTGATGCTTCTCGCGTGGCTTTTTTAAAATAATAATTTCCCAGAGTGTCAGCTGTTATATCCAGTGCTTCAACCAACGATGTTCCGCTCTCCAGCAAGGAGCTCAAGATTCTTGAAAAGCGAGCACTATTAACTTTCACCACTATAGACCCGAGCACTGGGGCTTTTAGAAATAATTTATGAAACAGTCTTTTGCCTGCCTTGGTTTTAGCAAAGAAAGATGTTCCCACCACAATTGAAACTAATGAACCCAAAGTCACCCAGACATTGGCCGCCATAAAATCACTGACGAAAATAACTATTCTAGTCGCAATTGGTAATTCAACGCCAAAATCCTTGAAGATGCCAGTAACTTTTGGAATCACAAAAATCATCATTAGGATTCCGATAATGATCATCGCTCCAACAATGATGGAAGGATATATCATTGCTCCCCGGACCTTTGAAATTAGTTTGTGGTCTTTTTCCAATTGGTCAGCCAGAATTTTTAAAACCTCTTCCAAATTTCCGCTGATCTCACCCATTCTAATCATTGAGACAAAAACTGCGTTGAAAACGCGAGGATATTTCCCAATAGCATCAGCAAAAGAGATTCCTTCTCGCACATTATTGGCCATTTTTTCTGATACTTTTTGAAGAGTCTTGTTCTTTTCCTGCGAAGCCAAAATCATCAGCGCTTTAGAGATAGACAGTCCCGAGCCAATCATGACTGCTAAGTGACGGCAAAAAATTGTTTTGTTTTTCAGAGGAACAGTAAAAATCCGGTCTGATATTGAACCCTTCTTGAGCTTTTTCTTTTCCACTTCTTCTATAGAAACCGGCCAGAAGCCATCTTTGCGCAGTCTTTCAACTACGTCTCTCCGATTCGATGTGTCGGTTTCTCCCTGAATTTCTTTCCCATCTTTATTTTTCGCGACATAGACAAACTTGGGCATCTTTTTGTTTTTATTTTGACATTTTTATTTTCTTGCGCCTTATTCCTGCGTTACTCTCAACACTTCGGTAATTGTTGTGTCTCCTCGTAGAGCCTTGATGATTCCATCTTGAATCATGGTGAACATTCCTTCCTCTTTGGCCAGGTTTTCTATTTCACTGGTTGTGGCTTTGCCACTGACCAGTTTTTGTACGGCTTCAGACATTTCCAAGACTTCAAAAATCCCCACTCTTCCTTTATAACCCTCGCTGTTGCAATTTTCACATCCCTTGCCTCGGTAGAAAGCCGCTTCTTCCAAAGAAGTGATGTTTTTCAGATCTTTCACTTCCGGACTTTCTGAATCCTTTATCGATTTTAAAACTTCTTCGAAGTGAATCAAGTTGGACAGTTCTTTTATTTGCTTTTTAGTTAGCTTCACCGATTCTTTGCAGTCAGGACAGATTCTTCTGACCAATCTTTGAGCAATTGCAATAAGCACCGTTGATGCAACCAGAAAAGCCTCAGCTTTCATGTCTAGCATTCTGGGAATGGCTGCGGCGGCGGAGTTTGTGTGCAGAGTGGAGAGAACCAGATGTCCCGTCATCGCCGCATTGAGAGCAATTTGCATTGTCTCTGAATCACGAATTTCTCCTACCATGATGATGTCAGGATCTTGACGCAAAAGCGCTCGGAGCCCACTGGCAAAAGTCATGCCCACTTTTGGTTTGACTTGAGTTTGATTAACTCTTTGCATGCGATATTCAATCGGGTCTTCAATAGTCGAGATGTTAACTTCCGGAGTGTTGAGAATATCAACCGCGGTATAAAGAGTAGTAGTCTTTCCACTTCCGGTAGGTCCGGTTACTAAAATCATTCCGTCTGGTTTTTTGATGGACTCATGCACTCTTTCTAATGAGAGTCCCCAAAGACCCATGTTTTCAAGAGTCAGCCCCTTAGATGACTCATCCAGCACACGCATCACAACTTTTTCTCCCCCAAAAACAGGGAGCACCGAAACACGAAGAGCAATTTTCTTTTCACCTTCTTCAATCTTAAAACGACCGTCTTGAGGAATTCTATGTTCATCCAATTTAAGGTCAGCCAAAACTTTTATTCTAGCTATAATTCCGGGCAGCACTTGTTTGGGCAGTGTCATTGTTTCATGGAGAATCCCATCGATTCGATAGCGAATGTGAATTTCTGTCTCATCCGGTTCAATGTGAATATCAGAAGCCGATTGCAAAATAGCGTGCCTGAGCAGGGTGTCAACAATTTTGATGATTGGGAGGTCCTGAGCTACTTTTTCCAAGTCCTCCATTCCTTCTCCACTGCTTTCAACACTGGTAATTGCTTTTTTAATATTTTTTTCTGCTCTGGTACCGATGATATCTCCGAATTCTGCTTGAAGACTCTTTTTATATTGATTAAGGGCAGTCGTAATACTTGATTTTGAAGTGAAACAGGGAGATATTTTCAATCCTGTTTTCTTTTTTATAAAATCAATTGTTTGGATGTCATCCGGATTAAGCATGGCCACTCGCAACTCTTTATTGTTTTTCTGGAAGGAAACAATATTGTTTTTCTTGGCAATGGGTTCGGGAATAAGTTGAAGGATCTCCTTGGGTATTTTTTCTTTTTCCAGATTGACATAAGGTATTCCCAAAATATAGGCATACATTTTGCGCAGATCTTCTTCAGAAATAGCTTCCTTTTTAAGCAGTATATCTCCCAACTCTTTGTTTTGTTTTCCTGCTTCATTAATGGCCTCATCAATGACTTTCTCTTCGACTAGGCCTGCATCTAGAAGAAATTCGCGCAGTTGTTTTGCATCTACTTTCATATATTATATGGATTAGTTTTTTATTATTTTCCAGACAACACTTTGTTTACCTTGCTAACTATATCAGCCAACGAGTAATTGGCTTTCAAAAGATAGGTTTTAGCTCCTAAATCTATTGCTTTCTGAATATCTTGCATATCACTCAAGTTTGTGCAGAGTACCACGGGAATATCTTTGGTATCTGGCTTTTCTTTGATTTCCTTCAACACTTCAAATCCATCTTTCTTGGGCAATATCAAATCCAGAAGGATTATATCCGGCTTGTTCTCAATTATTGCTTTGACAGCTCCTTCTCCGTCTTGAGCAGAAAAAACTTCGTATTCAGTCTCTTCAAAAGCATCTTCTAGAGCCTCTCTCATTCCTTTTTCATCTTCCACAATTAATATTTTTTTGGTGTTCATTTTTTTATAGTTAATTTTTAAATAAGTATTAATTGGTTACTTTTTCGCTTTGAGCCAAAAAGTAAAAGTGGCCCCTTCATTTGGCCTGGACTCTAATTCTACTTGTCCATTCATTTGTTCTATCGCAGACTTGGTAATGAATAAGCCCAGTCCCGTGCCTTGCGGTTCTTTTTTCCTAGCGCCCTTGGCTCGATAGAATTTCTCAAAAACATGCCCCTGTTCTTTCGTGTCAATTCCAATCCCTTGATCTTTGACGCTAATCTTTGCTTTTTCACCATCTTTCTGGATTGTTATATCAACCCTCCCTCTCTCCCTATTATATTTAATTGCGTTCTCAATAATATTCATCAAAACCATTCCAACCTTATTCACATCGGCATTGACAAAAAACGGATTTTGTTCGCATTCTAAATGAATTTGAACTTTTTTGGCGTCCGCATAGTCTTGAAGAGCATCGATGCATTCTTTTACCTTGCTAACTATATCTATTCTATCGATTTTTATCTTACTTTTCTTTTCCTCAATCCTGGACATATTTAGGACATCATTGACCATCATTTTCAACTTTTCATTTTCCTCTTCAATCTTATGAAGCAAATCGAGTTGCTGAGTTGAAATATTCCCAAGTTTGATAGTTTTTTCAACATTCCATTTGATCATTGTCAAAGGAGTTCTCATTTGATGAGAAATGATTTGGATAAATTCTTTCTTGAGCTTGTTAGTTCTCACAATATGCTTAGCCGATTCAGTCATAATATTCCCTACCACCATTATCAGGGCTGCCATAGCAGCCACTAAAAGGACTGCTTCTCTGGGATCTTCAACCATGTTCGAAGCCCAGGCATAGGTGACAATCATCACAAAAGTATTGATGATTGCCATGAAAACCAAAACGAAATCGGGCATTCTCCAAAAAGGAATTCCCAATTCTTCACTTTCCGCCTTTAATTTTTTGAAAGGCATTTTGTTTTTGCTGCTAATTATCTGCTTGACATTTTAACACGTTTTGGAACAGGTGGAAACAAGAAAAATTTAGATAGGAATATTTGTTGGAAAAATGGAGCCCCACGAGCAAGCCTGTAGTCCCTATTATACAAGTGCGTTTTCGGCTTGCTCGCTAGGGCGGAATCCCGCCCTAGAGGACCCATTCATCCATGTGCAAGCACGTGGTCTTCTGGGGGCGTGGATAAAAAGCGCGCGGCCTCCCTTTGGGAGGCCGCGCTGATTTTACAAGAAGTATTTATCTAATCCTAAACCTTTCCGAGTTTGATCAGCATAGCCATTACTCCTGCTGTCACCGCTAGCGAGATCAACAAGATGATGGCGATGTTAGTGCCGATTCCAGTCTTCGGGGCGGCTCCGCCTCGATATCCAAAGTCGGCTTTGGTGTGATTGTCATTGTTGTTCTTGAGTTTCACTTCAGTCTTGTTGTCAAGTTTGCCATCCGGATCATAGGTCTGACTCAGACCAACAACATCCTCTGTTTTGACTCGAACGTCATAGGTGCCTTTACACAGCTCATCAATCTCATAGCGTCCTTTGCTGTCAGTTTTATCAGAATATTTCTTGTTGCCTCGATAAGCTACCACTTTCACGCCAGAAATTCCTGATTCATTGTCGTCTTGAATCCCATCACCATTAGTGTCGAACCAGATGTAGTTCCCAATTGATCCTTCACAGTCCTCTTCAGGTTCATCTGGCTCTTCCGGCGGTTCTGGCGGTTCTTCTTCCGTTGAAACTGCTGCTTTGTCAGTATCTTTGACTTCCTTGCCAACTGGAGTCTTTCCGATTACCGTTCCGGTATTAGTGGTGTCGGCATTGATCTTTTGCTTGGCCGTGCAAGTCATTGATTTTCCTGCATTCAAGGCGGTTGATGGACAAGAAATTGAACTTATCTTGTCATCAGTCACCTTCACATCAGAAAGATCCACGTTTCCAGTGTTGGTCACTTTGTAGGTATAGGAAACCTCCTGGCCAGGATTAATCAATGTTGGCGAAGCCGTTTTGTTCAAAGAAATGTTTCCCGGTACATCAGAAAGTTTACAATTATTGTCACAGCTTTGACCAGCTCCCACTCCATCATTTCCGTCACATTCTTCCGAACCATTCTTTATGTCATCTCCACAATAAACACCCCCAACGGTCTTCTCTGTACACTGGTTGGTGCAATAGCTACACTCTCCGCCATAGTCAGGCGTACAGACCTTTCCATTATCATTTCCTGCGTCGCATTGTTCTGAACCGTTTTTGGATCCGTCTCCGCAATAGGGACCGCCAATTGTTTTTAGTTCGCATTGACTACTGCAGTAATTACAATCTCCTCCATAATCCGGATTGCACAGTTTTCCATTGTCTCCTCCCCAATCACATTGCTCCGAACCACTTTTGTTCCCGTCTCCACAATAGGGACCTTTGACTATCTCGGTCGTACATTGACTGGAACAATAACTGCATTCACCTCCATAGGCTGGATTACAAACCTTGCCATTGTCACTTCCGGAGTCACACTGTTCTGAACCATTTTTATTTCCATCTCCACAGTAGGGGCCGCTGACTGTCTTTTCTTCACATTGGGCATCACAATAGCTACAGTCTCCACCATAGACAGGCGTACAAATACTTCCGTTATTCACTCCGGCATCACATTGCTCTGGACCATTCCTAGCTCCGTCTCCGCAGTAGGGCCCATTAACTATCACATTGGCACATTGATTAGAACAATAATTACAATCTCCTTCATAAACCGGCGTGCACACCTGGCCGTTGTCTATTCCAAAATCACATTTTTCTGGTGGATCCGTGGTTGTATTATCTCCACAGAAGGGACCTTTAATATTCACATTTTCACACTGATCACTACAGTATGTGCATTCTCCTCCATAAGGTGCCGTGCAAGTCTGACCATTGCCTGGACCCAAGTCGCATTGTTCAGCTCCTTCAACTTGCTCATTACCACACTCTTCAAGTACAGCTACCTCTGCCGTATCTTTGTCAGAAACCGAACCGCCACTTGGTTTATCGCCTGTCACTGTGGCTTCGTTGGTGATATCATCATTAATGTTGGCTTTTTTAGAACAACTCATCTCTTCCCCAGAAGATAGGCTACTCTTAGGGCATGAGATGCCGCCGAGTTTATTATCCTCTAATTCGATATTTGAAAGATTGGTCTCTCCAGTGTTTTTTATCTTAAAATTATAGGTGACTTCTTGGCCAATGGAAACTGAACTATCACTAACAGATTTATTCAAATCGATACTGCTGTCCTCTAGTCGACATTGATTGTTGCAGCCATCTCCGTTGTCTGTGTTGCCATCATCGCACTGCTCATTTTCTTCTATCGCCTTATTTCCGCAAATTGGAACATCAGCCGTTAACTTCGTCCAATTAATGTTCATGCTTTGGGCGGTTGGAGGATAGCCCTTGTCATTATCAGCGTGAATAATTTTTACCACGTGAGTTCCTTTCTCAATATAATAGGGACCGCCCGGCATTACCTGCTCATCAGTGTGAGTGAATTCTCCGTTGAAACACTCGCCAATGCTATCACAGTTCAAGGGATTAATGGGTCCTTTGGGACAAGCCGGTCCATTGTCCTTTGCAACTTGTGTAGTTACATTGCCAATTTTCATATAGAAATCTTCCGCGTCTTGGCAAGTGTTATAGTCAATGCTCCCATCTGGCTCTTTATCAGCACAACCTCTGGTAACACTGGCTTTAATCTTATAAAAGCCAGAGTGGTCAAAGGTAGCGGTGGTTTCTCTTTCCTTGGTCCCACTCTCAAATATCAGGCCATCTCCCGGAAAGGTCACTTGCTTGGAGTAGATTTGCGTCTTGACTTGGGAAAAATCTAAAGCAGGAATTTTTCCTTCCTTAACCAAAAAACTTCCCAGAAAAAATGTCGCCACAAAAAGGACCAAAAAAATGATGGCCCCCAGCCAAATGGCTTGTTTTTTATTTTTCATTATTTTTTATTTTTAGTATTTTAAAATCCTTGAAAATACTAGAGCGTCGTTTCTATCCATCCGGAATCGCAGGGTTCTTCATTGCATGCCCTCGAATCACCACTGGGAACAATGTCGCATATATTGGTTTGAAGATCTCGATATTGCAATCCTCCTCCACACAGTTTATCACAAGCAGAATAATCTCCAAACTTTTCTTCGCAATAAGCTGTTACATCTTCCCAAGCGCTGTCGGTTTGATTTTTCCAATTAGTACATTCGATTGTATATCTCTCAGTCACTCCTGGATTGTCTACTTCTTCATCGTCACTGCCATTTCCAGAGTGAGTAATTGGATCAATGATAGGATTGTAGCCTAACCAATCGTCAAGAGCTGTACAGGATTCAACATTATCAGCACTCCAATTTAGAGTAGTAGTTACTGGAAAGCCGCTAATATCCTCTTGAAGAGCCACTGGAGTGGCTGACAAAGTTATCCGAATATCAGCGAAACTGGCACTACAAGAAGGATCGGCATCTACCCCTCCACCAACTCCCAGACAATCCCAGGTCCAGCCAGTTTCAGCCTCAACTAAATTAGCCATTGTCCCACTGCTACAGAGAAGTGATGTGTCAGCTGGCAGCTCATAGAGCTCTTGCCCACCGTAGACGATATTTTCACATACTCCGTCTTGAGCCAGGTTTTCAATGGTTATCACCCAAGAAAGAGTTGTGGCTTTAAGCTTAAGAGTGTTAATGTGACTGCTGGTGCCACTTTGGGAACCATAGTCAGTTACCGTGTAAATGCCGCCATTACCGGCATTGCCTCCTCCTGGCCAGTAGTTATCTTCACCACTGAGAGAATAAACAACCCATTCATTGCAATATTGGGTGTCAGGATCATCATAATCATCAGCGCTAAAGGCAGGAAAGTTAGCGTCAGGTTCTGATCCACAGTTACATCTCTTCACTCCCAAAACACTTCCTCCTGTATCATCACATATTTCGCTGTACCCATCTGTGTCGGGACCATAGCGAGAAACTTGAGCCACCGACCAAGCTCGTGCTTTAGTTTTATCAATGTCAGCTGTTATAGTCACCACTCCCTCAGCATGCGCTGTGCAAATTGCGCCATCACAACTCATAAGAGCATCATTGTCAGAAGAATAGGAAACATCGGGCTTCACTGCTGTCCACATCATATACCCTCGATTGGGTCCAGAGTGGGTGCCATAGGGTGCACCGGCCCATCCTCCACTACTGGTCTCTACCATTTGTCCGTTGGCGACATTGGAACAATACTTGTCGATTTTTTTGCACCATTCTCCATAGGGAGTATCAAAAGTTCCTCCTGAACCATTGAAATTGGGCTTCTCCGGATCATAGAGAAATTCAATTTCTTCTTCAGGAAGAATCGTCATATCTCCTCTGACCATCCCCACTCGATGATTAACATTGATCGTACCGGCACTCACTCGATTAAATTGATTGGGATATCCTCGACGAACACCCCCATGATCATACTTTTTTGATACTGTGTCAGTTCGATCATTGTAGGTCACTGCTTGAGCTTTTTCGATACTCGCCCCAAAACCAAACAGCAATGCCGATCCAATTATTCCAATTAACAGCATTGTCGGTGTTTGAAACTGATTGCTGGAACTGTCATTCGGCTCACTGGGACCATCCAGCTTACTGGACATTCCCGGCAGATCTGAATCATCGTTTTTATCCCGAGTTTTTTTGATGATGACAATTATAATGATCACCAACACTATGATTAGTAGAATTAAGGAAGCCAGGATTATCCATTTTTTCGCTTGGCCGTCTTCTTTTTGACTTGCTTGAGCGCTTGATGCAAAAGCCGCACAAGCTTTTGATTTCAACATTTGGCAATCATAAATGGCTTCATATTCATCAACCACTTTGTTGTTCTTGTCAAAAACTTTCGCTTTCAGGACTATGTAGTCAAGATCTTTTCGAGCTGCCAAGTCAACTTTGTTGGCAGACATAGCAGAAGGAACATCTCCCTTATGCACCATTCGATCAATTTCATTGCCTTTTTTGTCATGCAAGGTGACCAAAACTTCTCCTTGGGTGTTCAATGCTGAAGTGTTGTGAAAGCAAGAGAAAAGCGTATAACCGTCCCCTTCCTTTAATGGAAACTTTGTAATTGCTGGATAGTTTATTCTTGGCCGCTCTTGTTTGCTGACTACTCTCACATTAATAATGGATAGAATCTCTTTTCCAGACAAAGCCGTCACCTTCAGATAATATACTGTCTCATCCATTTTGGGAATTTCATAGGAGAGATCAGTTGAAGCTCCAGCCGGAACAGTTATGCTTTCTTTTCTCTCAGAAACTTTGTCTTTCTTGTTCAAGCTGTCCCAAAAATATAGTTCGTACAAAATGTTCACATCTCGAGGTTGCCCATAGGTATTTTTAATTGGTTGACTAACCACAACTTTTTCTCCCGGGGCAATGGTTGGCCAGTTGCCAATGTGATTGTAATCATTATCATTAACTTTTGTTTCTGCTCGATCAAAGGAGACGTAGCTCCCATTTTCCGATTCAACATCAAAATCAGCCACTCCGATGACTACTTCGTTGGTGAACGGCAATCCTCCCAAATTGTATTTTTTTCCCACAGAGAAATAGAAACTGGCTTTATAGTTTCCCTTGGGCAATGAGGCTGGAATCACCCATTTAAAATCAACTGGTTTCTTCTCTCCTGCGTCCAAGTTCACGTCTTCCAGGGCAAAAAATTCATCAACGATATAATTCCCTTCCTTGACGTAGTTTTCGTTGACTTTACCAATCCGCACAAAGACATTGCCGTCAACAACCGGATAGTCGTTTTTGTTGATCAGCTCTCCGGAAAACTTTACTGTTTCTTTCGACTGATAGGTGCCTTTGTTGTTGCCCACGCTGACTTGAACACTTTGGAATTGATAATAATCAAAACAGTCTATCTTATCCTTTCCATCATCAATGACCACATTGAATCCATCGTCAGTAAAAGGAATTTCAGCAGCTGCTTCATCGTCTTGCGCAAAAACATTTTGCACCAACAACACTGCTAGCAAAAAAGATATTACCATATATACTCTTTTCATTTTTTGTTTTCTATTATTTGTCTATTTGAAATTGTTCTAGCTACCAAGAATGTTCTCTTTGAATAATTATAAAACATTTTCAATAATTGCGAAAGTTTTTAGGAGCGATTTTTATGAGCTTTAATAACCCCCTTCTATCTCAAATCAGGCACCTTTAAGTCGGCTTTAATCATCATCCTTTTCCAGTCTGTTCCCAGCGGCCAGCAGCTGACTAAGGTCATTTCGTGTCCCTCGAAGTCGCGGAAAAGTCGCGGATCGCCCGGCATCACCACTTCGCCGGGCACGGCAACTTGATAAACAACGTCAACAATTTTTCCACTAGCTAGATACAAGTGAAAAATAATTTCATCGCCAACTTCGATTTGATCAATATTTTTCAAAATCTCCTTATAAGGGCTTTTGCTCCAGCTATAGAAGCTGCTATGCCCGGTGACATAACTATTCCCTCGCATCGATGGCATGGCCGTGCCAGGATAATGAATGATTCCCTGGCTGAGATCTTCTTCTAATGATTTAGCACCTACTTCTTGCGACCAAACCATTGGAGCTTTTATGCCAATCGAAGGGATCTCCATTTCTGCTTTGATCATTCCTTCTCCGGTTGGATCATAGCCTCTTGAATATTCAAGATAGTCATCAAATCCGTCACCATCGGTGTCTTTTTTAGTCGGATCAGTGCCTAAAAGATTTTCATGGTCAATTTCTAGAAGGTCCCCATCCTCATCTTTTTGATTGGTTGCTTGTTTATCAGTTAGCAGTCCTTCGCCCATCGGATTTCTTCCAACATCGACTTCTTCTCCATCATTCATGCCGTCGTTGTCACTGTCAGCAATCTGGGGGCTGGTGTTAAATTTAAATTCCTCAAGATTGTTTAGCTTATCATTATCAGGGTCATTACCGGCATCACTTGCCAGTTCTTTGTTTAGACCATTGATTTCTTCCCACCAGTCATAAATTCCGTCTTTATCAGTATCAATTCGACCTATTCCGTTAGGATTATATCCCTTTTCAATTTCTTCCCCATCAAAGTATCCATCTTGGTCTGAGTCAGGCTCTTTGGGATTAATATTAAAGAGAAACTCCATCAAATTAGTGGCTGCATCATTGTCTAAATCTTCAGCTGCATCCTTGAAAGAACTCCAACTCAGCCCATGCTGCTCCTCCCACCAATCCGGCATTCCATCTTCATCTTGGTCTCCAACATATTCACTGTAGTCTTGATTCTCTCGAGCATCCGTCAACTGACTTTTAATAAATTGATAGTTAGCTATGACAAAAACAATTAGAGTTATCACAACAAAAATCCCTGTGGACTTCAAAAGCAGAAGTCCCAAGGAAGTTCTTTTTTGAGGAGGCTGAAAGCTGTCCGCCTCTAATTGATATATGTTGTATATATTTCTTGGTGTTGTTTCCATTTTTAATTTTCCTAGGCTATTTCTATTCCTTTATCAATTCAGCAGCTCCTCCTGACGGCCATTTTTTTTGTTCCAGTTTTTCTCCTTTAATTATGAGTGAAACGTCTTTATGCTCTTGTTTTGTCGGGATAATGACTGCATACATATGTCTTTCTCCCTCTTTCCAAATTCTTTCAAATTCGTTTTGGTTTTTTGATTCTTTCGAACTGCCAGCATAAAATTCAATTTCTTTAATTTCAGTTTCACTAGATATCAAAAGCCCCAGACTTCCGTCAGACAGATAGACACAACGGAAGACAGCACTTTGGTCAATTTCTATCCAATTATTTTCTCCCTGTGGCAGTGGCAAACCTTTGCTCAAGCTTTCCCATTCAGCGGCATCAAGTTCATTCAATCCGGACACATCTTGACACCGAGCTTGAATAGCAAATCGCTCAGTGATGTTTAATTTAACTGGAACAACTTTCCCAAGAATGTTTGCCAGTTTTTCTTCTTTGGTGTTTTTCAAAACTAGTGAAGCAGTTTGATTGAGACTGACTTGAGTCTGGCCGCTTCGAACACCCTCAAAATCGAAGCTTAAAATTCCCTGGTTTTCTTTGATAGCAGCGGGAATAGAACTTCGAAGAGAAAATTCGAGCGTTCCCTTTTTTTGGTCAATTCTTTTTTCTTCCACCAGACCAAAGGCGTCATTTATGATTCTATGAGTCTTGAAATCAATCATTTCTGGATCATATTCCGCTACGATCTTTACATAATCAACCTCGTCCTCATCACTATCAAGATTAACTTGCACTTTGATGGCGTCACCAATTTCGAAGTATTCTTTGTTTTGCTGAGCACTTAAATAAAGCGTCGCCATGTGGGGCTCTCCTGGAAGCAAAGAAAGCATCCCTTTTCCCAGACCAAAGGGCTGATTGAAAACGACGGAGGTGAAGATAATCCCGGCTGAAATTGTCCAGAGCCTTTTCGATAAGGGCCGTCAGTTCCTCCCGATTCTTCAACCGCTCCTGATTGGTTGCGAAACGGGTATCCTCTACCAGGTTGTCCAGTTCCAGCACTTCGCAAAGCCTT
>CAZKWX010000007.1:0-44427 GCA_964556685.1 uncultured Bdellovibrionales bacterium
AAAGCGGCCCCGAGTACTCGGGGCCGCTTATATTTATATTTGTATTACGAAACTCGTTTATTCCCCCTCTTTTGGAAAGATGCTGAATTCATTGGTTTTGAATTCAGGGAGGAGTTAAGTGAATTGGCTAATGTTCGCTGCCATTTGAATTAACCCCTCTCAATCTCCCCTTGCCATAAGGGGAGAAAATAGGTATCCCGTAATTTAAAAGTGAGTTTATTTCAACTTCTCTTTGAGCAGTTTCATTACGACTTGTGGATTAGCTTTACCTTTCGTCTCCGACATCACTTGTCCCATCAAAGACTTGATGGCATTTTCTTTTCCACTTTTGTAGTCTTTGGCTGATTTTGGATTGTCTTTGATGACTTTGTCCACAATCTTGCCCAATTCTCCTTCATCAGAAGTTTGAGCTAAATTCCTATCTTCAATCACATGAGAAGGATCGGCTCCTGTTTCAAACATTTCAGCAAGAACAGTCTGAGCGGCTGATGAGTTGATTTCTCCTTCATAAACAATCTTGATCAACTCAGCAAAATTCTCTGGATTGATTTTGAGCTTTTTCATTGAAATGCTTTCTTTGGAAATCATTCGAGAAAGTTCTGTAATAATATAATTAGCCGCCAAACTATGAAGTTTTTCCTTCCCCTCTTCGTCTAGATCATGCCCTTCAGATCGTACCCACTCTTCCAATTCGCTACAAACCTCTTCAAAATAATTCGCCATTTTCTTATTTGCCACCAAAACTTCTGCACTGTCACTGAGCAAGCCAAATTGCTCTCGAAACCTTTTGCGTTTTTCCCAAGGAAGCTCAGGAAGTTTTTCCAATTGTTCATTAACATATTTGTCTTCAAAATTGAATGGCAAAATATCTGGCTCGGGAAAATAGCGATAGTCATGAGCTTCCTCTTTTTCTCTTTGAGTGAAGGTCTTTCCCTTATTTTCGTCCCAGCCTCGAGTTTCTTGAACCACCTCATTTCCTCGTTCCAAAACACTGGTCTGTCTTCTGATTTCATGTTCGATCCCTCTTTCCACTGCTTTGAAAGAATTGAGGTTTTTCAGTTCAACTTTTGTTCCGCTGAGAGGATCTTTTCCTTCTTCATATAAGGAGATATTAGCTTCACACCTCATTTGCCCCTTTTCCATGTCAGCTGGAGAAATTCCCAGATAACGAAAAATTAGACGCAATTCTTCGCAAAATTTCTTGGCCTCAGCTGCATCCTTGATGTCAGCTTCGGTCACCAATTCCATCAAAGGAATCCCTGCCCGATTAAAATCGACCAAGCTTTCTTCGGTCCCCTTTTCATGAATTAGTTTGCCTGTGTCTTCTTCCAAATGAACTCGGTGAATCCGCACTTTCTTTTTTTCAATTTCCTTCTTACCTCGTTTGACATTAAACTCAATCCATCCTCTCTTACAGATCGGTTGGTCATACTGAGAAATTTGGTAACCCTTGGGAAGATCAGGATAGAAATAATTTTTTCGATCAAATTTTGATTCTTTGGCAATGCGGCAATTGAGCGCCAGCCCTGTCTGAACCACAAACTCAATGGCTTGCTGGTTCGGCACAGGAAGCGCTCCGGGTTGACCGGTGCAGACTGGACAAATGTTGTTGTTGGGAATTGGTTCTTGGCCCAGGCCATTTTTGCACTGGCAAAACATTTTGCTTTTAGTGGCCAGCTCCACGTGAACTTCCATTCCAATGGTCGGTTTATAATTCATATATTTAAGCTTAGTTTTTTATGCTTTATACTCCCCAAACCTAGATTTTCATCATAAAATAATCCAACGCCTCTTCCATCTTATAATTGCCTTTTTTGGTCTGCAGGTCAATATCGGAGGCTAGCTGATATATTTGTTTCAGTTTTGTTTTAGAAAAGTTATCTAGCTGTCTCAAAGTTTTTTGAACAACAAAAGGATGCATTTTCAGTTTTCCGGCAATGGCTTGACACTGGACTGACCCTTTTCTTTTACACTGAGAAACTCGCAGTAAATTCCTGATCTGAAACATGATCATAGTGAAAATATAGAAATCGTTTTCTCCCTGTCGAATAAGCTGAGATTTTAGTTGAACGGATCTAGTTTTATTGTCCTGGCCAATTGCATCTACAAGATCAAAGATCTTGACTTCATTTTCACCACGACAGATTGCTCTGGCATCTTCAAGACTTATGATTCCCTGCTCCTTGAAACTAACCAATTTGTCAATCTCGCTTGATAACTTCCAAAGACTATTTTTCGAAATCATCACCAACTCCTTAAGAGCACTGCTGTTGATGCTTACTTTCTTGTCACTCCTTTTGGCGGTTTCTTTTATCACCCAATTCTGAACCTGTTTTGATTTCAATTTTTTATATTCTTCGCACTTGGCTTTTTTCTTCAACAATTGCAACAACTTGCCTTTGGTCTTGTTCTCACCAAGCTCCGCAATAACAATGATCAGTTCTTTCCCTTCGGCTACATTGTTTTTTAAAGTCTCTGTTATGTTTTCCTGCATTGAAGACGATGTCGTGAAAGCATTCTTCAAAACGACCATTTTCTTTTTTGAAAATAACCCCTGACCAGAAAGAATTGTTTCTCTCAGTCTGTCTGCATCAAACTCCTCATCAAAATCCAGCTCATCAATGTGAGCCTCCGGATTCTTTTTCGAAAAAGCCTCCCTTAAAACATTGAGCCTTTCCCGAACTAAATATTTCTCTTCTCCAAAAATAAAAATGATCATGGTCTTAACTCAGTCTTAACTGAACGGAGACGCCCAAAGCGTCTCCTCCAAAAACAAGTTGGCGCTGAAAATTGGAAATTATAAATACTTTTTCAACCCTTTATCTTTCATCTCTTTAACAAGGGCACTGATTTTCACTACATCATCTTTATGAACTACTACTAATGCATCTTCAGTGTTAACTACCACCATGCCATTCAAACCTAAGCTGGCCACAACCTTTTTATCTTCCAAGTTATACACTAGGCTATCTTTGGTTTCCATGTTGTGAACAACGCCTTGAGTGACGTTGGCCTCGCTGCTTTTTTCTAAAGCTTCTTTCAAAGCATACAATGTCCCCGGATCACTCCAACCCATGTTAGTTTTGATCACGATGGCATTAGAAAGGTCAACTTTTTCAATAATAGCCGTGTCAAAGTGAATTTTCTCACAGTTTTCATATTTACCTCTGACAACACAGCGATAAACCTTTGGGGCTAGCTTCTTATAACAGTCAGAAAGAAATTCGACTGATGAAATAAAATAGCCCGGATTCCAAAAATAGTCTCCTGATTTATACATGCGATCACAAACGGCCTTCGAGGGTTTATATTTCCAACCCTCAAAACTGAAGTAATCCCTTCCTCCATTAACCTGCCCCATTTTTTTTCCAACTTTCATCCATCCCAAATTGTTGTTGGCAAAACGGGGTCTTTCTGCTAGGAAAATAAATCGATCTGAATCTTTCAAAATTAATTCTTCTCCCGCCTTCAAAGCGCTAGTAAATTCACTTACCCGATCCATTATATGATCGGCCCAAACAATAGCCATTGGTCCATCATAGCCCATTTTTTCCAGTTTGGTCACCGCAAAGCAGACTGCTGGACCAACATCTCTTCGTGCTGGCTCGATAAAAAGATTCTCTTTGGGAAGCTTGGGAACTTGGTCTAAAATTATTTTCTTGTAGAGCTGTGATGTCTGAATATATACATTTTTGATTCCAAACTTCGGAACAACTCTCTCTATTGTTAGTTGAATGGTTGATTTACCATTAAAGATTTTATCAAACTGTTTGGGGGAATTTTCTCTTGAAAGCGGCCACATTCGTGTGCCAATTCCTCCTGCAAAAATCACGATTCGCATGAATTTTATTTATAAATTATTTTGAATTACGAAACACCCATTCTCTCCCCTTATGGTAAGGGGAGATACAGAGGGGTTAATTCAAATGGCAGCAGACGCCGGCCAATTCACTTAACTCCCCTTAGTCCCCTCTTTCCAAAAGAGGGGAGATAAATGAGTTTCGTAATTTAGAGAAATTATAATTGATGGCTTCTCTTTTTGTTAAATTAATTTTGATCCTTCTATGTCTAATGCTTGATTCACTAACGCATCAGCTTCTTTGTTGAGTTCTCTTCTCACATGTTTGAACTCAACTCTTTTATAATCCAACGACAGGTTCCAAATTTTAATAAAAGCTTTCTGGATCTTTTTCTCTTTCAACTTATATTGATGGTTCAATTGCTTGACCATTAATTCAGAATCAGAATAACACACTGCTTGAGATTCCTTAGCTTTTTTCTTGCCGATCAATTGCTTGGCTTTCTTGAGAGCAAAAACCAAGGCTTGATATTCAGCTTCATTATTGGTCTTGTCTCCAATGCATTCTCCGTATTTCTTTTTCTTGTTGCCAACTTGGATCACAACTCCAATCGCTGCTGGTCCAGGATTGCCTCTCGATCCTCCGTCAGTATAAATCTCCACTTGATTGCTGCTCATTTGTTTTATTCTCTATTTATAGACCACCCTGGTTTTAAAACCGCAAATTTGTTCTGGGATTCTCTTGTCTGCTGTAAAGACTCCCTCGAATTCCAAACGGATCACTGGAATCAGTCTTTTCTGGTAACCAATTGGTTCATTGACTACATACCCCCCGTCAAATCCCTCTAGTTCTTCAATATGCTCCAAATTCTCATTTAGCACCAGCTGAGCTTTTTCAGTTTTGCCTTCAGCGTCATCTTGGCTAGTGAATTTCATATCTTCATCACACTTGACCGCAATACCGGCTGCTTTCGTTCTTGCAAAATTAAAATTAAAATCATTTTTCACAAAAAAAATGATGACTAGGACAAATACAATTAGCAAAGTTAATAGTCTGATTTTAGCGGCGATGCTTTTCTTTTTTATTCTTTCAAGATCATATTCGCTGCCCGGTTCTTCGAATGTGATCATCTTTTTTGTCCCGTCCCGACGCATCGTCGGGGTTGGGGTGTTTTAATGTTTAACTTATGATCGTAATCTCGCTAGCAGTGAATCGAAATCTTCATCGGTGTAATATTCAATCACGATCTGCCCTCCTTTTTTGCCCTTCTTAATTTTCACCTTGGTGCCCAATGACTCGGTCAGCTCTTGTTCTTGCTTCTCTGTTTCCGGATCAACCTGTCTGATTCTTCTCTTGTGTTTTCCCACAGTCACCTCTCTGACCTTTTCCTCAATTTGCCGCACACTCAAATTCTCTTTAATGATCATTTCAAAAAGCGCTCTTTGTTTTTCCGGATTCTGAATAGCCAGAATGGTTCGTGCATGACCTTCAGAAATTTTTCCTTCTACCAAGGCCTTCTGGATTTCCACTGGCAATCCCAAAAGTCTAAGCGAATTGGCCACTTTGCTGCGACTTTTTCCCACTTTTACTGCAATCTCATCTTGACTCATGGCAAAAGTGTCTTGCATCTTCTTGTAAGCTCGAGCTTCTTCAATGGGATTGAGATTGTGCCGTTGAATATTTTCAATCAAGGCCAACTCGATCTTGTTTTGATCGTCAACTTTCCTCAGAATCACCGGCACCTTTTCCAATCCGGCAATTTTCGCTGCTTCCAGTCTTCGCTCACCAGCAATCAATTCATAGTCATCTTTTCCATTTTGAGAAATGACTAAAGGTTGCAACACGCCATGTTCCTTGATGGAGTCAGCCAATTCAGTCAGTCTTTCTTCATCGAAGTCAACTCTGGGTTGATGGGGGTTGGGTGAAATCTGATTAACCGAAATTTCCATGATACTTTTTAGAGCGATATTTCCGACCTTGCTTGTTCCCATCTCAGCGCTTTGGGAAAGATTTTTCTTTCGCGCTTTGTTGAAACTCAAATCAACATCATTGCCAAAATAATTGATGCCCTTTTTTGTTTTTTTGTTCGAATCTTTCTTCGTTTGGGAAGACGGCTTCATCTGTGGAATTAACGAGGCCAATCCTCTACCTAAGCCACCTTGTTGTGCCATTTTTATTTTTATAAGAAATTATTTTATATACTTACTTGTTTCTTGTCTTTGTTAATCACTTCTTCAGCCAGTTGTCGATAGGCCCTGGCGCCTTTGCTAAGTTTGTCGAAGTGTAAAATTGACTGACCATAACTCGGCGCTTCTGCCAATCGTACGGTTCGCGGAATGACCGAGTCAAAAACTTTCCCAGGAAAATGTCGCCGCACTTCTTTGACCACTTGCTTGGCCAGCTTGTTGCGCCGATCATACATCGTCATCAAAATTCCACCCAGTTGCAGTTTGGGTTGAAGGTTCTCTTGCACTAGATCGATGGTATTGAGCAGTTGACCCAACCCTTCCAAAGCAAAATATTCTGTTTGAACTGGAACAACTACTTCATCAGAAGCCACCAGTCCGTTAATAGTCAGCAACCCCAAACTAGGAGGCGAATCAATGATGATATAATCATAATCTCCTCGAATTTCTCGCAGAACATTATAGAGTTGATATTCTCTGTTTTCTATGTCAGTCAGTTCCACTGCCGCTCCGGCCAAGTCCTGATTGGCTGGAATGATATCGTGCCCAAAGGTTCCCGTTTTCATAATGGTGTTACGGGGATGCTCGTTCATGATCAATGAATGATAAAGGCTTTTCTCCACTGAGTGCGGATCAATTCCCAGTCCACTGGAAGCGTTTGACTGAGGATCTAAATCTACTAAAAGAACCAGCTTGCCGTTGGCTGCCAAGTATGTAGCAAGATTAATAGCAGTGGTAGTCTTTCCGACTCCACCTTTTTGATTAACCAAAGATATTATTTTGGCCATAGTTTGATTTTATTATAGCCAAGAAATTCCAAATAATCAATGAATGTTCCACCTGAGATATCTCATGAGATATCTCTAGAGATAAATCACGTCGTTCGCGAGCGACTGTGATAAATATATTCAATAATCCTTCTGTTTGTAATCCCCTCCTTAGAAAGGAGGGGAAGATCCCGCCTTGGCGGGATCAGGGGTGGTTGATTATTATACTTTTTAAGAAATAATTTATTGTTATTCTAAAGCAAAGAAGCTAACCACTTCGGTTGCAGTTAGCCTCGGTCATAATTAATATTTTGGTGCTACTTTAGTGGTTGTGACATACGTTCTCTTATCATATCAAACTCTGCTTTTTCGAAAGGAGAGTGACTGCGAAATATTGCCATAAAACTAATTAACACCCAACCTAGTGTCAGAAAAATAACTACAAACGAAGACAACACCAAAATATTTAATGGATTCGATTGAAAGAGCATTCCGTAGAAAATTACAAAAATACCGCTAATCGACAATCCAATTGCACCAAATGTAATAAACCAAAACTTTTTTAAAGTCATAGCGACCTCCTTGTGACATAGTATTATAGACGTAACTACAAACCATACAGCAGTATATTAATCTTGTCAATTTTAAAAATAACGATAAACTGTTTTTTTATTCGGCCCTATCAGTCTAAATATCTTTCCCTATAAGTCAGGACTGAAAGTGTAGCTGTTCAGATAACTAAAAGGCCCTCATCGGGCCCTTTGATGATTCTGAATTTAATATTCAGGACACGCTTTTTGTATCTACTAATACGCGAAACGCGTTGAGCTATTGCAAAAAAGAACTCAGCAATTCGCCAAACCCAAAGCTTCAAGCCGAATATTCGGTTTGAAGCTTTTTCATCGCACAAATCTCAAAAGATCAAACAACCACCTCCGGAAAAATCAACAAGGGTGGAGTTTTTTTCATGACATCCCACCAATAACGTGGAAAAGCATTGTGTTTTTCTAAGTCTCTACCAATAAAAGTCAAGCCTTCAGAAGCCCTGTCAACACTCGCCAAAATTAGTTTCCCAGCTCCTTTGAGCAAAAAAAACAAGCCTGCATGCTCTCTCATTGCACCAATATCACTAAAATACTTTTCAACAAAGTAAATCAATTGATGTTCGGTGAAGAAGGCTTGCCTCCAGTTGCGACTAAGCGACTCTCCCACCGAAAAAAACCACTCTGAACTCTTTTTCAACTCATAAATGACACATATTGTTTCTTCTGTTGCCATTGCTCTCTGCTCGCGATGACTTGGACATCCAGGACAAGAAACAAACAATTTGTCTCTGCCTTTGTTTCCAAACACCGTCTTCGATCCATCACATGAATCAACAGTGAACACACGATCACAAAAAACACGCTTCAGAAACTTTGTTTTTGGAGGAAATGATAATGTTCTCCTAGAAAAATTTCCCTCAATGGCGCTTTGAAGATGCTCCTTAAGGTTTTCTGGGTTAAAAGGGTACCCTCGAGATTGACGAAGTTGGCGTTTAATCTCAGCAAGCTGTCCATCGATTTCATAGTACTGATCGCCTGTGACCTTTTCAGCCATGACAATCCTCCTTCTTTCTGCGGCCATTATTTCAAACGACCATTGTCAGGAACTTTGTTGTGCCTCAATGCACAACGGTAGGTAATTATATTGCAATGCAAAGAAAAGTCAAACAAAAACACCCCGAAAGGTGTCTTTGTGGTATATAAAATGTACTAATACCTATTTAAGCTCCACAGTTGCTCCGGCTTCCTCAAACTTCTTTTTCATTTCTTCTGCTTCTTCCTTGGGAACATTTTCTTTGATTGCTTTAGGCGCTCCATCAACCATGTCCTTAGCATCTTTCAGCCCAACACCAGTCACTTCCTTGACCAATTTGATCACGTTGATCTTGGAGTCACCAGCTGAAACTAATTCAACATTATATTCAGACTTCTCTTCTGCTCCGCCCTCAGCGCCTTCAGCAGCCGGAGCTGTACCAGCCACAGCCACAGGAGCTGCGGCTAAAACGCCAAACTTATCTTCAAGAATTTCAACCAGTTCAGCCAAATCGAGCACGCTCATTTTTTCGATTTCATCAACAATGCCCTTGAATTTCTTTGGCACTTTAACTTTCTTTTTTTCGTCTTTCTTGTCCTCTTTTAATTTTTTTTCTTCTACCATTTTTTCTTGCCCCGTTAAATTGCAACTCTTTAGTCCGCCTTTGGCGGATAATTGCAATATTTAACTGGGGTTATTAATTATTTGTAAATAAATGTCAATTTTTAGAATCTTTTATAGCGCTTAAAACATAAACCAAGTTTTTTATATTTCCACTCAGGACATTCACGAATCCAGAAACTGGAGCTTTGATGCTGCCAACCACTTTGGCTAAAAGTTCATCTTTCGTTGGAAGCTTAGCTAGCGCAATCATTTCCTGATCAGAAAGTTCCTTCTCTTCCAAAATTCCCTTGAGAATCTTCAGCGCTTCGTGGTCCTTGGAAAAATCATAGGCCACTTTTGAAGGAGAAACTTCATCTTCTCCTCCGTGAATGATAGCGATTTGACCTTCCAGGTTTCTCACATCCATTTCAATGCCTGCCTTTTTTAGCGCCAACTGAATCAACGTTTTCTTGGTTACCAACATCACCGCGCCTTTCTCTCGCAGACCTTTTCGAAGTTCGCTGATTTCTGCCACAGTCAATCCTTTGAAATCACAAATCGCCACCGATTTGCTATCAGCAATTTCTTTGGAAAGATTCTTCACTAATTCTTTTTTCTGCTCTTTCGTAAGCATTGAATTAAGCGACCCAAATTTACGAATTGACATCCGCCTGCCTGCCGGTAGGCAGGAATGACTCGAATGAAACTCATTTGTAAATTCGAGTGTTCATTCGTATATTAGGGTCTTATATAAATAAAAACATCTGCCGTTCCGCAGATTAAAGACGCACAAACGCAAAAGCGATTGGCCTTCCTGCTTCGGTCTTATTGAAGTTTTTCCGCGTGGTTCGCATCAAATTCTATGCAACCCGCACGGCGAAAACTTTCGCCGAAGGTCTTTGGAACGTAGTTTCAGACTATCACTATTTATTTAAACTGTCAAACACCTCCTTGAGAACTTCTCTATCATTGTCGAGCATTTTTAATTCAATCACCTCGTCTAAAGTAAATAGATCTAAATCTCTTCCTTCTTTTTGTTTCTTTCTGAGACTTTCAACTGAATGTTCCAATGGTCCAATAAAAATGTTTCTTTTTTGACGACCTCTTCCATCCTCTTGCTCATAAACATGAAATAGTTCCATTTTTGGTAATTCTATTCCCAACTCTTCCTCCGCCTCTCTTCTAAGTGCAACGATAGGAGTCTCTCCTTCTTCAACTTTCCCACCAAAAAATCCCCAGCGGTCTTCATCGTCTCTATGCATAAGCAGAACCTTTCCTATTTCATCGTATAACAGATAGCCAGAAACTTCTTTATCGATCATCTTTATTTGCTACATTTAAACAAAAACAATAAATTGCAAAAACACATCTAGCACCCATTGGACAATCGGAGCGATGAAACCTCCGAACAAAAACAAAAATGCTAACAAAATTACAAAGCCATATTGTTCCAAAGTCATTTTCGTTTGTTCTGAAATGGGCAAAAATGCAAAAAGAAGTTTTGACCCATCCAAGGGAGGAATGGGCAGCAAGTTAAACACCAAAAGCAAGATGTTGATAAACACAAATGCGCCTAAAATCATAAAGAGTGTTCCTTCAGTGTTGCCAGTCACAAACAACACTCGCATTCCAAGTCCGGCAGCCAGCGCCATAGCTAAGTTGGAAAGCGGCCCAGCTACACCCACAATAGCTGGTCCATATTTTTGGCTCTTAAGGTTATAGGGATTATATGGCACGGGCTTGGCCCAACCCAAAATCACTCCCGCCCCAGAGATTACTAAAAGAAATGGGATGATAAATGATCCCCAAAGGTCTAAATGCTTGACTGGGTTGAGTGTTAAACGACCAGCATATTTAGCCGTGGGATCGCCCATCAAAAAAGCCGCATAGCCGTGCGAAACTTCGTGGATCACCACTGATATAATCAAAACAGTAATCTGCAGAACTATTTCCATAATCGATATTAGTTAATCGGTTCCCCCTCTTAGAAGTAAGAGGGGGTTAGGGGGAGTTAGATAAGCTTGACCATTAAATCTGTAACCCCTCCTAGCCTCCCCTTACCCCAAGGGGAGGAAAAAGGTTATAACTGTGCCAACGAACAACATTGACAGCATCTAAATTCACTGATATTCTACTACTTGTTAAGTTTACATTATCTTTCGCCCGCCTGCCTTTGCTTAGTTTCATTGTTACCACTTTACATTACTAAATAAATTTAATCAATAAAATTACTCTGTTCGCCAGCAAACACAAAGCGGGCAGGTAATTATTCAATCCGGACTGACTTGTAATATGCTAAAGCGAAAAGATGAGTATTTGTCATTTTCGAATACTTCAGCAGAAAACAAGAGAAAATGACAAATGCTCATCTTGAAGACAAGTTACTGCCCGCTATAAAAATATGGCTCGATGCGATATGTGTGGAAAAAAGAATCAAACCGGTCATCGTCGCTCTCACTCCAACGTTGCCACCAAAAGAAAATTTAAGATAAATTTACAAACAAAAACTATCGACGGAAAGAGGATGAAAGTGTGCACCAAGTGCATCAAAACGATGAATAAAGTGAAATAGGTATTAAAATACCTATTTTAATGGGTGTTTTCTACCCGCCTTAGACTGAATCATATAATTCTTTTTCAAATAAGAAATAAAAAGAGGCCCCTCGCGTTGAGGTGGCCCTTTTTTGATTTTTCATAAGCTCTACCTCCCCCAGCCAGAAATGCCATGGCTGATTTTAGAATTTCGTTTGGTAGTTCTTTTTTGATATAAAGCTATCGCTCCCCAAGAAAGAACTACAATTCCCAATAAAACAGCAATCAAATAATACCAGTGCTGTTTTAAATAAACTATACTATTCAGACTCTGCACTAGTTCCATCTTTTAAATCTCCTTTCCGATTTGTAAGTCAACTGTACTTGATTATAGTTTAAAGCCCAATTATATCACTAAAAAAATCAGATGTCAATATTTAACCTTCTTTTTTGCCTAAACTATGCACTTTTTGCTTCTAGAATATGTTTAGAGTAATCTTGATATTCCCTCTCGAATTGTTCCAGTGGTAATGCATCTTTTAAATTATAATCCCCCACTCTGGTTCTTTTGAGCGACTTGATGTAGCCACCAGTTTTCAATTCTTCGCCGATGTCCCGTGCTAGCGATCGGATATAGGCTCCGGAACCAGTGATAACTTTCAACTCAAGTTCGGGATAGTCATATTTCAAGATTTCTATTTCTTTAATCTCAATTTGTCGGGCTCCCAATTTCACCTCTTCTCCTCGCCGCACTTTTTTGTAGGCTTCTTCTCCTGAAACTTTCACCGCGCTATAGACCGGTGGCATTTGCCAAATATTTCCAATAAATTTTTTTGTTGCCTTATCTATCTCTTTCTGGCTCGGTTCTTTTTCAACTACTGCTTTTTTCTTTCCTCCTTCCTCGTCATCAGTCGTGCTTGTTTCACCTAGTTTTATTTTAGCAACATATTCCTTTTCCTCTTGCAAAATATTACGTAATTTTCTGGTCGCTTCTCTTCCAACTGCCACAACCAAAACACCCTCAGCTAGCGGGTCCAAGGTTCCGGCATGACCAACCTTTTTTTCATTGGTGATTTTCTTAACTGTTCGTACAATGTCGTTCGAGGTTGGTCCTTTTGATTTGTTGATCGGATAAATTCCTTGCATAACTTTCAAATAATTAGCACGGGAATGATATTTATTTTTTCGTCCAAGCTCGCACCATTAAAATTCTATCCAGAGCGAACTTATGCGTAAAAAATAAATGTCATTCCCGCGACAAATAATTGCAATTTTGCTAGCATTTTCTATTCGCTTCCATCTAATACTCTTCTAAGCACCGGCTCAATCCGATCCGCCATAATCACGTGCCCCTTCCCATTAGGGTGAATTGTATCATACATCAAATTTCGATTTCCCAAAATATCATCTAAGATATTGGGAACAAAAAAAGCGTCTTGCTCTTCAGCCAGCTCTCTGAATTTTTTACTGAAGTGATCTTGCAATAAGCCACCCCTCACTCCCACCAGAATCACTGCTGCTCCTTCTTTATGAATAGCTTCAATGATTGTCTTGAGATTAGAAAAAGTATCCTCCATTGACATTCTCCCAAGAGTGTCATTGCCTCCCAGAAGAACAATTACAATTTTTGGATCTTGAGCTAGAACGTCTCTTCCCACTCTAGTCAAGCCATCCTCTGTTGTATTGCCGTCCACTCCTTGATTGATTATGGGAACTTTGAGTCTTTCCGAAAGAAGTGAAACAAAATTTTCTTCCTCTTCTACTCCATAACCGCTAACCAAACTGTCTCCGAAAGCAATGATGTTGGTTCCACCGGTTGGATATTTTTTGTCACTGTCTTTTTGATAAAAAGAAAACAGGTATATCAAGCCTGCTATTATTAGTAATCCTATTGAAATAAAAATAATTTTTTTCATCCCTTTAATTTCTTTTTTATTATTCTTGTATCCCAAATAGCTTGAGTCTCTTTGGTTTTAATTTGATAAATTAAATAAACCATAACTAGAGCTACCATAAAGAAATTTATCAGCACACCATAAGGGGAAAAAATGAAAACATTGAAGAGTCCGTGAATCAGTGAAGCAATCAAGAGACCTTTTAGCGCCGTGCCAACTCGTCCAGTTTGAAATTTTGCCCGGCCCAAATAGAGCCCAAGGATCCCAGCGGTTGAAATGTGAAGCAAGGTGGTCACAATGCCGCGAAAAGCTACTATAAAAATAAATTCAGTTGTTGATAAATTGAAATAGACATCAAAGAAATAGCCTGTGTTCTCAACGAAAGCAAAACCCAAAGCCAAAGTCACTCCATAGATGATTCCGTCAGCAATTTGATTGAAATAGGGGCTTTTGTAGACTGCTCCTTTCAGGAACAGATACTTGACTAGCTCTTCAATTGGTCCAGCCAGAAAAAAAGATACTAACAGCAAGAGAAATGCACTCTGAGCAATGTCTCCTGATTCAAGATAGATTTGTTGAACATTTTCTGGAAGCAAGAGACTGTCAAAAATCGTTTCGAGAATCAGCGCAACCACCACGGCGATGAAACCAAGAATAAATATCTTGAATAGCAACTTCTTGGGTTCCGGTTCATTCCGATCCAATTTACGAAACAAAAGCAGCCAAAAAATGATTGGCGCTATAACAACAAGAATATAAGTGAAAATAAACCAAAAGGCATTCATGCTTAGATCTGCTTAAACTGTCCTAATGAGCACCAAAAACGGTTGCTCTTGCAGAGCACTTTTTCTGATGCTTTTCAGAAAAACTTAATCCATATCAATATCACTCCCTCCGCTAGTGTCGGAAAGATCTACGGATTCTTTCTTTTCTGGTTTTTTTGGCTCCTGAGATTTGCTAGGAGCTGCCCCCGATCCGTTTTTTGCAAAAGCAAGATATCCCGGGATGACTAAGTTGACAAGCGGAACAATCATCAAAATTCCTAACCACTTTTCTTTGCCCACGGCAGCGGCAATCTCCATCCAAAGCAGAACGGCGATTATCAATCCAATGACGGGACCAACAAACGGAATAAACATCAAAAGAAAAAGAGCTAGCCACCACATTGGCTTGCCAGCAATTTTAATCATCAAGACCAAATTTAGAATTGGAACCCAAGCAAACCAGGCATTGGCCGCGCCAGTTTTTTTGGCAATCTTCATCAGACAAATAGCCATGTAGACATAGATGGCAATAGCAAAAATAAATGCCACACCAGAAAATGCTGCTATTGCACCTGCTGCTGCTGAATCGGCCATTTGTGCTGAACCGAGATCATATGAGGCTTCAAATTGTGTTTCCATTTTCACACCTCCTTTCGAGAGTTTAGTTTTTGTTTTATCGCTGAAACTATTCTAACAGATAATCACCACAAAACAAAACCCCCTCCTTTCGAAGGGGGAGAAGTATAAAACGAGCTTAGTCCATGTCTACCGCTGGCGGCTGATTTTCTTCCTCTGGTGCGGGTGCCGCTGGAGCTTGATCGTCCTGGGCTGGCCCTTGATCATCCTGTGCTGGGTCTACTGCTGGTGCGTCCTGAGCTGGATCTGCCGCTGGCTCTTCCGCTTCATCATCTTTTTTCTTCAAAAAGTCAAAAAATCCCATTTGAATATATTAAGAATTATTTCCTACTGCTCTCATCGTAAACAAAAAAAGATTTCTTGTAAAGAAAAAAGCATTGTTATTTTTGTCTACGACACTTTTTTCTATTTCTCTTGTATTTTTACCCCATTGAATCCCAGCGAAGCTGAGCTATTCAATTGGGATTTTCTTCCCAGTACTTCTCAGCTTCTTTTTCTTGTTTTTCCAAATCTTCGATTTGGCAAAAAATAAGAAACCCGGTCGAATAACCGGGCCCCAATCTCAGTAAGATTAGATTATTCAACCAGAATACTATTTTTTCTCCCAATACTCCTCGGCCTCCTCCTCCATCTTATCTAACCTGTGATAATAATCTGGGAATTCATTCAGATGGGCCAGAGCAATCTTGCCGGTAACCAGTGGATCATCATCAGAAACGTTGGTGTTGGAATCTTCTGTTCCATGTTCCAGTTCCACGTCCATGCCATGACGAAATTGCTCCACATCGAATTGGTTCCAATCTAGACCCAA
Organism: uncultured Bdellovibrionales bacterium; assembly: GCA_964556685.1. Classification (GTDB taxonomy): domain Bacteria; phylum Patescibacteriota; class Minisyncoccia; order Moranbacterales; family DUUL01; genus CAZKWX01. Next base: position 15,573 of record CAZKWX010000007.1, read on the forward strand.
CTGCTCGCCAATTTCTCTGGCTTGATCAGTAGTGAAATATTTTTTGACTGACATATTTTTCTCTTATTTTTTACTATTCCTTTATACACCTTCTGTGTGAGATTTTTTTCATTCTCTCGAAACTTGATGAAACTTAGTTTCCTTGGAAACTAAGTTTCTTTTCAGAAACCAGATTGTCTTCCTGTCGGGCTGCGCGGAATTGAACCGCGACTACACGCACCCCATGCGTGCGTACTACCACTATACTACAGCCCGCTATTATTCTTAGGCGTATTTACTCCGTAGTGAATACGAAGTATTCTACTTTGGGGCTACCGTTATACTATACTCCGATATTAAGTGCCTTGCGCTTGCCTCGAACTCACGAGCGAAGCGAGTGTAGTTTTCAGGGCACTATCATTATACTACATCCCGGCAAGCCAGGCGGGCGGGTACTACCACTATATTTACCCCGCTCTGCAGGACTACAGCCCGTTTTTTATTTCATTATTAACTTCCTGAAGGGATTTTATTAATTTTCTTCTTTCTTTTCCTGCATACGAATTGTATTTTTGCATATCCCAAAACAATTGCCAAGTATCATTCCCCACTGTTTCATTGATACTCAATAGTCTCTTATATCCCAACGTACTAATTTCTTGCTTGCCGATCCCCATTTTTCCTAGAGCCCTTCCTAAGAAATAAACCAACGAAAGACTTCTAGCTGCTTGTTTGTCATGCTCTCTGGGAGTTTTTTTAATAACTTTTAGCTCCAACGATCTGAAGACCTTTTCAATTTCTCTCAAGTTAGCACTGGAGATTCGCAAAGGACAAATCACCACTTGCAATCCTTTGAGGTCCCATTTGTTTTCAAATACTACTTGCGCCTCTTTTTTCTTATAATCATTGTCATGCATCTTTTTTCTAGCGCTGCCCTGAACCGTATGGTTCAGGGCGCTGTCAGGTCCGAACATTGGATGAGTTCCCAAAATTTGTACGTCTTTTCTGACATGTTTTTTCAGCCATTGACAAGGAAGTGTCTTGACACTACAAACATCCATCACCACACTGCCCTTTTTGAGATGTGGATTTATTTTCGGAAGTACTTCCTCTAATTTTGAAATTGGCACGGCTGGAATCACCCAGTCCATCTCATTTAGATTCTTGTAATCAATTTGTTTCATTCCCTTCTTTCTGACCTTGCTCCTGCTGATAACAAAAATCCTCCCATAGGGAGACAAGATCTCAGTCAGCAATTTCCCAAATCGGCCGTAGCCGATGATGCAAATATTTCTTTTTTCCATGGCTTTTTATTATTCTCCCCCTTTCCTAAAGGGGGATTAAGGGGGTTTTTATTTCAAGTACTACTTAGTTCTTTTTCGCCACCACGAATGTTGTGTAATTAAACTTCAAATCCTGAATACTTCCTTCCAGAATATCTAGTTTGTATAGTTTGGAACAAATCTCCGGTGCAATGACAGCCACATTTTCATCTAACTTTCCTTCACTCAAATCCTTGGCCGCTTGAGCTGTGTCTTCATATTCTTCTAACTCAACGTCTGGCCAATTTCTTTTCAAATACATTCGACATTGCTTGAGGGCTTGAGGATGAGAAGTAATTGTTTTAACGTCGCTGGTTTTCACTCCCTGTTTAACCAGCAGAAAATGCTTGATGTCAATTTCAAAAAGCTTTTCTATTTCAAATACATGGCCAGCCATAGCATGTACTGCTTCAAGCACTACCCCGCCGTTAGAGTTTTCCAGTGGAAAGATTCCCAGATCAATTTTGCCTTCTTCAAGCTTGCTCAAAACTCTCTCGGCCACGATTAAATAATCAAGCTCAAAATCTTTAACACTGTTCTTTTCACAATAGTGTTTGGCAGCTTCTTCGGAGAAGCTTCCCTTGCTACCACAAATTCCAATTTTCATTTTTTGTAAAAGTTAAAGTATATTTTTGAATCCAGGGGAGTTAAGTGAATTGGCTGGTCTCTATTGCCATTTGAGCTAACCCCTCCTAGTCTCCCCTTACACTAAGGGGAGAAAATAGATATCTCGTAATTCAAGGTGTATATATAAACTATAAATTGTTTTTGAGAATTGTAAAACGAAATGAGCAAAAAGAGAGGTGTGGGAATCGGCGCGTTGGCCGATTCCCGTTTAGTTTACATTCTGTGGAAACATCCATCCCACGTTTTTCATAATGCAATCCTTGATTGTAGTTGGCAGCCCATCTATGTCTTTTTTCATTTCTCCGAAATTAAGTCTCTCCCGTCCATTTTCGCCCTGAGTAATTTCATTCTGGGCTTCATCAATAAAGCGATATAATGCCCTACAAAAACCTTCGATGTTACACCCAGCTAGATGTGCCATGATAATTTCTGTTGTTACTGGTATTGTCCTAGTTCCTCCATTACAATTGATGTCCATGTCGACCTCCTTTTGATTGCATTATTAAGTTCTTAAAAACAAAAACCGATCTATCCGATCGGCTTTAGTTTGGAAAAAATTTAAAATATTACTTCATCTTCCCTGCAAACTAAAACCGACTGGATAAAACCAGTTCCAAAAATAGAAATAATACTTTATTGAATTTAACGTCTTCATTCTGAACTTATTTATATCGAAAGTCATAGGTTTTAATTCAGGGATATGTGTTCAGCGTTGCTGAGTCACATATCCCAAGTTGTCATCTAAATCGCTTCTTTTAGATCAACAACTTCTAATTTTCTAGATTCTTCGAAATTAACCAGCCGGTAACCATTCGCTCTAATAATCTTAATTGCCTCGTCATTGTCACTGAATCGACAGACCATGATTGCCTTTCCGGCATAAGCTTCGGAACAAGCATAAGCGTATTTTAACGAAATCGCCTCAGCTTGAACCTTTGCAACCAGACTGCAAAAAGCACCCGGGATGTCATCCAATTCAACAACAAGAACTTCGCCGGTAACTGCAGATATTCTCCGTTCCATAAGGATATTTTTTGCTTTTTTGACATCAGAGACAACTATTCTCAAAACGCCGTGAGAGTTTTCCTGCCCAGACAAGCTGAGTCCTTTTAGATTGACCTTGTCCTTTTTCAAGGCGCTTAACACCTGACCAATTAGCTTCTGAGAATTTCCCAGAGGAATATCTAGTTCAGTCTGTTTCATTTGCCACCTCCTGTAAAATAAAAATTTAAGTTTTTAGACGAGACAATGGTTTTAAAAAACAAAAAACCGGGTCCGACCGGTTTTGGATTGGCGAAAATTTGTTTATTTGAAATTCTCAACAAACCAAAACCGATCTGGGATACCAGTTAAAAAAGAAAAAATAAAAGTTTTGGTTTGAATTGAAATTCATTTGATTGATGTATGTTAAAGATTTTAACAAATCCACTTTTTCTGTCAAGAAAAATTGACGGGGAGATTAGCGCTTTCCGCTAATCTCCCCATTTTATTATTTCCTTTCTTCCTATTAAGAACTCTCCTTCAATACTTATTGCGAGTCCTCCTCTGTAATGGATTCATTAACAGTTGTCACTTCTTCTTCCACCCTCGAGCTTGGTAATTCGTAGCTTTCTCTACCTTCTTCTTCGAGAGCTTTTGCCATTGCATCCCATAAGTTCATTGCATCCTCCTCTTCTGCTTTTTGCAGAGTCTTTAGGGTTTAAAATAAGGAATATTCTCCAGAAGATTATTCGTATATCAGTAATTAATTAGTAATTCGTAGAGAGCAACAAAAAAACACCCTACCGGGTGAGTTGTTTTCGCTTCCTGCCAAATTCTCGCTAGAACTTTTTGCATAAATCAAAACAACCACCCGTTGGGGAGCTCAATAGAAGTAGCAGCAATAGGTTTCTGGTTGTTATTTGATTCATGATAGATACATTTTAACAAAACGGAAATTCGTGTCAATAGTTGATAGATGACTCTATGGAGTACTCTATAGTACATACTATTTTTTATCCCCAAGCTCCACAACAACAATCCAACATTCTCAAGAATGTTGGATTGTTGTTTCAAGGTGTCTAGAGATCAATAAGTCGCATTCTTCAAAAAAGAAGAGCGCCTTTCGGTTAGGTTAACCGAACAGACGCTCTCAATTCCCATGGATTAGAGAACTTTGTTTGCTTCCTAAGCAAGAAGATTCGCTTCTACCCACTTAGGAGGTAATAAGATTTTGGGCCAGGCATTGAATTTGAGCAGCAAGGTTCCATTTAATCCCACTTGTTTTCCAGACACAACTTTTACTCGCTGTTTTCCTTCGGGAATAAAAACTCTCCGCCATGAAGGGTGGAACTGGCCATCGAAACCATTCGTCATCAATGTAAAACAGTCTCCAGCCCTTAATTTTCCTAGCTTCATCCTGCCTTTTTCCATCGCGGACCTCCATCAGCTACTTAAAATTTTAAATTTAACGTGGCTACCATACAGCCTTCTTGCTCCGATTATTGCACACTCATCATAATGTGCTTGTAGATTTACTCCTTCGACACTTTTGAGTTTCATGTACAGGAGAACTTTCCCATGAATGACAACGAGCACTCGTTCACTTTCGCTCAAGCTTGCTATCACTTCCGTAGTATTTTCAAAAGATTGCATGGCTTTTCCTCCTAGCTTCTATGGTTGATAGAAAATCTCAAAAGAACTTTTTAAATAAAAAAACCCGGCAAGATTGCCGAGCCAATTTGAGTTTCATTTAAAAACCAAAATTAACTCGACGCTTGTCGGATAATAATATTAATAATTAGACTGTTTCTGTTTTGGTTCACTGATTAATAGTTAATTGATATAGGAAAATAGTTTTTTAATAAAATTGGGACGGGAGGTAGAGAATATAGATTGTTTATCTTCGCCACCTCCCTAAAATTGGCCTGGAAATTTCAGTACTGGATATTCCCTTTTCCTCCTGAATCATCGAATGGAGGCTTCTGGGAGGACGCATCATTGGTTGTTTCACCAGTTTTTTCTTCGGTAGTGTTCCCTTTCTGAATCTTCTCAAAATCCTCTGGCTTCCATGGTGCTCCGTAATCACATACCATAAGATCCTCCTTGAACAAAAAATGGAAAGAAATTTTCCCTTGCCAATAATTTTATGGGAGGAGAAGCAGATGACGGGTTTCGCCTATCTGCTCTCCTCCGAAATCCCCCCTATTTTATGAGTTCTCATGGGTTTTAAGAGCTCTTTTTTCATGAAGGGCTACTCCATAAAAAATGGGGAAATTTTGGTCATCTTTTGGTTTTTAGAAAGAACATCTTCGGAAAGAATAAAATGGTGTTGTATTATATCTTTCCTAAATTTTCGCACCTCCTACTTGATGAGCGAACAGCGTAAACAAAGTGATCACTTTTTCGCTCGCTGGACCTTTATATTTTGCTCCCTTTAAAATCTTCGGTATTCTGACCCTTCCGTTTTTAATCATTATAGGGCCATCATGCAATACGGGAATACCATTCTTTGTCACGAATCCAAATTTACCACTGGTTTTTGAAACAGTCATTTCGCTTTTTCCTTTCTAAGTCTATTTAGGTTAGGTATAATGGAATATTAACTTATCCAGCAGACTACTCATATGGAACATCCGAGCAGTCTGCTGAATATAAATAGCAATTGTAAAGTACTTTTTCATCAAAAAAACCGGTTTGAGCCGGGGTTCTATCTTCTCTCCTACGCTTATGTTTTCTAAGATATGATCCCGACTTGTAATCTATGCTCCAAACACTCGAATAATCAATCGAGTCTTGGCATACCATAGATTGTCTGTCAGAACCTTATTCATGGGAAATAAACTTACAATAAGTGCATTATACAGAGCCTAAAAATTTTGTCAACACCTTCTGACAAGAGTTATCCACAACCCAGTTAGGTAAGAGCTGCAAGCTCTACCTAACGGGTTGTGAACCCATTTGGTGCGAATGGAACGAGCTATCAAATTGGGTCACATTTGTAAATTTGATCGATAGGTCATTCCGGGCTTGACCCGGGATCCAGTGTGATAATATGATATACTAATGAATAGATTCCCGCCCTGCCTACCGGCAGGCAAGCTTCGCGGGAATGACAGAAAAAAATATGAATGATAAACAGATAAAAGTTGTGGTGATCTTAGGTCCGACTTCATCGGGTAAGTCTGATGTGGCAATCAAGTTGGCTAAAGAATTCGACGGTGAAGTGATTTCTGCTGATTCTCGACAGGTCTATCGGGATATGAATTTGGGAACGGGGAAAGTCGAAGGGAGATGGATCTCCCACCACCCCGTTTCGATTTCATCGAAACACCCCTCCTCAGGCAGGAGGGGAAATAAAAATTCCCCCTTTAGCAAAGGGGGTGTCTTGCGAAGCAAGACGGGGGATTTGAATAGAAAAATCTTTATCTCTGAGGGTGTTCCTCATCACATCATCGACTTCCGTTCTCCTCGAGGAGAATATAACGTTTCTCATTTTCAAAAAGATTGCGTAAAAAAAATCCAGGAAATTAGCTTGCGTGGAAAGTTGCCCATCATGTGCGGTGGAACTGGTTTTTGGATCTCAGCAGTAGTTAATGGAATCGTTTTACCTCAAGTGAAACCTGACAAAAAGCTGCGAGCCAAATTAGATAAAAAAACAACTGATCAACTTTACTTCCAATTGAAAAAATTAGATCCTATTCGCGCTAAAAGTATAGATAAAAACAATAAAATCAGACTTATCAGGGCTATAGAAATATGCCAAGCACTTGGAAGGGTTCCTAGGACGAATCATTCGAAATTCGAAATTCAAAATTCGAAATTCTTACTAATCGGCATCGACTGGCCGCAAGAAAAACTGGACCAAAAAATAAAAAAGCGATTGGAAAGTCGTTGGACTGATGGAATGATTAAGGAAGTGAAAAACTTGAAGAAAAAATATGGTTTTAGTTGGAAAAAGATTCAATCATTCGGTCTGGCCTATCATTGGATTCCTCTGTATATTCAAGAAAAGTTGTCTCTTGAAGAATTGAAAGAAAAAGTTTTTATCGCTGAACGGGGCTATGCTAAGCGCCAGCGAACTTGGTTCAAAAGGGACAGGAAAATTATTTGGGAAAATGACTATGGGAAGATAAAAAAAATAGTTAAGAACTTTATTGATCGAAATTAATATTTAAAAAATCGTGAACCCAGTTTCAAATCCCCCGTTCCGGTTTACCGGAGCACCCCCTTTACTAAAGGGGGAAACTTTATTTTTTTAACGCTTGTTCGTTGCTTTTGCTCAACTCTTCCCAAACATCATCCGGCACGAAAATTTCTTTGCCCTTGGGACTTTTAGCCGGATAGATCCAGGTGGAGATGATTCTTTTTTTCGATCCGACATTTTGATACATTACCCAGACCTCCCGGTCTGTTTTTTTTGTACTTTTGTCCTTCATCACTGCGATAGTTTTTTCTGCAATTCCCTCTTCTTTTCGATCAGGATAACGAATAGCACGCTTCACCACACTGGGACCAATGCCATATTGAACGAGTTTTTGCTTAGAGTGCACTGTCCAAAGATAGTTGCGATCATTTTTGGGTAGTTTGTAATTCATTACCATTGACTTAATCTAATTCAAATCAGACATATCGATCAATCTTTCAACTCCACTCCGTCTCCAATTTCAACTTCGTGCTGTTGAATCCAGCCAGTATTCACTTCTAAAATCGTGTCATATTCAGTAGCTCCTCTGACCTCCCCTTTATATTCCCGGGCAACATTCTTAGCCATATCTACCACCTTGCCATCGCGAATAAAAACAAAATCCAAATCAAACTTCATGTCTCTCATCACGAAAGGATGTCGGACAGCTTCATCATAGACAAAAAGCATCCCTTTGTTTTCTTCCATTTGTTCTACATTGCTCAGTCCACGGTAACGGCGTTCATCACTGTCAGCAACGACCACGGTGACACTGGTATTGCCAACTCTCAGCAAAGCAGTTTCGACTTCGCTGTCGTTTTGCTTGCTCGGCAAAAGCTTGGTCACCACTAATAGCAGCAAACCAACAGCAGCAATACCGAGAAATATTTTGTCTTTTACTCTAAGATTCATTTTGAAAAATTTCTCTTTAGCAGTTTATCTCTTTTGCTCACATAATACAAAGAAGTTATCACCAGGGCTATTTCCAAACCGAGCAGTCCGATCCTCAAACCTCTTTCTTGCAACGCCCAAGAAAATAGCAGCATCAAAAAGATAAAAACCATGTAGCTCATCACAATCACACCATCATTCCACCCCAAGCGTCGCAACTTGTAGTGGAGGTGTCTTTTGTCTTTTTTCGTGATCGGCCACCCTACTTTTTTTCTTTCTACAATCACCCAAATAAAATCTACTAAAGGAATGGCCAGAACAATCATAGCTGTAGCGATCTTTGTCCCCGCAATGATCGCCATGGCTGCCAGGAAAAATCCAATAAAATAACTGCCACTGGTGCCAGCGTGAATTTTGGCAAAGGGTAAATTAAAAAGCCAAAATCCTAGCACTGCTCCAAGAAAAATTATGCTTAAGATGGCCACAGCCGGTTGATTGACTTCTGGTTTGAGACTGATCAAAAACAAGGCCGCTCCTCCCAATAATGCAATGCCACCCGCCAATCCATCCACTCCGTCAGACCAACCCACCGCATTTATAATAGCAACCACCCAAAGAGCAATCAGGAAAATACTTAAAAAAGAAAAAGATTTTCCAGCAACTTCAAAGAGTCCCAGGTCTGTCCTGATCATTTCTCCTCCCAGTCCAGTGATATAGAAAACACTAAAACCAGAAATTATTAGAATGAGTACGAGTAGTAGTTGAAAGACTAACTGAGGTTTCCAAGAAAAACTTCGAAAATCATCCCAAAGACCAAAGACCAAAATGAGAATCGACCCAATGATGAGTCCTTGCAGTTGTAACGTCATTTGTAATTCCGAATTTGCCAGAGTTGAGATCAAAAAAGTGGTAATGATGCCAATTCCTCCCAAGCGAGCTAGCTTAGTTTTTTTTCTTTTTCTAAAAAAATAAATCAAGACTCCATTGATTGCGAGGCTGAGGATAAAGGCTAAAAAAAAGTAAGATAGCCAATTCATGCTTTTTTGTTTCGAAATTAATCCCTATTTTTTGCGAACTTTTTCCGTTACCCAAAATTCACCAAAATATTTTCCAATCATCAGGCGAGTTTGAGAATCAACGGCTGGTGACGCTCCCAAAAAAGGAGCAATAAACGGAGCCAGAAACCACTGAAAAAAAAATGAAACATACTTTTTACGAGAATATTTTTTGGGTTTTGGAGGGATCATTAGAAATCCTAAAAACATTGAAACGACAAGACCAATCATAGCAAAAGTCATCAGTGATCGAGTGATGTAAGGTAAATTATGAGCTAGCGTCAGCTCATTGAAACGCTCTCCCCCCAAAATAAGTGGCAACCAACCGAGCAAGGCTAGAATGAATGGAGCCGTTGCCCAACTGTGATGACCTTCAAGCATGATGAGAGAATGGCGTATTTTAGTCCATAATGGAATCCTTCTATTTTTTCGAAAGGCTCTTATCAATAGTGGCAGGTTTTCGATTCCATAGGCCCACCTTCGTTTCTGAAAATATTGGTTCTTCACCGTATGCCAATAGGTGTTTCCCAACACCGCATCTAGTGAAACCGGAAGATAGATCGGCTTCACTTCATAGTCACCATCATAATAGTTAAAGGCTTTCCAAAAAATCATTGAATCTTCTGAAATGGCATTGACTGGCCAATAATCAACATCGACAATGGTTTTGAAGGGCTCACTGTGTGAAGAAAAGGTCACCATATGATCTGGCCGCATTGATTCCACCATATGCCAAAAGCTCGAACCAGTCACCGTTACTCGCACTGGAGCAATTGTGTCCCAAATTGTATTGTGATACATGGGAAGCGGTTGATAGGCATGCTGCAATCTTTTTGGTTCAGTCACGAAAGCATAGGTTAGCGCTGCCAGATATTGCGGATGAGCTTGAGTGTCACAATCAAAGTTTGAGAGCATTACATTCTCCAGAGGAATATTTTTTCCTTCCAAATATTTTTTCATTTCCTTAGCCGCGTAAGTGGCATTAGCGGCTTTGCATTTCATTTCATGACTCTCAACTTTGTGCACGGTTGTCACAAAATCAAAAAATTTTCCCTCATATTTATCCCGTAAAATCTTTTCTTTTTTGTCGCGATCCTCTTTCGACTCTCTTTCTTCCATGGCTAGCAGAATAATGATTCGATCTTTTCGATAGTTGGATCGATAAATCTTTTCTATTGCTGGTTCAATAATTTCAGCGTCTTCAATAGCTGTGGGAAGAAGAATTATATGATAAACTTCATTCCAATCAAGAAATTTATCCCTATTTTTGAGATCTTCCTTGGCCCGCTTGAGAAAATTCCTTCGTTCTAGCAGTCTCTGTTTTAGTTGCTTTTTTAGTTTGCGACTAATATTTCTGTTTTTAACTTCGTTCTCAATTTCTTTTATGTCTTCTTTTAATTCCTTCAGCAAGGAGTCTCCTTCATATATTTTCATCAAACGATATCTCCAATCAATTTTTTTCCAACGAGCAAGTTTTCGATAGCCCATAATTGAATAGCTGGCAATATAGAAAGTTCGATAGATCCAATAGATGTCAAAAAGAATAATAAAGATTGCCGTCAAAACTGGAAACCACCAAGAGAATAAAAACATTCCAATCAAAGTAAACCAGGTCAAAAAACCTGGCAAAATTTCAAAGGCCCGTTGCCACTTCCATTCTTCTGGACTCTTTTCTTTCTTCACCTTCGGATCAGGATAGGCCCAATTAGTTTTATATTTTGAAGCGTCCCCTTTCATCTGTTCAGAATCTGTTAGCAAATAAAATTGCAATTGAGTAAACCAGAACAGCTGTTTGCGCTACTAAAATACTCCCTTGTATTAACCTGGCTCCCAAAAAATCAGCTCCCTTGTTTTTCACCGCTAATCGTTTTCTTTTCTCTGTTTTTTCGACTTCTCCTGATTGAAAATATAGGATACCAGCAATTATTAAATTAATCAACCAAATGATGATTCCCACCATGGGAGCAATAAAAAGCTCGATAATGCGATCTCCTGCGTCAAGATTGATGAAATAGTCGATCCCCATGAAAGCGTTGTAGTGCAGAACATAGATCGTTTGGCCTGATATTGAAAGCCACCAAAGCAAGCCCCAGCTAATCAAGATCAACAGTAAACTGCCATAGACAAAAAAAACTGACAATTTGTCTTGCCAAAAAATAAAGCGAAGTGTCACAAAAAAGTTGCCCAAAAAAATTTTCATTAAATTATTGCTTCGTTTTATTTTCCTTTCTTCCCTCTTTTGAGTTGATAGATATCACTGGGAATTTTATTGACCACGATTTCATGAGGAGATTCCATGATTTCCATGATGAATTTATCAAACATGTTGGCTCGATATTTGAACTCCGTCAAATCCATCAAAGAATAGTCCACTTCTCTTCCCATTTCCGCTTCCAAATCTTCGAGCAGATGTTTCATTTTGGCTTTGGAAATTGTGTCGCCCACAACCAAGAGGTCAGTTCTCGTCTTCGGTTCGTTGATGAAAACTCCAGTCACCACGGCTAATTTTACATTACCCAATTTCTTAATTCGGTTGAGACTCTCGCATTGAGGATGGACATTTGATTTGACTACTAATCTTTTAAGCTCATAGAAAAAAGGGAATCTTTTATTCACCGTAAAAAATTTCTTGCCTTTTCTCTTTCGTTCTGAGATAAATTTCGCATTAGTCAACTGACTAATCAAGCCCTTGCTTCTGACTGTCTTAATTTTTGTCCGTTTGGCAATATCACTCATTGAAAAAAAGGCGTCTTCGTTGAGCAAGAACATTTTGATTATCCTCCAACGCTCTTTGGAACCAAACAGAGCTTCGAGTGAATTCTTGGTGTTCATTTTTATCTTAAATTAGCTTAGAGTCAGTAACGTTTAGTAGTTTATCCTAACGGCTTTAAAGACTTTTTGCAAGCGATGAGCAGAATCCAGCAACCCTAGTTTACAAATTGACACTATTGTAATACTAATGATGTGAATTTATGCTAATTTACAAATATGCGAATCTTTTATCCAACATCCATTCGCATATTCGCGTCATTCGCATGTCATTCGCAGATTAGTATTATACCTTTCGTATTATACACTCGTATATTTGAGTCGCCAGATTTTATAATCTGATATTCTTAATTTGTCTAACATCCATTTTCCTAGTGTCAAAATCAAAAATTATCGAGACTGCGTCAATTCTCCAATTGCTTTCTAATAGATTATTTTCTTGTAAATATTTCTGAGCAATTTTGGTAAGTTTCACAATTTTATCTGGAGTAATATTCTCTTCTGGCACCACCTCGTCTTTTTTTCCTTTGCGAGCTTTGACTTCCACAAAAACAATCGTGTCGTCTTTTTCTTTGGCCACCAAATCTATCTCTCCCACGTGATAGCCCGATGGATTATAATAGTGCGCATCAATAACTTCATATCCCTGAGCCAACAAAAAATTAGCGGCTACTTTTTCTGCGTGTTGACCAAGCGAAAGTCTGCTCATATTTTTCAATTTTCTTTTATTATAAAGAGTTTAAACTTCAGGAGCAAGTTCTACCTGACTAAACTATTCTACCTGTCCTTCATAGCCCCGACGTAACGTCGGGGCAAAGTAGGATAGAAAAACCAGCTCTCATTACAAATGAGAACCAGCTTTGACTGTCTGAATTTTTTACTTGAGCTCTAGCGCCGCTGCCATATTCAACAATTCTTGTTCTCCCCACCATTTTCCCATCAGCTGAAGTCCTACTGGAAGATTTTTGCTGTCCCGCCTGACCTTGCCAGCTGGAATAGAAATGGCTGGAATCATAGCTGCCGGAGAAGAAACGGTATAATAATCTGCCAGATACATTTGAAGTGGATCGTCAGCTTTTTCGCCAATCTTGAAAGCTGGAGTGGGAGATGTAGGAGAAACTATTACATCGACTTTCTTGAAAGCTTCAGCCAATTCCTTTTTGACTTCTTCACGAACCTGCTGAGCTTTTTTATAATAAGCGTCATAATATCCGGCGCTCAAAGCATAGGTCCCCAGAGCAATCCGGCGCTTGGGCTCATCCCCAAAACCTTCCTGACGAGAATATTTGTAGACATCGATGATGTCTTTGCTCTTGCCTTTTCCTTGCAGCACTTCATTGAACCCAAAGCGCATGCCGTCAAGTCGGGCCAGATTGGAGCTAATTTCAGAAGTGATCATCAAATAATAAACCGCTAAGGAGTATTTGAAATTAGGCAATTCAACTTTCACTAATTTTGCTCCATTTTCCTGAGCCCATTTAATTCGTTCTTCGATTTTGTCATGCACGTCCTTGTCCAATCCTTCGTTGTCAAAAAATTCATCGACAATTCCGATTTTTTTGCCTTTGATTTCAGGCTTAAGATTCCTGTTGAAATTTTCTTTTTCTCGACTTCCAGTGGTATTGTCCTTCGAATCCTTGCCATGAATAGCATCAAAAACCATGGCAACATCTTCCACCGATTTAGCAATGGGTCCAATCTGATCATAGCTGGAAGCCATGGCAATCAGACCATAGCGCGACACTCTGCCATAAGTGGGTCGAAGGCCGACTATGCCACAAAAACCAGCCGGTTGTCGAACTGAACCACCTGTATCCGATCCCAGCGCCCAAGCAGCCAAATCTGCTGCCACCGCAGCCACACTGCCACCCGATGAACCACCAGCCACTCGAGTTTTGTCAAAAGGATTTTTTGTTTCTCCAAAAGCTGAGTTCTCGGTCGAAGCTCCCATAGCATATTCGTCCAAGTTAGTTTTGCCTAAAAAAACCACTCCTTTTCTCTTGAGCTTTTGAACTACGGTTGCATCGTAAGGAGCCACATAATTATCCAGCATCTTGGAAGCCGCGCTAGTTCGTCTTCCTCTCATGCACATATTGTCTTTCAGTGCACACGGGATGCCTTCGAGGTAGTTAATTCTTTTCCCAGCTTGAATTTTCTCATCTACTGTGGCAGCCTCTTTGATCGCTTCTTCTTCATAGACACCCAAGTATGTATTGAGCACATCATTTTTTTCTTTGATGATGTTTAAATATTCCTTGGCCAACTCAACGGCCGTGGTCTGTTTCAATTTTAATCTTTCGTGTAATTCTTTGATCATGTTCTAGTTTTTAGTTTGTAGTTTGCAGTTTTTAGCAATACAACAATTCAGCAATTTAACAATTAAAATAATCCGCATATTAGCGTCATTCGCATCTATTCGCAGATTCGTATTATATTAATGGCTTCCGTTTAGCACTGCTTTCACTCTCAAGTGATTTTCTTTTCGATCAGGGAAAAGGCTACGAATGGCTTCTTTTTCTTCATCGCTAGCTTGGTTCACTTTATCTTTTCGCAGTTGATTTTCCTTGAACTCATAGTGATCTAATTTTTCAAAATCACCCACGTGAGCTTCACTCAGGTCTTTAAAATAATCCAAAATATCATTCAGATTGCCAGTGATTTTTTCTTTTTCTTTGGCATTGATGGCAATCCGTGCCAAATCAGCCACTTTCTCAACATCTTTTTTTGATATAATCTTTGTCATTCCTTGCTGATTACAAATATACAGACTCCTATGGTGTCATTCTAGACTTGCCTGCCCGCCGCAGCTTTCTTGGCCTTCGTAGTTTTAACGGAGCAGGTAGCGTAGGCTGGATCCGGAATCTCAGAAGTTCTGAAACCCTGCCTACCGGCAGGCAGGAAGTTCAGGATGACAGTTAATCCCTAACTACTTCCTCCTTTTTTATTTTTTACTGTTTACTGCTTACTTTTTACTATTCTTAAAAACCCTTTCTCCTCCAGAATCTTCACTCCCAGTTTCTTCGCTTTGTCTGCCTTGCTGCCTGGGTCTTTCCCCGCCACAACATAGTCAGTCTTGATGCTGACTGAAGATGAGGGCTTGGCGCCAACTTTCCTTATTAAATCCTTTGCTTCGTCTCTTGTCAAACCCTCGAGTGCTCCGGTGAGCACAAAAATCTTGCCAGCCAAGGCAGATTTAACTTTTTTTCGTCTTTTCTCTGCTTTAAAGTGTACTCCATGGCTTGTCAAGCACTTCAAGATTTTTCTGTTCTTTTCATCGCCAAACCAATCGATCATACTCTGTGCCATTTGCGGACCGACACCGTTTATCTTCTCAAGTTCTTCGGTGTTTAGATTATTGAAAATTTTTATTAGGTCTGTGGGCCTTCTGATCTCGTAAATCGTAAATCGTAAATCGTAAATCGAATCTATCAATAAAATTCCGCTCTCCTCGCCAACATGCCGAATACCTAGAGAGAATAAAAACTTGCTCAACTCAATTTCTTTGCTTTGTTCAATCGATTCCACCAAATTATCGGCTGATTTTTCGGCAAATCTTTCCAAAGGCTTCAGATCTCCCTGAGTCAGTTCAAAGATATCTGCCACTGAAGTTAACAAGCCCTCATTCATCAGTTGTTCAACTATCTTTTGCCCTAAGCCCTCAATATCAAACCCTTTTCTGGAAACAAAGTGAATGATTTTTTCTTTTTCAATGGCAAAGCATTTTTTGTTAGTGCAATAGTGAGCTGCTGATAACCCCCCCTTGGCCTCGCTATGCTCGTCCCTCCCCCCCTTAGTAAGGGGGGGATTAAGGGGGGGTCTGCTCGAAGCAATCATCTCTTTCCTAACTTTACCTCCGCAAATCGGGCATGTTTTCGGCATTCGCCACTTTTTTTCTTTCCCCGTGCGCATCTTTTTTACCACTTCCACCACTTCTGGAATGACATCCCCGGCTTTGTGAAGCACCACGGTGTCACCAATTTTGATGTTTTTCTTGTTGATCTCGTCTTCGTTGTGAAGAGTAGCTCGTGAAACTGTCGAGCCAGCAATCCGCACCGGTTTCAGCACAGCCACTGGAGTCAGTGCTCCTGTTCTTCCCACTTGTACTTTGATGTCTTCCACCACTGTAGTGGTTTTTTCCGGTTGAAATTTATAGGCAATGGCATAGCGAGGTGATTTTCCAGTGTGACCCAGGGCATCTTGAATTTCTCTGGAGTTTGTCTTGACCACCAACCCATCAATTCCATACTCTTGTTTGTCACGCTTGTTTTCCCATTGTTGAAATACTTTGTCAACCTCTTTTAAATTCTTGCATAACTTGTAATGTTGATTGACTTTGAAGCCTAGTTTCTCAAGAAATTTTAATTCTTCGTGTTGAGTGACCACATCTTCCTCCTTCGCCCAAGCTAGATCATAAATAAACGAGTCTAGTTTTCTCGACGCAGCAATCTTTGGATCAAGTTGGCGGATCGAACCAGCTGCAGCGTTGCGCGAATTGGCAAATTCAGGCAGTCCTTCTCTTTTTCTGTCTTTATTTATTCTTCTCAGCTCACTATTTGAAAGCCAACACTCACCAGCTACTGTTATATTTAGCAGTTGATTCAGCTTGAGCGGAACACTGCGAATAGTTTTGATATTTTCTGTCACATCCTCGCCAATTTTTCCATCTCCTCTGGTTGCCGCTGTCTTTAAAAGACCTTTTTTATATTCCAAAATAATTTTTAGCCCATCAATTTTCAGCTCAACCACGTACTCCATCTTTTTTGTAGTGAACGCAGATCTGCGTTCACTACTTTTTTCTAAAATCTTCATGTTTCTTTCTTCCCAATCTTCCAACTCTTCAAACGAAAAAGCATCATCCAAAGACCATTGGCGTTTTCGATGTTTTATTTTTACAAATTTTTCCAGCGGTTTTCCGCCAATTCTCTGAGTGGGAGAATCAGCCGTTTTCAGCCCAGGATATTTCTTTTCCATCTGCCGCAATTCATCCATCAATGAATCATAAGACTCATCTGTTATTTTTGGATCATCCAAAACATGATAGCGATAGCGATAGTCATCAATTGTTTTCCTAAGCTTTTCCGCTCGTTTTTTGACTTTTTCTAGGATCTTATTACTCATTTCTGTTGTTTGTCATCCCAGGCTTGACCCGGGATCCAGTTTATAATTAAGCCACCTTACCTTAACCACGAAAATAGATTTTGACAGTTTTCCACTTGATCCCGGCTCGTAGGCCGGGATGACATTATTGCCAATTTCCCCTATATCTTAGCAAAAAAATCGACTTTTGTCGAAATATGAATCATCGTCATTCAGAATTGTTTCAGAAAAAATAGTACTTACTAAAGTACTTACTATAGTATATACTACCGTACATACGTCGGTAGTTACTATTTCAAAACATAAAAGGCCGATCCTGAATTAGCGATCAGCCTCTGGTTCCCTGGTTAAAACGCTTGGTGTCTCACTTTCTATAACTATTAAAAATCTCTTTTCTTCAGAATTTTCTGACTCCGCAATAAAATACCTTCCATCTCTAGTAAAAATCCTTTCATTCTCAGGATTCATGTTCGCTACTCCCGTTGTTACATGTCTTGATTCATACCAAATGCCTCCCATTTTAACTTTTCCTACATCCTGAATAATTACAACAACAGCTTTGATTATCCCTTTCCTAATTAGTTCTTGATATTTTTCATATGCTCCCAATTCGTTTAAATCTCTCGGAAGTTTTTCGCCATTAGGAAGAGAATCTCTGTCCACTTTCCAACCCTTGAAGTAAGCATAAAAAGAGTTTTGCCCACCGCACCCGTCATAAACAATAAAAGGAACTGAACGAGGTTTTTCTTTCGACGACTCAACCGGAAATACGCAAAGAACATGCATGATCTACCTCCTTTTTTATTTTTTTGATCGATCTGTACGATCTGTATATGAAGTATGTAAATATTTCTCTGACTTTTCTCCACCGGGTTTGCCCAAGAACTCTTCGTAGAGCTTCTTGATCGACGGATTCTCGTGAGATTTTCGAATGGGCAAGTCTTTGTCGCGAGAATAAATTGCTTTCATTCTCTTTTCTCGCACCCTAGCATCTGTTGGAATTGGTTGACCTCCTCCGCCCAGACAGCCTCCCGGACAAGCCATCACTTCCACAAAACTATAATCACATTCACCCTTGGCCAATTGCTCTAAGATTATTTTAGCATTTCTGATTTCGTGAGCCACGGCCACTTTGATCTTAATTTCCTTCAGATTGCACTTGCCTTTAGGAATGACCACTTCTGCCTCTCTGATTCCTTTCAAGCCTCGCACTCCTTTATAGTCTGGCTTAGGCAACTCCTCGCAGGTCAATTCTTCATAGGCTGTCCGCAAAGCTGCTTCCATCACTCCACCAGTTGAACCAAAGATCACTCCCGCACCAGAATAGAGACCCAGCGCTTCGTCTTGCTTGCCTTCTTTCAGTTTGGTTAGATCTATATTTCTTTTTTTGAGAAAGCGAGCAAACTCACGAGTGGTGATCACCAGATCAGTATCTTGATATCCATCTCGACCAAGTTCTTTTCTAGCCGCTTCATATTTCTTTGAAGTGCACGGCATCAGTGCAATGTTGGTGATGTTTTCTGGATTGATTTTTTTCTTTTGAGCAAAATAGGTTTTGATCATCGGACTGACCATCGACATGGGTGACTTGGCCGATGAAAGGTGTTCTCGATATTGCGGCCAATATTTTTCCACATAAAGCACCCAGGAAGGACAACAACTAGTAAACATGGGTAGCTTTATTGACTTATTACCTGAGAGAAATTTTTTCAGTCTTTCAGACAATTCATGCGCTTCTTCCATAATAGTTATGTCAGCCGCAAAAGAAGTATCAAAAATATAATCTCCGCCTATTTCCCGCAAAGCAGTGTAAATTTTTCCTTCCACAAAATCGCCTGGTTCTAAGCCAAATTCCTCCCCCAAAGAAAATCGCACCGAAGGAGCAGTTTGAAATATTTTAACTTTATTTTCTTCGCCTAAAGCTTTGACCAATTTATCCGTTTCATCTTTTTCCACAATAGCTGCTGTGGGACAGTAATTAGCACATTGGCCACAGAAAATGCAATCCATTGGAGCTTCGCAAGCAGTGCTTACTTTGGTTTCAATCGAACGATAGTTCATGCCGTATTCATTGACCGTTTGAATATCGCGACAAGCTTTAATGCAGCGTCGACATTCAACACAATATTGATTGTCCCGATGGATCGATGGATTGCCATCATCCACCACTCGATTTTTAAGACTTTCCTTCAACGCCTTAAGTTGTTCTTCTTTCTTAAATTTATCAAGCTCTGGAACAAAATCATCAATGTCAACTTCAAACTCTTTGGCCAGATCTTGCAATTCACAATTTCCATTCCTCTGACACTGGGCACATTTTCCGGCATGATCAGCCCACAGCAATTCCAAATTTATTCTTCGAGCTTTCTCAATCTCTTTGTCATGAGTGGTCACTTCTAGCAGATGCTCTGCCTCCGTTTGGCAAGAAGTGACTGGATTTTTGTTTTTGCTTGTCTTAACTAGGCATAGTCGACAAAGCCCTTCCACCGGTAAGAGATCTTCATGAAAGCAAAGGGTTGGAATTTTTATTTTGTGACGACGGCAAACATCCAAAACTGTTTCGCCTTCTTTAAAATCGTAGATTTTTTCGTCAATTTTGATCTGTCGTTTATTTGAACTCATCGATTAATTTGTATTTAATTACATCTTTAATCCCAACCACCGAAAATTGCCCCAGAGAACAGAAGGTCGTTTTGTCTAGCGTATAAATTAATTTTTCCATATCTTCTTTATCATTTTTTGAAAAATCTCCTTTTTCTAATCGTTTTAAAATCGTTAGCAAGCGAAAAGTCCCTTCTCGGCAAGAAACACACTTGCCGCAAGATTCTCGTTGAAAGAATCTCATCCAGCTAAGCATTAATTTTTTTAGGTCCACACTCTTATCAATAACCAAAACTGCTCCTGATCCCAAATGAACCTTGGCATTCTTAGAATAGGTTGGAGTTTCGTCCAATAATCCTTGGGTGACGATGTGACCAGCGCTGCCTCCCACTTGAGCAAACCAAAATTCTTTTCGAAGAGCGATTCCGTCTGCCAGATCATAGATTAATTCTCGAACTGATGTCCCTAAGGGCGCTTCATAGATTCCTGGATGAGCCACTGCTCCATCCACACAGAATAACTTTGTTCCTGGTGCTTCTTTGATTCCCAGTGCTTGATATTTTTTAGCTCCATTTTTTAAAATCCATGGAACGTTAGAGATCGTTTCAGCGTTATTCACCACTGTTGGCTTGTTCCAAAGACCACAATCACAAACAAAAGGAGGTCGTTTTCGAGGCTCGCCCCTTTTTCCTTCCATTGAGTTGATCAAGGCCGATTCTTCACCACAGATATAGGCTCCGGCTCCCATGAATAGCTCCATATCAAGATCAAAAGCACTGCCTATCACGCTCTGGCCCAAAAAATTCCTCTCATAGCAATCTTCGATGGCTTTTTGCAACAGCCCTTGAGCCACTTTGAAGTTTCCATTGAGATAGATGTAGGCCTTTTTTGCTCCCATTGCATAACATCCAATGATGATTCCTTCCAAGATCTGATGAGGATTTTTTTCAGCTAACATTCGATCTTTGAAAGCCCCTGGCTCTGATTCATCCAAGTTGCAAATGAAATATTTTGGATCTGATTTTATCTTGGCCGTAATTTCCCATTTGTCCCCTGCTGCAAAGCCACCTCCTCCTCGGCCTTGCAGCCCGGCTTTTTTCACTTCGCCCACTACATCTTCCGGCTCTTTGCGCAAAGCTTTTTGCAAACCTTCATAGCCACCTTTTTTGAGGTAGCTTTCAATGCTATTGGGATTAATTTGGTCCCAATGCTTAGTTAAAATTTTGGCATTTTCAGACATAAATTTATTGCAGGAATTTATATATACCCTCTCAAAATATCATCCACTTTTTCTGGAGAAACTCTTTCGAAAACAGTTTCATTGACAATCATCACCGGCCCAACCAGACACTGACCCAGACAACTTTCCCGTTGAATTTTCACTTTAGGATTGAAATCATCGCCTGCTTTTTGATGGAAAAATAATTCGATTTGCCTAAGGACTTCCTCTGCTCCTTTAACTGTGCAGTTGGCTCCATCACAGATCTTGATGACAACTTCAGCCGGCTTCTTGATATTGATGTGATCATAGAAACTAGCTGCGCTGAAAATTTCCGATTCAGCCAAACCAAAATAGCGAGCAATTTTTCCAATTGCTTCTTCGGAAACAAAACCAGCTTCCTCATTGATCTCTTTTATCGCTGGCAATAGATTTTCTTTTTTCTTTTCGTATTTGAGAAGAATTTTCTGGGTCAGCATTTTGTTTTTGAGCTAGATATTTGAATTATACTACAAAAAAACATGATGTGCTATAATACTGTTGAGCAAGCTTTAAGCGAAAATTATGAAAGGTAACAGCAAAAAACACCTGGCCACAATCTCGATCTTGGTCAAGGATCGACACGCTCAAGCGCCAGATGTCAATAAAATTCTCACTGATCGTGGTAATTTGGTCATGTCGCGTTTGGGAATTAATGTTCAACAACATTGTATCGAAAACTGCACTGCTATTATCGTAGTGGTGGTTGAAGGATCAACCAAAGAGATTGATTTATTGGTCAAGGATTTGGATGGGATTTATGGCATCATCGCCAAGAAAAATGTTCTAACTGAATAATCTAAATATCAAAACCATGAAAATAAAAACAACCGTTCTATCTCAACCACTTGTAGGCTACAAAACCAGAGATTTAGTCTGGACATTTGGATTAGTCCTGGCTGCTGTAGTTGCTCCGGCTCTTTTAGCTCATACTCCCAATAATCAATGGATCACGGGCACGATTGTTAATGCCATTCTTTTCGTGGCGGCTTGGAGATTGGGTGTTGCCAATGCAATTCTGATAGCAGTCCTTCCTTCCTCCATCGCCCTCATGCGAGGCTTGCTGCCAGCACCCATGGCTATGCTCATTCCTTATGTAATTATCTCTAACATTATCTTAATGAGTGCTTTTTGGGTGCTGAAGAAGAAATTGTTGTTGGCAGTTGTGGTTGCAAGTCTTTCAAAATTTGCTTTTCTCTATCTCTTGACTCTAGCGTTCGCCGGCAAGCTGGTAACACCGTTGATTGTCATGCTTCAATGGCCTCAACTTTTCACTGCAATAGCTGGTGGTCTCTTGGCCATCGGAGCCATTCATTTGATTTCAAGAAAGAAAATGGCAACGGAAGAGGTTGCTGAGACTATAAAATAGCAAGATTCAAGTTTTTTATATTTAAGATCACAAAAGCCGCCCTAGCAGCGGCTTTTATTATTTAACCACCTTAACCAATGTTATTCTTCTAAACTTCTTCTCCTCGCCAATGCCCTTTCTAGTTCCTTTTTCTTTTGATCTATCTCACTGTTAATCTCTTCGGCATCTTTATCGATTTTATTCTCTTTTTCATCAAGCTCACTTCTTGTCACTTTCAGCCGGTCAATTTCTTTTTTATTCTCTCTTATGTCTGCCTCTACGCGTTCCTCTTTGTTTTCTTGATCTGATAAGTCTGCTTTTAGATTAGCTATTTCCATTTCAATGTCTCGAATAACGTTGTTGATTTTTCTTATTTCTTCCTGCCTTACTTCGTCTTGTTGGTTCATTTTTGTATTTTTTGTTGATTATGGTCTATTTTGAATTACGAAATTCAAAAGGCATGTCATTTCGCCTGCCCCACTTGCCTCTCATATTAAGCTATGACTTTATTCTCATACAAATATACAAATTCTACTAATATGATCTAAAATTTTACAAGCAAGGCTGGCCGGGGACCGGAGCGAATCCCGAGTGCTCGGGATAAGCGAAGTGGAGAAATCCCATGAATAACTACGAGATCCCCATTCGACTACGCTCAGGGCAGGCTCTCCACTTCGCCATGCGGAGCCTGCACTGAGCAAGGTCGAATATGGTCGGGATGACATGATGAGGAAATTGGTTTCTTAATTCAAAGTATCTGCATTAATTATATTCGCTCATACCAGCTTAAGTCAAATTACTTATTCGGGTAGTTGCATGCCCCTCCTCTTGTTAAGAGGGGGTTAGGGGGAGTTCGTCTATATGGCCGGAAATTGCAACTACTTAGACTTCTCTGAAGCTTAGCTTCCTTAAAAAGCTAAGCTTCTTCTCAACTTAAGAAGATTCTTTTATAAACCCTCCGCCAACAACTGTGTCTCCGTCATAAACTACCAAGGACTGTCCCGGTGTCACCGCCCAGCTGGGTTCTTCCAGACCGACAATCCAATTGTTCTTTTTTCCGTTTTTTTCAACTTGGCAATTTATTTCTTTAGTCAAATATCGAACTCTAGCCGTATATTTTTTCCTTGAGCTCGGCTCTTTATTTGTCCAACTCACGCCTTCAATTAAAATCCTCTCCGACCACAATTTGGGATGATCCATTTCTTTTGAAACTTGAATAATGTTTTTTTTGTCATCTTTTCCAATGACATAATGGGGGCCACCATTCAATCCTAGTCCATGGCGCTGACCGATTGTATAAAGAAATGACCCTCGATGAGAACCAATAGTTTCACCTTCTTCATTAATAATTTCTCCCTTCCTTTCTTTGATATTTTTCCTGAGAAAGTCTTGAAGAGATTTTTCTTTCAGCAAAAAGCAGACATCTTGGGATTCTTTTTTTTGCACTGGAATTTTTTCTCGAGCCGCTTTCTTTTTGATCTCTGTTTTCTTACTTTGACAAAGAGGAAAAATAATTCTTTCGAGTTGATTCTGTTTTAATCGATAGAGAAAATATGATTGATCCTTGGTTGGATCAGCCGCTTTTTCTAAGACGTGATTATTTCTTCTTTCCTCAACACAAGCATAGTGTCCGGTGGCAATCTTTTCTATATTTAATCCATCGGCCAGTTTCAGCAACTGAGCAAATTTCACTTTTGGATTGCAAACTACGCAAGGATTGGGTGTGTTCCCTTTCTCATATTCACCAACAAACCTATCAATAACTTCTTTCTGGAATAATTCAGAGATGTCTTTTATGATAATTTCCATGTTCAATTTTTTGGCAATCTTTTTGACGGTCTTTTCGGCATCAGATTTTTCATTCATGATAAAATGCACTCCGACAACTTCAAAGCCGAGCTTCTGCAGTTTACTAGCTGACATAGCCGAATCAACTCCGCCACTCAACGCCACAAGTATCTTTTTATCATTTATTTCTATCATCTATATAATCTTAGTTTGCTCTCCTCAAAAGTCAACGCCACATCCAGAAGATGTGGCGTATCGTATTTCCCTCCTCAATTCGACATCGTCCGGCCTAACTAGCATTCACAGGAGGTAATGAACGAAGTCAGACACAACTACTGAAATAAGTAGCAGGACGATGTCGAGCTGAAAAGGAAAAAATAAGCATAAATCCCTCTCAATTTAGGCTTATAAACATATGCTGGATTATACTAAAAACAAAAATTTTGTCAATAAGTTTTGACAAAATTAACACCACATAACAATACGCCCTTCATCAAACCAATCCTCGTTTTTGATGGTTGCACTTGACATTTGCCATACTCTATAATAAAATCCCCTGTGATGGGTCACGATGGGTGGCCGTACCTCCCTTTAGACAAACTTTGCCAACGAGCAAACGTTATGGTTGCCTGACCATGTCTGGAGGGAGGTTTTTTTACAGAAAAAAATTCGGCCCTCGGATCAATTGTCGATCCGAGGGCTAAGCTTGTGTAGTTTACGTTCGTGCCGAGAGAGATTTCTCTCGACCAACCTTATCCGGTTTTTTTTAAAACCTTTCCTTTTCTCAATGCATACCCTCCTCCTTCACGACTACTCCTAAAGAGAGCACACGTTTGGTTGCCATTTCAAAAACCAATTTATCGTTTCTGAAATGGCAATCGAACATAAAAAGAGCTATCCTATCGAGTTCCAAAGTAATTCAAAGAAAGATTTCATCGCATCAGCCATTGTGTGGTTTTCAATAACAACCCCTCCCAGGCTTCCACGATAATCAATCATGAAAATCTTGTTTCCATAAATATTCATTCCTCCTTTGAATGGACACTTTTTGTAATCAACAAATTTATATTCCTCTAAGTTCTGTTCTGCTTTATTTTCATAATCGTCAACTCTTCCTTTCTCTGAAGTGTAAATTACCTTCATTCTAACGCCCTTAGCGACTCGCTTCTTTCTGGCGGCTGTCAATTCTTTGGCTAAAACAGAGTCATTAAATTCATCAACTGGCAAAAACGTATAAATCAACTCTTCCTTTCGCTGTCCTTTTGAGAAATCTCTATAGACTGCCTTCAACCCTTCAACGCCTTCATAATACTTCACCTTTGGTCGATCAGAAAAATCAGAGTAAAGCAACATCATCTCTGGAAGCAGCTCTTTCAAATCTCCGATTTTTCCATGGAGATCTTTCTCTTTCTCTTTGAAATAATCCAACATCCGATCTGGCTTCTCGGCCACATAGAATGTCTTCTTGCCCTCGTCATAGGTCGACATCAAACCCATATCCATCAAACTTTCAATAATGACATAGGTAGTCGCCCTATTTACCTTGGCTTTCTGTGAAATTTTTTGAACTGGAGCCGGACCCAATTGAATCGCTGCTAAATAAACCTTGGCTTCCTTATCAGAAAGCCCCAAATTGGTTAATTCTTTTTCTAACATATCGAAATGTTCGTTTATGTTAATTTAAAGATCAGTGTAACAAAAAGAGAAAATTTGTCCAGCCTTCCCTCCAATATTACGTACTAAACAAAATTTTCTTACTTTTTTGCATCTTGTGTCTATTTTAACCTGATTCGTCTTCTTCTTCAAGAAGTTAATTGGTAAATTTGATTTCAAATACGATATATTTGCCTAGCTAGGCTTGAAATCAACATCGATCGGCAAATCAACCGGCGCATCACTTTTCTTGGTTTCAATTCGTGTAATTGAAGGCGCTCGAACTTCCATGTCAGGAAAGTGAAAGAGTGTGGCCAGTTCATCGGTGTGTAAAAGATATAAAGAACCGGCATAGGCTCGACTGCGATAATCTTCAACGATTTTTCTTTGGCGATAGGCTAATCTTGCTCCAGTAAAATAATAGTTAGCAAATGTTTTGGTGCGATTGTCTGTTCCCAAAACATTCAAATTAACATCGGAAAATTGCTTGGTTGTCGCCATAACACCAGCTACACCATGAGCTTTGTTGAAACTTTCTTTCTTGGCTAGATAGACAAATCTAATTAGAGACAAAAAGGCAGGGCGAGAAGTATTTTCACTGATAGCTTTGAGCCTCTCTTGTTCACCGGGTGTCAGTTTATTAATATTGAATTCAAAAGGATCTTCTTCTGGTCCACCACCAGGTGCTGTTAAATCTTCACCTGATAGACCCCGAAAAAAGTTTCCCGGAACAACTGCAATCTCGCCAAACAAACCACCCCAAAAACCATTTTTTTTCACCTGGGCTTTTTTGGTTATTTCATCAATATAGATATCACATTTTGGTTTCCAAACAGTATCTTTTTCAGGAGTGAAAACTATTTGATACCAAACATATTCGTCTTTTCCAACAGAACTCATCACTTCAGCCAAGGAAGCTATTGGATCAATGACTTTCCCAGTAACATCGTCGTGGAAATACGGATAGGTTCGAATGGGCAGTTGTTCGTCTTTCTTGAGAGAGATCACTGATCCCCAAAGATCCCAGTCTCGATTGGGCATGACTTTGGGAATCTCCTTTGTATAATCCTCCACCTCGAATAATTCCGCGTCAGGATATTGAGCATAGATTTGAGCTTCGACATTGTTTCGAGAAGGAATTGGACAACGAGTGTAGAAGTGAATGTCTCCTTGATGAGAAACCATTTCAAAAGAGAACCTTCCCTGCAAAGGCCGCCAGCCACAATATAGTTCGAACCGATTGGGTGTCGAGTGAGTGTGCAGACCATTGAAGAGTTGCTCCATAATTTTTGGGTTTCTTTCAACATCTGACGGAGGAATAATCTCCATTAACACATAGCTTTGACTGGCCAGCCATTTATAGTCGTTATATTCAGTCCAGGATTCCATGAACATGATAAAAATAGGTACTGGCAAAAAAATCCACCAAAAATTTGAAAGCAAAGAACCCACCGCTTGAATGAAAAGTGGGTCTTTGATGACAGTCAAAGTAGCAGCAGCAAAAATGGCTGAGCCGCCAAAGACAAATATCCAAAAGTTTCTAAATTGTTTTTCTGGAGTTCTCGTAGCCATTTTAAATTGGCTGATTTTTTATCTCCCCTTTTTTATTTTTTATCTTCGAATTATGAAACACTTATTTATCCCTCCCCTTCGAAAGGGGAGGCTAGGAGGGGTTCGTCAGAATGTCAGGAGTCGCCGGCTATTTTGACTAACTCCCCGAGCAAAGCTCATCCGCTTCGCTCCACTCTTACCAAGAGGGGGAAAAGAAATGAATTTTGTGATTTAAAATTTTTACTAAAGTTATATCGTGATAATTAAGCTTTGACAGTAAAAGCACCTTCATTCGTTTTGACAAAAACATTTTGATCAGCCAATGCTACCAGCACAGTAGCTTCTTTCACTTGCTTTTTTGAAAGCACATAGGCAACAATCAAATCTTTTTCGATTGGACCAGAGCTGTCCTCCAAATAACCAACGATGATTTCTTTCACTGTTCCTTCGGGATAGCCCCAGTCATGCAACCCATAGATGCCTCGACCGACCAAAACAAATCTTTTGTCCTTGATCAATTCGTTGTGAACAGTCTGAGGAAGAGCTTCTTTGTCAGTCCAGTATTGGTTTATTCTTTCAGCAATGTTTCGAAAGTGCAAAGGCTCTTCGTGTTTCCTCAAAACCAAATAGGCTTTCTCTCTTGAACCTCGCTGGGAAATAATTTTCCAATTATTCAAACCCCATTCGTCCATGATGTTTTTGTCGATCATTCGGCTAGTCTTAAAAATCATCTGAAGCCTGTTTTCTCCCCTGTCGCTCTCAAAAAATTCGCTCCAAGTTTTATCCTTTCTGAGATATTTCAAAACTTCCTCAAAGGAAATGGGTTCTTTCTTTTCCTGAAAGTATTTTACAATAAATCGGTGAACTTGGGTAATGTTTTTGTCAATTTTTTCTTTGCCAGAAAACCAAAAACCATCCATTTTCAGATTGCCTTTCTTGAAGCGCAGTTGATCAGAACTATTCAATACAAACATCAGTTGGTTTCTCTGTCTCTGACTGATGTCTTTTATGAGACTTTCTTTGAGATATTTTTTCTCGCAAAAACCACCCGATTTCTCGATGATGTTCAGAGTTTTTTTCATGATCAAATCAAAGCTGTCACTCTTTTTGGCCTTTCTTAGTTTTTGGAAACTATCGTTTTCGATTTGTCTAATTCGTTCGCGAGTCACACCAAATTCTTTTCCAATTTTGTCCAAAACCATAGGGCTAGAACCGTCTAAGCCGTATCTTTTTGACAAGATTTCTCTAGGACGTTCTTTGATTCGATTCAAAAGCTCCTCAGCCACTTGATTGAGCATTTCTTTGCTTATGTTTTTTTGCGAGTGTTTTTTCATAATAATGAATACTGGAGCTTAAAATAAAAAAGCTCTAAAAAGCCTTACTTAAGCCCAAAATAACAAATAAAGTTTACTGTAAGAATAATAACACAATATAATAAAATTGTCAAATGCTATCCGGCCTCGTTTATTTGCTACAAAAAAGTGGTTAAATAAATTTCTTTCCACTATCTTCCTGGGTCTTATTATTAATGTCGTTTCGACCACATTCGGCCTTGCTCAGTGCAGGCTCCGCGTAGCAAAGTGGAGAAATCTCGTGTCCTTCTGTAGATGATGAGATCTCTCGACTCCGTCCCGAGTACTCGGGACTACGCTCGAGATGATATTGGAATGACAAATGAGAACCACCAGTTCACACTGGTGATTTCTATCTTGCCGGCTTCGCCGGCGTTGAATTTTGTTGGGGGCAGATTTA
>CAZKWX010000008.1:0-42800 GCA_964556685.1 uncultured Bdellovibrionales bacterium
GTGGTTAATTCGTTTCAAAACAAATAAGAAAAAAATTAAAAGAATTAAAAAGCTCAGCTTCTTTTTATTAAAAGCAATAAACGACTCGGGCTTTCTGAATCGCTTTTTAAAATACAAAATTATTATCTTTCCTATAGAGATGTACCTGTCTGCTAGCAAACAGGCCATGATGTGTCTCTATAAAAAACTTTTTAAGTATCATCACCTGATTTCCCCCTTTAGCAAAGGGGGAAGAAAAATATAGGCGAGTATAGCGAGCCATATCTTTCAGGGGGATTTGAAACAAGTAGAGTACCCCATAGAGCACTCTACTTTTAAAATACGATTCCGAGTTCGAGTTACTGATCAATTAAATCATTCGTATATTTATACAAAATTCGCCTGCCTTCCGAAGTTCTAAAAATTTGGAACGAAGGATGAAAGGATTCGAATTTCTATTATATTGCTGATTGTCAAACCTGATGCAGCATCGCTGCGTCGCTACAAAATCCTGTTGTTACGTAGCATGCTACGTAACAAAAAAGTACTCCGTGGAGTACTCTACTTTAAAAATTCGATCCAAGTCTGAATTAGCGCTTGATTTAATTGTTCGTTTATTCATATTCAATTCGTCCCGCGAAGCGGGATCCCGCTACGCGGGATAATTTGTAGAGACCTCACCAACTTCCTCCCCCTCCTCCGCCTCCTCCACCGCCAGAAAATCCACCACCTCCGGAAAAACCGGATGATGAAGATGAGCGAGGTGGCACGGCGGCACTGCCAGTGCCAGTTGAAAAACCACTCATTGATCTAGCAAAGCTTCCGGGTGAAAAAGCTTGTCCTGAAGTCGATTGATACCAATCAGGTGGTTGCTCAATGATTCCTTCAAAAGCCTTGGCCCACTTGTCAGCCAACCCAAAAACCATGGCATAGGGCAAGAATTTTTCAAAAAGATTTTTCTCTTCCTGGAATTTCACTCGATAGCGTTCAGCGGTGTTGATATATTCCCGAAATCCTCGAATGTGCCAATGAGCTTCTGCTCCCCCGCGAGTTTTTTTGGACATGAAAATTCCAAAAATAATAATAATCAGCGCTGAGGCAATTCCACCAAACAGAAAATCAAATCTTTGTAAGATTGTCCCGACAAAAATTGATGCCATGATCAGCATAGAGCCAATTGTGAAGTACATGCTTCTTGCGTTAAGCACTTCTCGATAGAAATATTTCTCTTTCTTTATTTCCTTTTTTAGCGCTATGTTGGAAGCCTGGACATCTTTATAGAAATTTTTCAATTTTGACAAATTGACCTCATGACCGATAGTTACGCCAAACAAACCATGGAGTAGCTTCTCTTCGTAAGGCTTGACATCTGATTCTCCTCTCCAATCTTTGAGATTTTTCAGTTTGTATTTGTTTTTACCTAATTCTTTAATTTGCAAATATCCTTTCACTGCTAAATTGACCAGATCAGCTGCTACAGCATCATTGGTTGCCACCTCTTTCAACACATATCCTATTTCACCTGGTGTCATGTTTTTCGGCGGTTCATATTGAGCAATCACTGTCTTACTCAAATCAATCTCTTTTCCCTTCTTTTTCCAAAGCAGATACATAAAAATAAAGACGACAACTGGAATCAGATAGCCCCAGTTGTCAGCCAAGAAGTATTTCGAGTTTTCCCAAAAAGTGGGCGCCGGAATATAGTCTTTGGGAAATTTGATTGCCACTGTTAATCCTTCATACGATTTCAAAGGCTGATCAGTTTTGAAAACTATTTCTTCCGATCCCAGTCGCACCAAGCACTCTTGTCCTGTTTCCTGATAGGCGCCCGTGAAACAAATTGCTTCTTCTCTGTTCAATTCTAAATTTTTAGGTAAATTTATCGTCGCTGTAGCACTGTCAATTGTGGTTGGCCATCCAGTTCCGATTGGATTCCAGAAAAATTCATCATATTCATCAAAGAATCTCATTCCGCGATTCACTTCATAGTTGATGACATAAACCTGTCTTCCCTCAACATATTTGTCAGGATCACCGATTTTCAAAACCACGTTACCATCGTTGGTTGATTCTTTAAATGATCTTCGTGTTCCGTTTCCATCTTCTATGATGATATTACTAAATCGCATGTTATATTCCTGACCCCACAAGTTCTTATATTTATAGGGAATTTCACGAAAGATTCCGTGTCGGGACTCAGAAAAATCAACTACAATTTTTTCTTGAACAGTGAATTTTCCATCTTCCTGAATATTGACGTCCACTTGATAATCATCAATCATAAAAGCACCCAGATTCGTCAGGGCCAAAGCGCTTTTCACGCTTATCAAAAACAACAAAGCTAACAGTATAAAAAACAGCTTTTTCATTCTACGTGTTTTGTGACGGTCCCCGTATTTTTCCCCTCCTTGGTAAGGAGGGGACAGGATTTACTAGAAGTAAATTCAGGGATGGTTTTCCTCCTTCTCCCCTTAGAGTAAGGGGAGATACAGAGGGGTTAGAGAATTAGGTCAGATCTATTGCAACTCAACCGTCCCTTCAATCACTTCCTGATCCAACGCTCCTTCATCATACTCACCAGGAGATGTCTGATTGATCAACGAATCCAACTCTTTGACTTCTTTGCCCACTTCGCCGCTACCTGGATCTGAAAATTCGATCTGGTCTTCCGGTACTATGTTTTCCTTCGTCGGTGTGGTTGATTGAGGCGTGCTCTGATTTTGATCAGCACATCCAGCTAGAATAAAAATCGCTAGGAATAAAGTTATTATAAGTATATATTTCATTTTTCTTGCCCCGTCCCGACGTATCGTCGGGACTTGGGTCATTTACTCGTTAGATTGAATATCCACCGAATCATCTTCGTTATCCAACTGCTTAGCTAACTTTAGAATTTCCGGTCGAATTGTGTCTCGATAATATTCTCTGATTTCTGATATTTTTTCTCTCACTTCTGGAATAACTTTGCGTGCTTCACCCAGCTGCTTTCTGAATTCTCCTTCAGAATCTCCGCAAGCCTGAGCTTGGGTTTCTTTTAGTTCGGCAATAAAGTCGGCGTGCAACGCATCAAGTTCATCCACTTTAGTTTTTAAAACAGCGATGAATGAATTCAGAGTTTCAACGTCACGTCCTTTTGATTTCAGCACTTCAGATAGTCTTTCCAGCCGTTCGACTAGACGGCTGAAAACCTTTTGATGAGTGCTTTGATTGTTTTCATAACGATTGAGCCGAGTGCGAATTCGATTTTCAATCCGCTCGCATTTGTGCTCTTTTCTTTCCTCCATTTTTTCTTCATGAGCTTCTTTCCGCTCCTCCATCTTCTCTTGATGGGCTTCAATCCGTTCAGCTTTCGCCTCAGCTCTTTCCTCGGCTGTCTTCTGATCAGCCAAGGCAACAATGGGTACCACAATCACCAGCGCCAATGTTGTAAGTAATATTTTTTTCATAGTTCTCTGCCTTCTTTCCCCCTTTGAAAAAGGGGGATCAAGGGGGATTTTAAGTTTTTATTTTCTGGAACCATTATACCACACTTACCTTCCCAATGGGACAATCCAAACTATTTCGGAAATCAAAAAGAGGGATTACTAAGCTTGGTAATCCCTCTTTATTTTTTTGTCGCTCTCCTTTCCCTTTTTGAGACAATCGAAGGCTCCTTTCGGATGGGACCTCGTCGTCGCTGGCCTCTAAGTGCCAGACACCCACGTTCTCAGAAAGAATTGAAGAAGCGACCCCGTTGTACGCGCTCATGCTGCCAGCAGGATTTCGGCAGCGGAATGATCCCTGGATGCCACGATGGTTGTGTGGCGGGCAATGGGATCGGCGCAGGTGTGCGCATACTAACGGGTCTATATGAGTGCCGGTAACCACTCGAGCGATAGGGGCCCTCACTCCTATCACCACTCAGCGGCCGTTACCCGGCACTCGGGCATCAATGCTGGAGGAGGCATTAATGAACAAAAATGAACTAAATAGATGTCTAAAAAAGGCACTAATCTAGTTCATCTTTTAATTTACCACCATAGCATATAGTGATTAGCTTGTCAAGTATTCGTCTCTATATCCCTTTAAAATAGGCATAATTATTGTACTTCTCTTAATATCTGAGCCAAACAAAAAAGACCCTTGTGAACTTTGAAAATACTTAGCGGCAGAATCCTTTTGGGTCCTGCCGCCATGTTAACGATGACAGACAAAGTCAGCTCCTTTCTAGAACATAAATTAAACTCCCTTGCATTTCCCGCTCCCTCTTGAAACCTAACTGTTCGAGAACATCAATGCTAAAAGTATTAGTTACTGCAACCTTAGCTAAAATTGTTTTGGTTTTTCCGGATCTGAATGCGCCCTCAATTAATCTTTTTGATGCCATATAGGCATATTTATTCCCAAGATGTTTCTTGCCGATCCAACAACTTAGTTCGGCGACACCTTTTATTACAGGCGCCAGATTTACGTTACCAACAAAAAATTCTTCACCGACATCATCTTTTACCCAAATACCTAGACATAGTTTTTTAGGCTCAAGAGGCTCCTCAATACTCTTAAGCACTTTTTCTTCAGTAGAATACCTTTTGGCAATATCCTCGCCATTTTGACTTAGATGTTCTCGACTCTCATCGATCAATTGGAAAATAACCGGAGCATTTTCTGGGACATATTGTCGAAGAACCATACTTTTAGAAACTTCTAAGACAACTCTCTTTTTTCTTTTCTCTTCGCTCATTACATCACCTCCAGTCACATAAATTTATGGAATTCATATATCCAAAACTTCTAATTCTCTTCAGACAATAAAAAATAGCACGCCATGTGCTATCTGTAAAGCTTACTGGGACGGTAGGATTCTTGCCTACCGGTAGACAGGCGAACTTCTGCATAATAATAAATCTTGCTCGGGGACTAGGACTTTTACCCTGTCGGATGACAGGGCGAACCCACGTTTAGCTGGGGCGGTAGGATTCGAACCTACGCATCACAGGACCAGAACCTGCTGCCTTACCGCTTGGCTACGCCCCAATTTCTTATATGTTGTCCTATTTACCCTCCGTAGTCCCGCCTAGGCGGGACGAAGTAGGGCCATTAGACGATCCCTGAATATTCAATTAACTAAACCATCTTACTAGAAAAACTCCTGATAATCAACCCCAAAATTCTATCATTGGTTTCATACTCTCCAGTATACTTGTATATTACTGCGCTGGAGCGGGTCTCCCGACCCGGTCCATCAGTTGCTCTGACCACAACCGGAGTCCCATTGATTCAACTGTCGATTGTGGGCTCTTATTTTTTCATTCCGTTATAACAAAAGTATATACGAACGTATATACGTTCGTATATACTTTTCTCAACCACCTTCGCTTCAATATATCAATATATCAGTATATTGATATATTGAAGTACGAACTCTTCCTCTTCGTTGCGTTCTAAAAAAATAACTTCCCCTTCTCCAATATACTGGAATACTGAAGAGTTAGTTTCTTATTCTAAATCTTTGAATGTTTAGAAATATTAAGCAAAATTCCAACACCCACCAAAACAAAAACCAACGAGGTCGACCCATAACTGACAAACGGGAGAGTGATTCCAGTCAATGGAATCAGTCCCACGATGGCCATGATGTTGATCAGCGCCTGAAAAGCAATCCAGGAAGAAATTCCCACTGCTACCAACGATGAAAATCGATCCGGCGCATGGTGAGCAATTTTAAAACCCCGGAGAGCCAACAAAATAAAAAGTAGAAGCAAAATCCCAGCTCCAATCATCCCCAACTCTTCCCCCACCACTGCATAGATGCTGTCGCCAATTGGTTCCGGCAGATAATTAAATTTTTGCCGGCTTTGTCCCAGGCCCAGACCCAAAATTCCGCCTGATCCGATGGCAATCAAGGCTTGATTGATTTGATAACTAATTCCCTGCGGATCAACACTGGGGTCAAGAAAAGCAGTCAGTCGACTCATCCGGTATGGTTCCAGTTTGATCAGCAAAAAAAGCATTACCAAGCCCGCTCCAAGCAAAGAAAAAATATAACCCACTGGCGCACCAGCCGAAAAAAACATCGCCAGTGCAATGACTGAAATAGCTCCTAACGTTCCCACATCCGGTTGAAGAATAATCAAGAAACCAACGATAGCCATGATGACAGCGAAAGGCAGCAGCCCTTCCCGCAGACTCTTGATTCGATCACCCCTAGTTGCCAACCAAGAAGCTAAATAGACAATCACCGCCAACTTCATCAATTCAGTTGGTTGAAATGAAATTGGTCCCAAGTTCACCCAACGACTGGCTCCTTGGAGTTTCACTCCCACTCCTGGCAAGAAAACCAATAACAATAAAATTAGTGCGATAATGAATAGTGGCAAGGCCATTTTTTTCCAAAACTGATAGTGAACTTTGGAGACAATGAACATCAGGATCAATCCTGGGATGACTCCAAAAAACAATTGGTGTTTGAAGAAATAATAGGGGTCTTCGAAGCGCGCTTTAGAAACCACCACACCAGCTGATGAAATCATAACCAAACCAAAAACCAGCAGAATTAAAATTACTGCCAAAATAATCGGATCCGCTTTTTTTGTTTTTTCTTTTGCTATCATGAAAAATGTCATCCTGATCCCGCCAAGGCGGGATTCAGGATCTAGCTAGAATTTCAACTCATCAAACTTATGCATATCAACCCCATAATATCTATAAACATTTCTCACGCTCTTCGTTGAAATGTCCTTTTCGTCAAAACCTAATTGCTTAACTGTTTTCATCACTCTCTTTATTGAATCAGCCTCAACTTCAGCAAATGGGGGTATCTTGGGCCAATGATCAATTTCGATTTTAACGTCACCGAGAATGTAACTAATCCTCTTATTCTCCTGGTAAGCTCTAGCCTGGAAATTTAGTTCATTTAGCAATTTATTGGTTTTCTCAAAATCATCAACCACTACATTTAGCTCCCGAACTCCATCAATACTCTCGCTTTTAATTTCTTTAATAGCCAATGTCGTTCGGCTTCCTCTTTGCCGCAATCGAATCCATTTGTCAGATTTTTCAGGATTTATCCTATAAACATATCTGCGCTGTAAATTTTCTCCAACTTTCTTCGCCCCAAGTTCTTTCAGTTTCTGCTGAAATTCTTTAACGTCAATATCTAAAATTTTCACTTCGTATTCAGTTTCCATTAAACGATGTTAACCGTATTCCCCCTCTTGGTAAGAGGGGGTTAGGGGGAGTTAGTCAGAAGGCTGTTGTGTATCAATCCTTAAACTGTTTGATAAATTAACCTACCTCCTAACTAACCCCTCCTTAGTCCTCCCCTTAGCAAGGGGAGGAGAATAAAGAGATCCTACGCTTTGCTTTGCTTGCTTTTCCTCCACTTTTCAATCTCTGCATGATTCCCCCTCTGCAAAACATCCGGCACTTTCCAGCCCTGAAAATCTGCCGGTTTAGTATAAACAGGATAATCCTTATCAATTTGAAATTTGAAATTTGAAATTTGAAATTTCGAGTGAGTTTCACTCACGAGTGATTCTTCATTCCCCAAAACCTCCGGAATCAATCTCGTCACCGAATCCACAATCACCATGGCTGGCAATTCCCCGCCAGTCAGAATATATTTCCCAATTGAAACTTCTTCATCAGCAATGTGCTTGGCTACTCGCTCATCCACGCCCTCATAGCGCCCACAGATAATAATGATGTCATCTAGTTGCTCATACTTTACGGCATCTGCCTGACTGTATTCTCGACCCTTGGCTGATGTCAAAACGATTTCCGATTTCCGATTTCCGATTTCCTTTTTAATCTGCTCCACGCACTCATAAATTGGCTCGACTTTCATCACCATTCCCGGCCCGCCTCCATAAGGTGTATCATCCACTGTTTTATGTTTATCATCCGTAAAATCACGCAAATTATAGATTTTTATTTCCACTTTCTCATCCTTTTGTGCTCGTTTCAAAATACTCTCATTTAGATATGAGTCAAAAATTTCCGGAAAAATTGTGATTAAATGAAAAGTCATTTGCTAGCTGGTAGTTAGTAGTTTGTAGCTGGTAGCTAGGGATTTTCCTCTTTGAAAAAGAGAGTAAGGCGAATCAGCTTTGCTCAAAAATAGTGACGAGCTTTGCGAGTCCTATTTTTCAGGGAGATTTTTTATGCTATCTTCATAAAATTTCAACCAACATATTCATCCACCCAATCCAAAAAATCTTGATTGCCATCAATCTCATTGAAAGTGATAATCGGACAGATGTCACTATGAAGTTTTCGAACTTGATCAATGATTTTGTCCTTATGTTTCATCAAAGAAAAAGCGCCAACGTTCCAATAGACTTTTTCCTGAACTTCTCCATCCCACCAATAGTGGCTGGGACCGCTATAGATCATCGTCCCCGCCACCAATTTCTTTTTCACCAAAGTTTTGGAAATTTTCTTGGCTTCTTTTTCCGATGTTGCACTGATACGTACTCGACAATGCATTTTATTAGAATTAAGAATTTTGAATTATGAATTATGAATATTAATCAAATCAGCCTCTAATTATCAAATCGCACTACTTTGTCTCTGTCAAACCTTGGCGTCGATATGGCCAGCAAGGTCATTTTTCCCTCATGCTTAAATTTTGTTTGCTTGGGAATAAACACTAAATCTCCTTTTTGAACATCAAACTCATCATCTTCAATATAAAAATTTCCTTTCCCCTCTAAAATAAAATCAATCATATCGCATTCTTGATTGAGTCCGAATTTGCCGTTACCTTTGATTTCAACAACTGCAATCGCAAGCTTTTCATACTTTTCATCTTCTAATATCTCCTGAACCACAACCGATCCAAAATCCTGTTTTTCGACATCCCCTCCTTTTATATGCTTATATTTCATAATTTTTATTCAATTAAAGTATGTTTCTTATTCCCCCTCTTGGTAAGAGGGGGTTAGGGGGAGTTAGCTAGAAGGCTGTTGTATGACAACTCCTCAACTGCTTGCTAGACCGTTCTGCCTCCTGACTAACCCCTCCTGAAAAGCTCACCCGCTTTTCAGTCCTCCCCTTAGTAAGGGGAGGAAATAGAACTCCAAACTTATTCGTATATTCGTAATAAATTCGCCTGCCCTCCAAAGCTCATCAGAGCGAAGGACGGGTAATTCGTAATGTACCCAAAAACCGTGCCATTATCTTAGCACGGTTTTCGGCGTAGTAAAACATTCAGAACGTTCTACTTGATTTCATCGACGATGTCATCAATGCTCTTTTCAGCGCCTTCATCAGCACCAGCAGCCTCTTGCTTTACAGCTCTCTCAGAACCTTCCGGTTCATTGATTTTGAGGTTGACTCGAGCATTATTTCGAGCACCAACCACACGCAGCAATGTTCGAATCGCTTTGGCAGTTGAGCCTTGCCGACCGATGATCATACCCATGTCTTTAGGGTCAACATCAAGAGTGATAAGCACACCTCGCTCATCCACTTCTCGATTGACCTTCACGGCCTTTGGGGTGTCAACGATTGACTTGACAATGTACTCAAGAAATTCTGCATCATTAATTTCAGCCATTTTCTTGTCAATTAATTCGTTAATTCTAATCTAAACCCACAGTGACACCGACCTTTCGAGCCCAAAAAGATATTTTTCATGAGCTCTAATCACCCGCTAAGGTGATGATCTTCTCCACCCCAAATATTGAAGCATGAGAAGATGTCCCGGGATTATGTCTAAATTATACATGATTTCTCCACTTTGTCAAGTTTCCCTTTAACAGAAAACCAAAAAACAGTGACCGTGATCAACTGTTTTTTGATTAATGTCTTTATTTATTCTTTTTTTATTTTGAAGATATTGCCTTTCTAAAGCCTAGGTTCCAGACTCTCGCCATCCTGAACCACAAGGCTCTTCATTACAAGGAATTTCTTGCTCGAATGTGCCAGAACAATCCGGTGTTGGACAAATTACTTTCATCGTTCCTCCCCCGCAAGGAGTACTACAGGTTGTTTGGGTAGAACATTTCGTTGGATCACAGTCAACACAACTTGCTTCTCCAGTGTTGGGATCCACACTATAGATAGCACCGCCGCCACAAACATATTCACAATTACCATAAGTGCCTGATCCGTCAGAACAATCTTCTCTCAATTCATAGTTTCTGCTATAGTCTTCGACTGCACCTTCCACATCACAAGCTACAATGTTACTCGAGGATAAGGTTGATCCTAGACAAGTTGGCGTTGTTTGACAAGGTGGGCTGGTTGTTGTTCCTCCGTCATATCCTTCACAATTCCAATCCCAAGGACCTTCGGGATAAGCTGGATCAACTGGATTGACGGCCGAAGGATTGGATATATTCACTGGCACCGGATCGCCAACTTCACAAAGATCTGCCGTCGGAGCAACCGTGAGGGCTTGGCCATCTGAAGAACCGCACTCTCCATTACACTTTCTTTCTGTTTTGACACAAGGAGGACAAGAACCAGAAACATAAACTGCGCCGGATGAGCTTTGCGAAGTTCCTGAGGTTG
Source organism: uncultured Bdellovibrionales bacterium (assembly GCA_964556685.1). Taxonomy (GTDB): domain Bacteria; phylum Patescibacteriota; class Minisyncoccia; order Moranbacterales; family DUUL01; genus CAZKWX01. The sequence goes on from CAZKWX010000008.1 coordinate 10,477, forward strand.
TATAACTAGAACTATCTAAAGTTGCTGATGCTCCACTATCACTCGCATCAGTTGTAGTTGTAATAGAAGTGCCATCTGACGTTGAGGTGCTAGTATCAGATGATGTTGTGCTGGAAGTAGATGAAGTCGATGTAGACGAACCATCAGTTGTGCTAGTTCCGCTTGAAGATGCGGTGAAACTTCCCCCCGAGCCATCATAATCAATTTTTGTTGCCACCTGAATGTTAGTCACTGGATCACAAGCTCCCCACTCCAGCACTTCATACCCTTCCGTGTAACCTGAAGCACATGAGCAAGTAATTGAAGCACTAAAGGATGAAGACTGAGTCATATAACCAGTGCTAGTTGAAGTATACGTTGTGCTATCACTACTGGAAGAACTAGAACTATAGGATGGACCAGAATAACTGGAATAGCTAGATGTGGGACTAGAATAGGAAGGAGTCGGAGACGAATAAGACGGAGATGAAAACGATGAGGAAAAAGAGGAAGGATAATATTGAGCATTGACACTGCTCAAAAATCCAAGCCCCAACCAGAGCGAAAGAGCAACGACTAGTATTCTCCTGCCTGATCCCCTAAATATCTTTGTAGCCATTAATTTTTTCATTTTATAGAAATAATAATTAAATTCTATTTAGATAATTTATATTACCATATTATCCCCCATCTCTTTATATCTTTTCTCATTCTTCCGATCGCCCATTTCTTTATAGATATCTGCCAGAACATAATACAGGTCGAGCCTGGCTATTTGCTTGCTAGACGCTGTTAAAGAGTTATCTTTTTCAATCAAGTTCAGGGCCTTGCTAGCTTCAGCAGCTGCAGCTTTATGCTTTTCTTGCCCATAGAGAGAATAAGCTAGCATTCGATGCCCGAGAACGTTATTTGGCGCCATTTTGATCGCTTTTCTAGCCATTGCCTCAGCCTCAGCATGCTTTCCCTCAACAACATACAGTTTGGAAAAACTGACATAAAGATTTGGATCTTGGGGCGTCAGTGTCTGAGCAACAAGAAGATGGCTATTGGCCTGAGCATAATCACCCCTAAGCGCATAGAGTCGACTTAGAATTTGATGGGCTTCCGATTTGAAAAATGGAGTTGTTCCATCCGTTCCCAAAACAATCACACAATTTTCAATCGCTTCACTGAATTGATTTTTCTCATTATATACTCCGCATAAATTTATGTAGACTAAACTGAGATTTTTGTTCGAATCCAATTCAGCTGCTTTATTAAGATCTTCTAATGCCTCGTTTGACTTTCCCTGTATTCTTTGGACATGACCTCTTCCTGCATAGGCCAATGCATTGTTTGGATCAAGCTCAATTGCTTTGCTATAACTTTCAATTGCTGCACTTGGATCCGACTGAGCTTCAAAGATATAGCCTTCTGCACGACGAACTTCCGCATTTCTTGGTCTTAGTTCTTTGGCTTTCTCGATATAGTTTGTTGCTGTTTCGGTCCAGAACGATTTATCATTCCCTTTTTCCTGTTCCTCAAATGCTTTTCCGGCGTATGCTATGGATGCAGCAACCAAATAGTCAACATTGCTAGGTTGACTCTGAAGCATCTTTTCATATAGTTTGATGGCTTCATCAATATTATGGCTATTGAGATAAGCCAGAGCTAATTTTTGAGGATCCTTTTTTTCTAGATTCTCCTGTTCCGATTTTACCATTTTGCGACAGGAATCTTTTCTGGAGCTGTCTTGCACCTGTCCGCACAGCAAAGTGTTGTATTGTTGGATTGCTTGATTGTAATAAATCAAGTCCATCACGGTGTTTTGACAACTTTTTTTTCTTCCTTGGTTTTCGACACAGTTGCAAATCGCAACGTCTTTATTCTCAACCGCAGCTGAAATTGCTTTGGAGTCATTAGAATAATTGCACTTTGTAATAGGAAGATTAATTTGGGACAGGATCAATTGTTTTTGCTCTTCCAACTCTGCTTTCTTAACCTGATTTCTATAAACAACAATAGCAAAAATCAGAACCACTATTACGAGAAGCACAATTCCACTAATAATGATAATTAGAAGTTTTTTATTATTCATTTTTATTTTTTTATTTGTTATTTTTTGAAAAACTTACTTCCACTAATAACTTAAAAGCACTGCTCCATCAGAAAAAGTGATGGGAAGCTTTTTTTATTCATTTTTTTGTATTTTTTTCCTTTGCTGAATTATAACAAAAAAAGGATCTCTTGCAAAGACCTTTTTAAAAAGTATGTGGAAAAGTATTTTATGGGCTTATTTAACGACAATCATCGCCTTTCTTCCCTGTTTGATTTTCTCTTTGTTTCCTGGAAAGTCGTGAATGGATGCGTATAAGATATTTATGCTGTAGGTATAATCTTTTCCTTTGCGAGTCCCTGGATCGTTAGTGATGATCGTGTTTCCGTCATAACCAATCAAAACCAGATTGTGATAGAGCGGACCCGGTGGTGTGAAATTCGGATTGCCTAATTCCCTTCCGGCCGTGGGAACAATAATTGGATTTCCTTTGGCTAGCTCTTTTTTCAAATCTTCCTTCGAAAAATCATAAACCACTTTCAAATTTTTAATATCATAAAAATCTTTTGCCAATTGTACCAATTGACTCATATCGCTGTCCTTATAATCCCCATAATGCTTGATCTGAAAATCCTTCATTTTTTGAATTTCTTTTTCTACATCAGCTGCCGGAATTTTCCCAAGCTGGCTGTCATCTAGAAAATATTTGACCATAATTAGAGAGGCTTCTTCGCAGGCCTCCTCATGAACTTCATCCCAAACTGCATAGGGTGCTTGTGAAGTGAATGGCACGGTTATTTTTATTTCATCAGGAATTTCTTGTGTTATGCCAGCCAAACCGACATCACTATTTTGAGCAACTTGTTCTTTGACCTCATTGATATTTTCTTCCTCATTCGCAACATCTTTTTTTCTGTGAGTGATCAAAACATCTGATTTTTTCTGCTCAATGACAGAGTTATATATTTCCTCAACTCGAATGAGTACTTGACCAATCACAATAACTAGTAAAGCCAGTGAAATCACACTGCCATAAAAAAAGAATTTCTTCTTAGCGGTTATGAGCATAACCGTCATCAATGTGATCAAAGTTGCCAAAATATCAACTAGCGCATCCAAAACTTGTCCCGAACGATTTTCCACAAAAACTTGGTGGGCTTCATCGCTGATGGCAAAAAGAACGGCTGGAACAAAAGACCAAACAAAACTTTTTTCAGCTGACCATTGATGGCCTGCTCGAAAAGTTCGCCAAAGAAGCAGTGCTAGCAGGCCGAACTCTAAAATGTGAAAAATTTTTCTGGTTAGAGCTTCAAGTGGAGTGACTAGACCGATTTTCAACCCTGGGATTCCTGACAAATAAAAAATAATTCCCGTCCAAACAAGAACCGGAAGCCAATACCAAACAAAAAATTTAACCCCGCTTGGTTTTTTCATCAATCTGTTGTCCTTTGAATTACGAAACACCTATTTATTCTTCCCTTTGAAAGGGGATGCTGAATTCATTAGTTTTGAATTCAGAGGGGTTCGTCAGAACGTCAGGAGTCGTCGGCCATTTTGACTAACTCCCCGAGCAAAGCTCATCCGCTTCGCTCCACTCTTACCAAGAAGGGGGAGATAAGTTTCGTAATTCAAAGTCTTATTGCTCCTGCTTTGCTTCTTGTTCCTCCACAATGTCTCGCAACACACGATAGATTGCATAGAGTGGAAGCCAAAGCCAAAGCAGTCTTTCGATAAAAAATTCTAAAAATGTATGCATTTTCTATTTCTTCTTGAATTATAAAATACTCGATTATTCCTCCCTTTGAAAGGGGATGCTGAATTCATTAGTTTTGAATTCAGAGGGGTTCGTCAGAACGTCAGGAGTCGCCGGCCATTTTGACTAACTCCCCGAGCAAAGCTTATCCGCTTCGCTCCACTCTTACCAAGAGGGGGAAAGTAAATTTCGTAATTTAAAAGTTCTTAATTTAATTTATTGAATTTCATAAATCACATCTTTCTTCTCCACCACAATCTTCCAACCATTCTTCTCTGCAATCTTGCGCAAGTTAATGTTTGGGTTAAAAGCAATCGGCTCATCAACCAATTCTAAGAATTTCGCATCTGATTCGGTGTCTCCCACTCCAAAGGAGCCTTTCAAAGACAAACCTCCTTGAGCAGCAAATTGTTTAACTACCGAACCTTTGTCTTTAACTGGCGTAAAAACTTCCTTGCCCGTGTAAACTCCTCCTTTAGTTGCTTCATAAACACTTCCGTAGTATGCATCAAATCGAAAAATCTTCGCATACTCTTTGACAATTTCGATCGGAGAACCAGAGATGATCAGCATCACATGATCTTTGCGCAATCTTTTCATCAGCTGTTTAGCAAAAATATAGATCCTTTTAGCATTAAAATTGGCCACTTTTTTTGAAGCATAAATAACATCTTCTTCCTTGCAACCTTTGATATTCTCCTCATAGAGCTTGACTAGTTTTTTTCGATAGGCCTCATAGGTCCCCTCATTTTCTAGCCAATGTCGATAAACTTCAGTCAATTCTTTGCGCACCGCTTGGGAAAATTTTTCCATGTAGACCAATTCATCAATCAACTCAAAGTGCAGATTCTTTCGAAAGATTGTACCGTCAATATCAAATATGGCAAGTTTCTTCTTCACAGTTATGAATCACTAATTTTTATAAATATACCGATTTTGTCTATTGACTTTTTCTTATCATTTTGCGAAAGTATATGTTAAAAGCATAGATAATTTTTTATTCTAAAACCAACAAAAAGAAAGGAGTGAGTAACTATGCCAATTATAAATGGTGAAGTTTATTGCCCTGTTACATTATCGGATGGGACCACGGTAAGCGTTCGTCGTTCTGATTGGAGTTTCGGTCTTGATGGAATAATTTCCTCTGAGGACCTAGAAATTCTGGAGCGCTGCGCAAAGGAAGTCAAAAAATCTGTTGCACTTCAAGAATTTATCGATGAGTGTAAAGAAAATGGATCCTTTGGAGAAATTGCTAAGAAGATAACCAGCCCATGAGAACCCAAGCATATTAAATCATTTTTCGGTCACCAATTGTAAAAATTTACTTTCTGATGGCTCGCAGACCTAATCGTTTGCGAGTCCGTTTTTTATTTTTTCTTTGTATTCTCTGCATTCAATTTTCCCATTTTAATATTCCATGCAGCAATCCCAAACGCCACCGAAACATTCAGTGACTCTTTCTCTCCACCCATTGGAATTTCAATCACTTCATCAACTTTTTCAAGAATTTTTTCTGAAAGTCCCTTGACCTCGTTTCCTAAAATCAGTGCCAATGGAAATTTCGGTTTGAAGTTTGAAAGTTTCTTACTCTTTTCAGCTTGTTCCAGGGCAACTATTTTAAAACCCCTCCCTTTTAAATCCTTAATTATTTTATGAGTCTGCCAAACTTTTTCCCAAGTAACAAAATCGTCAGCTCCGAGGGCTGTTTTTTTAATCGATTTATTTTTTTCAGGATCAGGAGTATAGCCTCCCAAAATAATTTTATCTATTCTAAACGCATCTGAAGTACGAAAAACCGAACCGACATTATAGCAGCTTCTGATATTGTGCAGAATTACATAAAAGTCATCACCCATTCTGCTCTTATTTATAAAAGATTATTCTTCAGAAAGTTTGAAAGACGAGTGATTTTTCTTTTTCTTGCTGCCATTTTTCTTTTTGCCGTTTCCTTCAGAAACTTTGAATGAAGCGTGATCGTTGTTGGTCTTTGCTTTTGAAACTGTTTTGGTTCTTCGTTTCAGTTCTGCCAAGTCATCACCCTCAAGCAGGACAATGAACACTCCTAAAATCAACATCCAAATTGAAATCAGCATCCATTGAGTTGAAGCTAGCCAAATATCACCAACTGCCCAACCAATCATGGCCATGAAACCAAATATCACAGCAAAAATAAAAATTCCTTTTGCTAAAATTCTATGAAACATCCCTCCACCTCCTTCCAGATGAATAGTTTTTGTTTTTCATTTTTTCCTGCCCCGTTAAATTGCAATTTTAATTGCAATATTTAACCGGGGTTAATCCCGTCCCGACGCATCGTCGGGACTGAGGTGCTTTTCGTTTTGGTAGTATGTTGAAATTGAATTCCGTTAAAAACGGTTATTCCTCTGTCTTATTATATCCTTTGTCACTAACCAGCACAAGTCCTTTTCTTTTTTCTGACCACGAACCGAACAGTCCCCGTAACAACATTCGAGTAACAACAATGGCTGTGAACATTGAAAGAAGCACACCGATGACCAAAATGATGGCAAAACCTTTGACGAATCCTGTTCCAAATGTCATCAGGATGAGTGCCGTGAGAATGGTTGAAAGGTTCCCGTCTCGAATTGATGTCCAGGCTCTTTTGAAACCTTCATCCAGAGCCGTCTTCAAGTCACGACCTCTTTTGATTTCTTCTTTCATTCGTTCAAAAATCAGAATGTTGGCATCCACCGCCATTCCAATCGAAAGAATGAATCCGGCAATCCCAGAAAGAGTGAGAGTAATAGTGAAAGTTTGAGAAAGTGATGAGAGTTTAAATATACTAACCATCAGAGCGATATAGATAGCCAATGCAATCATTGCCACCACGCCAGCCAAGCGATAATAAAGAATCATGAAGATCGCCACTAGGATCAAACCCCAAAGTCCGGCTTGCAAGCTTTTTTCTAAAGATATTTTTCCCAAAGATGCTTCCACACTTTGTTGACTGATGAGAGTGATTGGCACCGGAAGAGCTCCAGCATTGAGTCTTTTAGATAATTCCTTGGCCTCAACCAGATTAAAATTACCACTGATCACTGCTTCACCATTGCGAATCACGTCCTGCACCACTGGGGCACTAATAATCTGACCATCCAAAAATATTGCTACTGGCTGGCCCACATTTCTTTCGGTGATTTCTTTGAAAAGCTTGGTTCCTTCATCATTAAATTGAAGCAATACCATTGGTTCTCCGGTGGTTTGCTGATCAAAATCCACTTGTGAACGCTCAAGCTGTTTTCCAGAAAGACCGGTGACAATCCACTCTGGTTGCAGCAACTGCTGCGCAAGTTGCTCTCTGATCATTTTCTCATCAGGCACTTGAAGGAGAATGTGAGATGCCCGCACTTCCTTGTCTTCACCCTCTCCTCTTTGATCAGTTTTCTTAATGATGTGATAGCCAAATTGACTTTTGACCAATTCGGGATAGATCTGACCTACTTCAAAATCATCTCGGAAAACTACTTCTTCAAACTCTGGGACCATCACTCCTTTTTTGAAAAAATCTAAATCTCCCCCGTTTTCGGCGCTGCCATCAGCTGAATTTTCTTTGGCCAACTGGACAAAGTCTTCTCCGGCGAGTGCTTTTTGCAACGTCTCGTCAGCTCGCTTTTTTTCTTCTCCTGCTTGAACACTGAATGTCGCCACTTGCTCATCAATCAATGTTTGTTCTTCTTGAGACAATTCCGTTTTTGGCTCGCCCTGTTCTTTGAATTCCAAAAAGGGAGTCTCTTTGATCAGATTCTTAGCTTCTTCAACATCTTTTATTCCAGCCAACTCAACAACCAGCCTGTGACTGCCAGCGATGCTTGAAGTGTGAATTTTTGGTTCAGCCACTCCAAATGCATTGACCCGTCTTTCAATCACATCCTGAATCCCACTTAAAGCCTCAGCTTCTTTTCCTTTTTCAACTTCGCTCATGTCAGCCTCATAGACCAAATGAACTCCACCTTGCAGATCCAATCCCATGTTGATCTTGAGTTTAGTTAGTGTTCCATCGAGCCACGTGACTCCAGTTGGTTTCGGATTGGCAATCAAAAAGACAGCCACTATCAGAAGAATAACCGCTGCTGTTTTTGTCCAATTTTTATGTTTTATCGTCATTTATATTTAAACAGTATTTTTTACAATGTCATCCCGGGCTTGACCCGGGATCAAGTGATGATTCAATGTTAAATTATTTACTAGTAAAAATATTATTGCTATGTGACGATGCACTGAAATATCATTCCCGCACCTTCCTTTGTCATTCCCGCGAAGGCGGGAATCTATTTTTCAGTAGTTTTTTGCCTAATGGATTCCCAATCTAGTTGGGAATGACACACGTTGAATCACTTATTTCATCTTACCCAACAAAACCCGAAAAATCAAACCTTTCAACATTTTCTCCCCCTGCCTGAGGGGGGAGATACAGAGGGGGTGGGAGCATTTTTTTATCTACGTAGATATCTATAGAGATATCTCTATATTTAAATATCTATCATTATCCGCCAGCCGGCGAATGACGGATAGTAGTTTTTTTATAAAATAAAAAAAGGGGGCTCATGAAAACATGAACCCCGTTACGGATTGATAGTACGTATACTGTTACATACGTACTATCCTTTCCGCCTTCAACATCGGGAAGGAATCGAGACGTCTCTTAATACAATGCGCCGGGAAAATGGCCTTCCCTTCCATCAAATAACTCCCAGCTGAAAAATTTGAGCGCGAGAGAATAATTTTTAGCAAAGGTCCGCCCGCACCCAACTCTTTGCCGCACTTTCTTGAAAGCGGCAACGGACACCGAGGTCCTTGACACTCGGCCTTGACAAATAATCCGGAGGTTCTAAGCCCCCATCTTTCAAGATCGCCAGAGTAAATTTAGCCTTTAAGGGCCAGATACCTTGGCATACGCAATAAAAAAATACTACTAAGATCCTCCGCCACCTATTAGTTGAACTGTGGCGCGAGCGGGCTCTCCTTCGCCGGCAGAACGGAGCACCCGTGCTTGTGTTCAGCTCACAAAGCACAAACACAGGTGCTCCAAAACGTCCATAAAAAGAACTTTTAATGCTGAGCCATTATAACAAACTTTTCAGAATTGTCAAGTGTTAATGTTAAAAACCACTTTATTCAAGCATTTTCCAACCAAAAAACGCCTCTCGGCGCCTTTCTGCTCATGACTCAGCAATTCAACAATACAACAATTTAGCAATTTATTTTTTCTCTTCTTTCTTATCGGTCTTATCTGTCTCTTTATCACTCTTGTTCTTAGCTGGCTTTTCATCAGCTTTTTCTCCCGGATCTTTAACTGTATCTTCTTCTGCCTGCCCCTCGGAGTCCTGCTTAGCAGGACGAAGTGGGGTATCTTTTAAGGTATCACTCGCGTCAGCGCTTTTTTCCTCTTTATCAGTCTTATCCGCCTTATCGGTCTTAGCGTCTTTCTCTCTAGGCTTTTCTTCCCCTTCCTTGCTTTTCTTCGGCGTTAAAGTCAACGCTCTTTTTTTGTCCTTGACCACACCTTCTTTCACCAAAAGATTCCAAACCGAATCAGTCACCTGGGCACCATTGTCCATCCAATGTTTCACTCGATCTTCTTTGATTACTGTCTGTTTGAGATGAGGATCATAACTTCCCAACTGTTCAACAAAACGTCCCTTGATGGGAGCTGTTTTTTCGGCCACAACAATCTTAAATTGGGCATGATTTCTTTTTCCAACTCGTGAAAATCGAATGACTAACATATCAAATATAATTAATTGCTTACTTAATAAAAACTCCATCCAGAATAGCTAACAAATACTCGGATGTCAACACTTTTAAATTAATCTAATTGTTCTAATTTCTAATTGACCTAAATTTTTAAAATAATTAGGTTAATTAGTGTAATTAGAAATTTTCACCCTATCGTTGCTTAATAATCTTATCTACAATCCCATATTTCCTGGCCTCGTCGGCACTCATGAAATAATCCCTTTCAGCATCCTTTTCGACTATGGAAACTTTTTTGCCAGAGTGTTTGGCTAAAATTTTATTCAATCGTTCCTTCACTTTCAAAATGTGTTTGGCATGAATGTCAATGTCTGTGGCTTGCCCTTCAACTCCGCCCATCACCTGATGGATCATGATTTCACTGTTCGGCAACGCAAATCTTTTTCCTTTCTTCCCTGCCGCCAGCAAAATTGCCGCTCCTGAAGCCGCCATTCCCACACAAATAGTGGAAGCATCACATTTGACAAACTGCATAGTGTCATATATCGCCATTGCGGCCGTCACACTTCCACCAGGAGAGTTGATGTAAAGCCTGATGTCTCCATCTTTGTCTTGTGATTCCAAAAACAAAAGTTGAGCAATCACTGAATTTGCAATCTGATCATCAATCGGAGTGCCAATAAATATGATTCGCTCTTTGAGCAAACGAGAATAAATGTCATAGGCTCGTTCCCCAAATTGCGATTTTTCAATTACGGTCGGTATAAGCATTGTTTAAGTTTACGAATTACGAATATTCATACTAATATACGAATACTTTATTTAAGGTTTACAATTCTTTTATATCTAATCCCATGTCTGGTAATATATACCAATAGACCAAGCTTAAGATCCGTTACTTTTAAATATGCATACAGTTGGTCAATATCTTTTTTAGAAAAGTGATTTCTCTGTTTCAGCTCAACAACTATCTTATCAAAAACCAAAAAGTCTAATATATAAATTCCGATGTCCTTTCCTTTGTGTTTTAATTTCGCTCTTAGTTGTCGCTTATATGAGATTTTATTCTCTTTAAATTTATTAGCGATTGCTTTTTCATAATGGCTCTCTTTATAACCATAACCCAAGTCATTAAAAACCGAAAAGATTAATCCCATAATTAAATAACACTCTGTTGAATATATCAAATCATCTCTTCTTGTTTTCATCTTGAGCTAGACTTATTCGTATATTCGTACTTGAATTCGTAATTCGTAAAGAACACTACAGCCCCATTAAATACTTGAACACCTTCTCATTAGTCAAATTCCCCTTCATCGTTTCATAGACTCTTTGCGCATCAACCTTGTCTTCAGCTTGTCCCATCGTAGAGTAGTACTGCAAAGCTTGGTTAACTCTTTCTTCGATCTCCTCTGCCTTGGGAGATATCTCATTTTCCTCCGCCAGATGTCGAAGAATCAACGCCGCTTTTACTCGTTTTGGTCCTTCATTTTTCTGCCATTGCTTTTCCAACTTTTCATCAGTCATTTTGATCTGCTCCAGATATTTTTCCTTGGTCAAGCCCATTCGAGCAATGTCATTTTCCAGCTCGTGAGACATATGATGGACTTCTTCATCTATCAAAACTTTGGGAACAACAAAATCAGCTTTTTCAACAATGCTTTCAATAATTTCTTTTTTCTGCTCTTCTTCTTGTCGATGTTTTTCTTCATGTTCGATTCCCTCTTTGATATTGTTTTTTAATTCATCCAAACTTTTAAATTTTCCAATCTCTTTGGCAAACTCGTCATCAATTTTTGGAACTTGCCGCTTTTGAACCAAATTGATTTTTACCTTGAAAGTTGCTTTTTGCCCGGCTAGATTTTTTTGTTGATATTTTTCAGGAAATTTCAATTCAAACTCTTTTTCATCACCAACTTTTGCTCCGATCAGTTTGTCTTCAAACCCTGGAATGAATTTTCCATCTCCCAAGACCAATGGATGTTTCTTGGCCGTACCATTTTCTAGCGGCACATTCTTTTGCAGTGCTTGAAAGTCGATTTCAACTTGATCGCCTTCCTTAGCTTCTCGCTTGACCGTCACCACTTTGGCTCTTTGATTGGCCAGAAACCCCACCTCTTTGTCGACCTGCTCTTTCTTGACTTCCACTTTTTTATCCTGATATTTTTCGTTGATTTTTTTGACATCCTTCTCCCAGCCGCTGATTTTAGTCTCTGGCAAAACTCCCACTGTTGCTTCGAATTCAAGATCGTTCCCCGCTGCCAGCTTTTTTATTTCCACCTTCGGCTCGCCAATCGCTTTGATTTTACTGTCCAAAACGGCATCGACATAGAATTTTTTTACTGCTTTTTCTGCACCTTCCTGAAATAGATGATCTTTCCCAGCTTCTTTTTCAACAATTTCTTTGGGAATTTTACCACTGCGAAATCCATCCAGCTTCATTTTCTGCCCCATTTCTTCTGTCGCTTGTTTAACAAATCCTTCTAGCTTTTTGGCTGGAACTTTAAAAATCAACTTCACTTCAGAGCCATCCAGCTCCTCGGTTTTTACCAAATAATTATTTTTGTCTTCCGCCATATAAATGTCATCTCGACCGGAGTCCCGACGTTAAGTCGGGACGAAGTGGAGAGATCTCGTTTAGATTATTATTTTTTATCCCCGTACTCTTTCTTATATAAATCGATGCTCTTCTTCACTGCTTCAATGGCTGCTTCTTTCCCTTCAAAGCCAGTAATTTCAACCGGTTTATTTTCAATCTTTTTATAGGTCTCAAAGAAATGTTGAACTTCTTTAGGAGTGTAATCATTAACATCGCTCAAGTCTTTAACTGCTTCCCAACGAGGATCTTCCACTGGAACAGCAATAATCTTGTCATCACCTTCTCCATCGTCAACCATTCGCATCACTCCAATCGGTCGTACCACTACCAAAATACTTGGCATCAATGGATAAGTCGTCAGCACTACCACATCCAGTGGATCATCATCCTCCCATAAAGTTTGAGGAGCAAAGCCATAATCAAACGGATAGTCTTGCGCCGTTTTCATTGCTCGGTCTAGCTTGATCAAACCGGTTTTCTTATCAATTTCATACTTGTTTTTTGACCATTTGGGAATTTCAATAATGACATTGAATTCCTCGGGAGCTTCGTCACCCAGCTCCAAATCGTGCCATAGGTTCATAGGTTTAATTTAATATTTAAATTATTTTTTCTTGTCTTCTTTTGCGCCAGCATCCTTCGTAGTCCCGCCAGGGCGGGACGAAGTAGGGCTTTTCTTCTCTTTCGTATCAGTAGCTTTTTTCTCGACTTTTTTCTTACCTGCCTCGGCGCCAGACGGGCCTTTTTCTTCAGCCTTATCATTTTCTTTTTTAGCATCCTCTTTCGCTTCAGCGTTCGTAGACCCGTCCTTCGTAGCTTTCTTGACCTTCGTAGCTTTAGCGAAGTGGGTAGCGGAGGCGAGTTCGTCTTTTTTTTCTTTATCATCCTTTTTCTTATTCGTCTTATCTTTTTCTTCCTCTTTCACGACTTTTTCCTTTTCTTCTTGATCTACCTTATTCTCATCTTCTATATCTTTCGCGTCGGCGTCTTTTGCGTTAGCACCTTTCGTAGTCCCGCCTCGGCGGGACGAAGTAGGGCGTTCCTTCTCAACTTTCTTCTTTTTATCATCCTTCGCATCACCCTCTTTTCCTTCTTCCTTCTCTTCTTCCTCACCTTCAATCATCATCACATCAATTTTCCAACCCGTCAGTTTGGCCGCCAAGCGAACATTTTGGCCCTTTTTTCCAATGGCTAAGGATAGTTGATCCTGAGCAACAAAAGCTTTGGCTTTTTTGCTTTCTTCATCAATGTCCACTTTAATCACCTTGGCCGGCGCCAGAGCTGCTGCAATCAGTTTTTCCACATCATCGCTCCATTCAATAATATCAATTTTTTCTCCGTTGACTTCGTCAATCACTGCTTGCACTCGCGTTCCTTTTTGGCCCACACAAGAGCCGATTGGATCAATTCCTTCCTCATTGGAAGCCACAGCAATCTTACTGCGACTGCCAGCTTCTCGAGCTGCTACTTTGATTTCAACTGTACCTGAAAAAATCTCTGGAACTTCCAGTTCAAAAAGTTTCAAAAGCAAATTAGGATGTCTTCGAGAAAGACTGATGCCCGGTCCTTTTGGATCAGATTCAACTTTGTCAATGTAAACTCGAATTCTTTGTCCCACTCGATAGGTTTCCGAAGGAATCTGTTCCGACGGAAACAGCACTCCCACCGCTTTGCCCAAATCAATAAAAACTTTGTCCATTTCAATTCGTTGAACTGATCCATTAACCACTTCGCCTTCTTTGCCTTTGTATTCATCATACATCGAATCTCGCTCTGCTTCTCGAATTCTCTGAATAATAACCTGCTTGGCAGTTTGCGAAGCTACTCGTCCATATTCGTCTTTGGTGTCCAGCGGAATTTCCAAGAAGTCACCGACTTGAAGAGTCTTGTCAACTTTTTTAGCATCCTTGAGCAGAACATCCCTTTCCGGATTAAACTTAGGCAGCAATTCGCTCTCTTCTAATTCAGGTGCGATGCCTTTTTCAACAGCTTCCTCACTCTTCATTGCATTTTTGGGAACATCACGAGACTCTTCAGCGATATATTCTTCCTCAATCGTTCGCACTTCATCATTCACCACTTCTTTGAGCTGTTTGAATTCAACTTCACCAGTTTTCTCATCCATTTTAGCCACAATAATCTGCCCTTTTTTTCCATAATCTTTTTTATAGGCCGCCGCCAGAGCAGCTTCAATTGATTCAACCACTTTGTCCCGATCGATTCCTTTTTCTTCGCAAATCTGAGCAATGGCACTGCCAAACTGCCCCAACGCTGATTGATCTTTAATAATTTTCTTGTTCTTAGTCATTTTTCTAGGTTATTTATTACTAATATTATTACGGAGCTTCCCCCTTTGCGAAGGGGGAAGAAAAATGTAGACGAAGTATGAGTCACATTTTTCAGGGGGATTTTCAGTGTGTTCTTATTCGTATATTCGCCCGCCTGCTATCGCAAGCGAAGCGTTGCGGGCAGGCACAAAATTCGCCTGCCCTCCGTAGCTCGTTAGAGCGAAGGACGGGTAATCCGTAACCCTTCTAAAAAAGAAATTCCCGCCACCTCAATGACCGGAATTACCCCTTCTTTGTCTCACTAAATCAAGTATACACTCTTCTTTTCAAGTGTCAACAGAATGTTTGTTGATGTTCAAAAAAGTTATCCTGCAACCTGTCCTGAAGCCAGCCACTTCATTCCCGTTCCCGGTTCAACAACTTGCAGCCAAATCTGGCCTGGGACAAATTTGACTTCTTCTCCATCTTCCTTAAGCAATAACAACTTTGAACCAACACTTGATTTGTTTTTCTTCCAAGTGCCCTTTATTTCCTTGCCTTCCATATAATAGAAAGCTTCACCACTGTCGTTTTGGTCCATCCAGGGATCACCCAATTCAACATTGTTATATTGCCCTTCAATCTGTTCACTGGTAGCCATTACAATCACAATATTTTTCGGGGCAATTCTTTCACCATTCAACCGGTCAGTATCTGGCTCTTCACCCCAAGAACGAAGATAGGAATTGCTTTCCCGATCATAGGTATATTCGACTCTAAATACCTTCGGATAACCAATCCTTAAATAGGCTTTATCAGAACCGCGTTCATCAAGTGGTGCTTCCGGTTGGTGAGCATAGCCGGAGAATTGATTTTCCATGCGATAGCCTTGATCTTGAGAAAATCGAAGAATTTCAGCAAATTTCACATAGCCTGAGTGCATCCCAACCAGATCGGGATGACGAAAACAGTAGCCGGTAGCAGATTTTCCTGCGTCAGCATTGCAATTCATATTGTCGATGATGCCACCGTTGAGTTTGTCAATAAACCATTCCATTTCTGAGCGGCCCCAGTGAACAAAAATTGCGTCCATTCCTTTGGCCAAATGAACAAAATCGTGTCGAGCACTCCTCATCGAACCTAGTTCTTCTGGGTCATTACAGATATAAATTCCCATCAAGCGTGTGATGGTCGCCGTGATCACTGGCATCTCGACTACCAAGTCAGCCTCAGAAAATCCTGATGCCGGCCGAGCACTGACATCGGACGGCTGCATCACCGCAATGGGCCGGCGATTCCAATTAGGACAAGCCAGTCCTGAAATTGGGCTAACTTCTCCCTCATTAGCCGGTCCATAATTTTCGCTTTCTTGGTTTAAGTCAATTGGATTTCCTTTTCTTCGTTCGTCACTCTTTTTCATAAACCAAAAACCGCCAATAATCAACACCAAAACAACAGCCGCTCCGATGACCCATGGTTTCTTGCCTTTTCCAGATGAATGCTGAGGTTGGTAAAAATACTTCCCAGGATCTTTTTTGGGAACTCCTGCTTGTGGAGCTGGCTGTTGACTTTGATCCGGACTGTTTTGTTGCATTTTTATCTATCCCGTCCCGATGTATCATCGGGACTGGGATGTTATTTTAATATTTTATTTACACCCGTTAATTTTATCACAAGAACAATTTAATGCAATCACCCTGCGAATACATTCGATGAAACTTACTCCTTTTTGAATTCCTTTTTGAAGGTTTCCAAGTCTTTGCTTATGCCTGGATGATCAGTTAATTTCAAGGCTTCATCGACTGATAGCCACTTACATTCGGTGTGTTCCCAAGACATTTTCACTTCGTCCGATTCAGATCGACACAAAAAAGTGATGCCTACCAGTTCTTTTTCAGCCACTTTTTCTCCTCGATAAAAATGAAAAGTGGTGATTGGCTTGATCACTTCAACTTCCAAGCCAGTTTCTTCCTTAACTTCTCTTCTGAGCGCATCAATTGGGTCCTCATGTTAGTTCATTCTGCCGGTAATATATTCCCAAACTTCAGCCTCAAAATCTTTTTCTGGGCTTCGATGAAGCATCAGAATTTTTCCTGTGTTTCTATATTCAATGATGGCCCCGACAGCCACCAAAAACCTTCCTGGTTTTTTTTGCTCCATAATCGTCATTAAAAAAATTATTTAATATTTTTATACATTAGGAATTCTCGAGAATTTTCTAATCCCCTCCTTTGAAAAAGGAGGGTTAGGGAGGATTTTCAGTGTTTTGTCTTTAGGTTGTTAACTAAATCATAAATACTCTGCATCACTCCATCAATGTTATTATAAACATCTACGTTATTTATTCTATAAACAACCAGGTTTTGTTTTCGAAGATAATCACTTCTGTTTTTGTCACTTTCAATGCCTTTACTGTCGTAATGCTGATCGCCATCCACTTCAATAATAAGCTTTAATTTTGGACAATAGAAATCCACTATATGGTTACCTATTCTCCGTTGGCGATAAAATCTATATCCTTGTATTTGGTCTCTTCTCAGATGTTGCCATAGTTTTCGCTCTGCATCAGTCATGTTCTTTCGCAAGGTTCGAGCAGTATTCTTGGTATTGGGATTATATTTTAACATCCTCCTACTTTTTTTCTTAAAATCCCCCTGTGCCCCCCTTTTCCAAAGGGGGAAGTTTTTAAATATACTTAACCGGAAGTTATTTCTGGCAAACTGGACAAAAAAACGCACTGCGTTGTCCAATTTTTTCTCGTTTGACAATTCCGGAGCAACTTTTGCGTTTGCAACGCTGGCCTTCTCTATTGTACGCCTTCATCACTTTCTGAAAACTTCCAGGAGCTCCAGCGGTGTCACGATAGTCACTGTCCGATGTCCCGCGAAGCTCAGTTGCCTTTTTTAATACTTTAATAATACTCCCATGAAGCTTCTTTATTTCTTTTTGTGTGATTCTTCCGACTCTTCTTTTGGGACTGATTCCAGCTTCAAACGGAATTTCACTGGCATAGATATTGCCAATACCCACGATCAGTTTCAAATCCATCAAAACCATCCGCACATTTCGCTTCGGATACTTTTTCAAAATCTCTTTCAGTTTTTCAGGCGTAAACTCTTTCGACAACGGCTCAACTCCCAACTCTTGAATATCTTTTCTTTTTTCTAGTTCGGCCGCATTAAACAAATCTATCTTTCCAAATTTCCTCAAATCCGAAAATTCCAAAGTTCTAGCTTGCTTACCCTTCCTCAGAAACCAAATGTGATGAATATACTGGTTAACTTTCTCATCAAAATATTTATCTTTTTTGTATTTAATATTTAAAATTTTAATTTTATTTGGCATTTGTAATTTGATATTTGGACTTTTCACCAAAAGGTGTCCTGTCATTTTTAAATGAATCAACAAAATCTTCTCACCAGAAAGATAAATCAAAATGTTCTTCGCTTTTCTCTCTGCTCTAACAATTTCCCTTCTAATTATTCCCTTCTTAAAATCAGAAAGTATTCTTCTCTGCGAAAATCCGCGTTCCATCTGCATTGATCCGCGTATAGCTTTTGTCCAATCACTCCAAAAATCGACTATCTCATAGCCTTTAATCTTCCTATTCAAGTCATCTACAATTGTTTGAACTTCCGGAAGTTCTGGCATTAGTCAAAGGGGTTTAAATCAATGGGAAAAATTTGAGTTGCTCCGCTTTCTGTTTTTTCCTCGGTCACTGTCTCAACCTCTTTTGTAGCCGGAACCACTTCAACTGTCAAATTTTCACTCACTTCTCCAAACCACTCAATGTCCTCTAACAACATTTTCCATTGGAAGCTATATTCACCCAGCTCATCTGGAGCCGTCACATCAAATTTAAATGTCTTGTTTTTTTCATGTTCAATAACTTCATCTTCTCTGAATTCTACCCTATCAATTCCCCAATTGTGATTGTCTTGAGGATTCCATGAACCCAGCTTAAACTTATTTTCTTTTGTCCATTTGCGAAAACTGGTGTTTTCAAATTTGATTTCCACTTCATAAGTTTTCCCGGCTTCCATTTCCTTGGGAACTTTTTGAGAAATAAATTTGGAATAATTAGGCAGCGGCCATCTACCGGCCAGAACATCATTAATAGAGTTTTCGTCTTTGCAAGAGTAGTCATTGCTGGCAGAATAGAATTCGCTTGTTGGTCCTCGACATTTCCCTCCCCCAACATGACCCAAAAGTTCTCCCAAAGGAAACAAGAAACCAATGTCTCGCCAAAGGAAAAAGTCATAAGCTTTGCCCAAAAATTTTCTTCTTTCCTCCTGATTCATGTTCACAAAGCGGTGAATGTCGTCACTGTGACTGTTGTTCCAATCCAAATAGACCAGAATGTTGTTGGTTTTGGTTTTGAATTTTTCGTGCCAAAGCATGGCCCAGCAATAGCCACTTCGCTCATAATAATAGGACCAACAAGGACTCTCTTCTTCTATCCAACCATCTTTGTGTTGTCCCACCCCGCCGGTGATATAGTCGAATCTTCTCAAATAACTTTCTTTATCAATTACATTGGTCTGGGCTCCCACAGAAATTTCTTTTCCTTTCGAAGCGGCATAGGATTTCATTTGAGAAATTATTTCTTTTGCCCAATGGCTCTTCTCCCAATTTGGATCTTGATAATAAACTTGACCAAAGGTGAAGTCTTCGATCCCCAAATCAATTGCTGTGCGGGTAATATAGAAAAGATATTTTCGATATTCTTCATTTTCGAAAGAAGGCTTGCAAGTGTTGCTTCCCCAAGCGCCATAGGATCCTGGAGCACACATGGCACTAAATCTGAAGTACTTTCTCCCAATTGGATCATAATATCCCCTGTTCAAATCGAGTGATTCGGCAATGAACATGCCATAGACAAAGTTCTTGCCTGTTCTTTCTTTGATCACATTCATGCGCCGCTCAATCTCTTTGAAATCCGGTGGAATGTTCCAAGTCTCAACGGCTCGATGGATATATTCGCATTCACTTCGTCCCAGCATTTCCACACTGGCATCAAAATATCGGTTGTATCTCGGAGTCAACAACCCGTCATAGACACAGCCCTTTGTTTTCATTTGTTCCATCCGCTCGTCTGAAATAATTGGGTAGCCATTAGAAATTATAGCTGTCTGCAGTCTAATCCCCTCGCCATATTTCCAAAGAAGAAAACTTGCCAAACTCAAAACCGCCACTCCGCCGAGTGTTATTGCGACTTCTTTCTTGCCGATTTTTATTTTCCCGCTGAATCTTTTTTTTTCTTTTTTCTTTTTTCTTTTTTTGAGCAAGGTTAAATAAACAGATTATTTAACTTATCTTAGCATGTTTCTTGTCAATTTCATTAATTATCTCTTTCACTTCTTTCCAATTTTTCGCTCGCCAGCAGTCGCCCGGAATCTTAAAGCTTTTGCTCCATGGTTGCTCAAATAAAATCGCTGGAATTCCAGCCCTATGACACTCAATGATATAGCCTTGATAGTCATCAACTATTAAATCAATTCCTGCTTCCTGACAAATTTCACCTTTATCGACTCCGCCATTTACAAAGTGAAGATTAGTAGCAATTATCTCAGAAAAGGTATCTTGAAAATTATTCTCTATCCATTCTTTGGTTTTTGTGAGCATATCATTTCTCCTGCCTGTGACGATAACTAATTCGTGGTTCTTTTTGAGTCTCTCAACCCCTTCTTTTGCTCCGCTGACTACTTCAAGCCGAGAAATGTTTTTACAAAGATAGTCAAGAACTCTTCTAGTTGCTTCTTCTCTAGTTTCTCCATAAACAGAGAGGAGATCTCTGTTATAGAATTGATCTTCTCCGAGCTCTGTGCCATATTTTTCGTTGTGGTATTTTATGAAACTTTTCCCCGTTTGACATAAAACATCATCAACATCAATTCCAATTTTCATTCAATTTACTGATTATTAGTTACTATTAATTAAAGCTCTTCCCAATTCTTCCCCTTCGTCACATCCACTGTGAGTGGTACTTTCAGTTTGTAAACTTTTTCCATCACTTTTTTTACATCTTTCATGAACTTATCAGCTATTTTTTCATTCACTTCAAAGATCAATTCGTCGTGTATCTGCAAGATCAGTTTTATATCATCTGATTTTTTTCGTATATTCGTATTTGATTCGCCTGCACTTCGTAGCTTCAGCGAAGTAGTGTAATTCGTAACTGCGATCATGGCCAGCTTCATAATATCTGCTGCCAAGCCTTGCACCGGGAGATTGATTGCCATTCTCTCGGCTGCATTGCGCAGCATGACATTGGAAGCTTTAATATTGGGAATGTAACGTCTTCGGCCTAACTCAGTTTCAACATAGCCCTTCTTCCGAGCTTCTTTTTTCGTCTGTTCAATAAATTCAGTTAGTCCTGAAAATGTTTTTTTATAATGATCAATGAAATATTTTGCTCGCTCTCCACTCACCCCACTGTCGCGCATAAATCCATAGAGTCCCATGCCATACAAGATTCCAAAGTTCAACGATTTGGCCTCGTTTCTTTTTTTCTTGTCGATTTTGCTTTCTGGAATCTCATTCACCCAAGCCGCTGTGGCACTGTGAATGTCCTTTCCTTTTTCAAAAGCTTCAATCATCTTGGCATCATTTGAAAGATGCGCTGCCACTCGAAGATCAATTTGAGAATAATCCGCACTAACCAAAATTTTATTCTTGTCGGCCACAAAAGATTCTCGGATGAGGTCTGCCAACCTTCCCCGCTTGGGAATGTTTTGCATATTGGGATCAGATGAGCTCAACCGACCAGTAGCCGCCACCGCTTGGTTGAAATAAGTATGAATTCTTCCATCATTATGAACCAGATTGGGCAAAGCATCGGCATAGGTCGATTTAATTTTGAAATATTCTCGATATTCTTCGATCAGCGGTACAATGGGATGAACGTCTCGAACTTTTCGCAGCTGATCAGCATCAGTTGAAAAACCAGTTTTGCCTCGTTTGATCTCCGTGGTGGGAATTTTCAATTTTTCATATAAAATCGGCGCCACCTGACTGGGTGAATTGATGTTGAATTCCTCACCGGCCAGCTTGTATATTTTCTGTTCCAGCGTTTCGATTTCTTTTTTGGCCAGATCAGAAACTTTTTTCAATATCGTTTTGTCCACTTTTACCCCAGCCATTTCCATCCGAGCTAAAATTGGAATGAGCGGAATTTCTAACATTTGATATAACCTTCCTAGTATCCTAGCGTCTTTTTTCTCTTTCGCGTTAGCGCCCTTCGTAGCTCCGGCTTGCCGGAGCGAAGTAGGGTCCTCCAGCCCAATCTTTCTTTTATAAATCTCGCCCAATTTTCCAACCCACATCGCTCTTTCTGCTACATCTTTTTTCTTCATGTCGTCAGTTTCCGCCAAAAGATTGGTCTGGCCCAATGAAGCACCAGCATATTTCAATTCCTCACCAAACTCGTTCAAGATTAATTTTTCCAAACTATCAGCGTTGAGTCCCAACAGATAGGCCATGATCTGAACATCATGCCAGCTGGTAATATCATGCAATGACTTTTTATTTTTTCCCCCTTTAGCAAAGGAGGGTGTAGGCCTGCCCTCCGTAGCCCCGCTTAGCGGGGCGAAGGATGGGGGAACTTGAAAGTCGTCCGCACTTCCCATCACTTGCCAATCAAGCTTCACATTGAACCCAACTTTTTCAATCTTGGCATCTTTGAAAACATTCTGTAGGTAACGCATATATGCGTTGCTCACGAAATACGACTCGCCACCAGAAACATAAATTCCCAATCCTAAGAACCTCGCATCATAAAACTTATCACTGTCAGTCAACAAACAATATGAAAGCTTTTTCTCTTTTTTTATTTTTTTAATTACCTTCTCTAGATCTTTTTTGTCTTCGACGATTTTAATTTCGACTTCTTTTGTCATTTGTTCTTTGCCATTTGTCATTTTAGCATCACCACCAATTCGCCTCACCAATGATCTGAACCCCATTTCTTCGAAGAATTTAACTAGTGACTCCGATCCCTCCACTTCATCAGCTAGCGCTTTTTCTAGATTTAAATCAACCGAAACATCTGTTTGAATTTCCGCCAATTCTTGACTCAAGTATGCGTCTTTTTTGCCTTTTTTTAGCTTTTTTTGGACTCCTTCAGGAGAAATATAATTAACGTTTTCATAGACCCCATCTAATGTTTTGAATTTAATCAAAAGTTCTGTAGCAGTTTTTTCTCCCACTCCGGCCACACCCGGGATGTTGTCCGAAGGGTCACCGCGCAAAGCCTTGTAATCAACAATCTGATCAGGACCGAGGCTGAATCGGTTGCGCACTTGTTTTTCATCATAGACAAAAGTGTCTTTAATTCCTCTTCTCAAAGTGAACACTTTGGTGTCATCATCCACCAGTTGCAATGTGTCCATGTCACCAGTAACGATTATTCTTTCAATCTCGCCGTCTAGTTTTTTATCCTTGCTGATTGTGCCAATGATGTCGTCTGCTTCAAAACCCTGTTTCTCAAAAACCGGAATGCCAAAGGCTTTCATCAAATCGCGCGTCACAGGAATCTGCTCATAGAGTTCATCCGGGGCTTTGACTCGCTTAGCTTTATATTCTTTAAACCTGTCATGACGAAAAGTTTTTCCTCGCAAATCAAAGGCTGCCACCACATAGTCGGGCTTAAATTTCTCAAACACAGATAGCAACGTCAGTGCTACCCCATAGACCGCCCCACTCGGCTTGCCGTCCTTAGTCGTCAATGGCGGTAACGCATGAAAAGCTCTGTGAATCAGAGCATTAGAATCAATCAGGATAAGCTTTTTTCGTTTCTTTGGCATCGTATTATCCCCTCCTTTGGAAAAGGAGGGTTAGGGAGGATTTTCAGTGTTTGTTTTTCAGATGATTAACTAATTCGTAAACACTTTGCATCACCCCATCAATATTATTATAAATATCTACGTTATTTATTCTATAGACAATTAGATTTTGTTCTCGAAGGTAATCGCTTCTGTTTTTATCACTCTCAACACCTTTGCTGTTGCAATGCTGATCACCATCCACCTCAATGACAAGTTTTAATTTGGGACAATAGAAATCTACAATATAATTACCAATTCTTCTTTGTCGATAGAACCTGAACCCTTGAACTTGGTCTCTCCTTAAATGTTGCCATAGTTTTCGCTCCGCATCAGTCATATTCTTTCGCAAGGTTCGAGCAGTATTTTTCGTATTGGGATTATATTTCAACATCCTCTTACTTTTTTTCTTAAAATCCCCCTGTGTCCCCCTTTTTCAAAGGGGGAAATACTAAATTATCTCTTCTTCCAGTCTCTCACTACTACTTCTCCGTTCCCTTTACCCTGTTAAATAAGATTTGAGCCTATTTTTTAGATACATCTTTCCATGAAATGTTTTGAGATATTTCTCTCGATGAGTTGCGTCTTGTTGGTTTAGACATGCTTCATAATAAATTAATTTCAATGGTCTTCTATTTTTTGTCGAATTAACTAATCCTTTCTCGTGTAGCTCAAATCTTGATTTCAAATTTTTTGTGTAACCAGTGTAAAATCTGTCATCTTTCTCAGATTTTAGTACATAAACATAATACATTTTATTGGATTTGAAATCATTTAACAGGGTGAATCCTCTCACTTTCTTCTCCAGTCTTTAATTTCTACTCTACCATGTCCCTTATCTTCTACTACTAACTTCTGTCGTTCTCTCCAGCCATATTTTTCAATAATGTCTTTGGGGATAATTACACAGTAGCTGTGTGATGAGATTCTAGCTAGCTTTCGAGTGTGTTTTTTCATATTAATGCATTAATTTCGTTAGTACGTACGTTATAACGTCCGTTATAACGTTTTAAATATCATACCATATTCCTACAAAAAAAGAAGGCGGGAAGAGTCTTCTCCCCACCCCGTGAAATAACAACATTAACCCTCCGGTTCTTTTAAGCCCCGTTCGGTGATTTCAGCAACAACTGTCACAATTTCACCACCCATTCTACCCAGAATTAACTCCGGCCTATCGCTCAAATCAATCATCAAATAGCTCTCTTCTAACGCATGAATTTGCGCCTCTTTCGGAATGGGAAACAGATGTTCATCCAGCAACAACGAGCTGTTTTCGGATCTTTTTATTTCAGTCGCGGTGTCCCCAAGAGGATTCCAATCTTTAATTTTAAGGATTAAATCTCCGCTAGGACCCCCGGCTGGAATCAGGATGAATCTTTGCCCTTTTCCGTCCTTGAGAATTGCAGTCACTCTGGATCTTTTTGGATAAAAGAAATTACTATTTTCCAGGGCCTTCTTTAGTGCTTTAGGCCTAATTATCCATTCGAACAACAAAGGATGAATCAAAACGTGAGTATACAGCATCTTATATTCTTTCTTCTTCGCCATTTTCCCCTCCTAATTTCTTATAAGTCCGCTGACTACTGCTTTTAGTTCTTTGACACTGAACGGTTTCTTAAAAAAATAATCGGCCTTTTGAACTTTTTCCTCTTTTTCCGGATTGCCCGAAAGAGCAATAATTTTTGCCCCAGGAAGACGATTCCTCACTTTTCGGGAAAGCTCTACTCCGTCCATTTCCGGCATTTCAATGTCAGATATTAATATAAGACATTCAAATTTTTCTTGTTTAATCCGATTCCACGCTTCTTGCCCGTTTACAAAGGTTTCGAGTCGCCAATCATCTCTCCCAAGCTCTTCTAACACTCGGGACACTATTGTCTTTTCCAAGTTTCTCACACCATTATCATCATCCACAATTAAAATTGCCTTCTTTGACATAGCAGAATCTCCTTAATACCCGGCCTCTCGAGCAAGCCGGTGAATCGTTGCAATTACAGCCAGAAGAACAAGTTGCTGTTCTCTTGTGTCCATGTTATGAGGCATCAAAACGTAACTTTTATTCTCTTTTCGATAACCTACTTCCGGGTGCAGGCCAGAAGTTGTTGTTCCACCGCTGATTTCAAAGTCTAGCCGATGTGGTCGTTTTGCTGTAATCGTCGTTACTAATCTTTGTTGTTTGCTCAAGATTCTTGCCGCATTTTCTGTTGCAAGATTAAAGGCATTTATTATAACATCAAACTTGCTTGGACTTTTAAGCAACTGTCTAATAAACTGACAGAGCACTTGAGACAAATAAACTTGAAATCCCGCCATTTTCTGACCTTCCCGACGGTCAAAATCACTTATTGCCAGTAGCTGGTTTCTCTTGCTGTTTGTTCTTGCACCAGAAGTATTCAGGATCGCAAATAGAACATCCAAGGTGCAGGCTATGTTTGTTGCATGTTTCCAGTCGCCTACTCTTCCGTCTTCAAGAACCAAAGTTGGATATCTTGTTGCGAAAAAGATCCACTCATCTTCAATCTTTATCGGATCAACAACCCCCCAAACCCCCATGTATCATTGAACAATTTATGTGGACGAGTAAAACTTCTCTCAGGATCTTCCCGCAGAATATTCTGAACATCTCTACGGGCATCCGTCATGCTCTGACACACACATGCAAATGCTTGTTCATGGATTGCAATAATAAGAGTATCGTCTTGATAGTTCAACCAATAACGCTCAGGCTCGCTTGCGCGTAAAATTTCTGACAGCATCGTAAACCTCCTTTTGTATAGGTACATTTATTTTTTAGTTCCCAATTCTATCAAAAACAAAATAAAACACAAATTTTTTCCAGATCCACCGTTCATTACCATATAAGGTTATATGGTAGTATTGTATTTTTTGTTGTGGTTGAATCAGCAAGTAGTGTAGACATCCGATGTCTTTTAACGACATCGGATGTCTGCGTTCCTAAACCAAAACCCCCGATTGGATCGGGGGCCTGGTTTATAGAATCTGTAGGTGCAGGACATGTCCTGCACGCACGAGGCATGCCTTGTGCCTACATTATTTTGTGATCTTTGTTGCAACTCCGGCACCGACGGTCTTGCCACCTTCACGGATAGCGAATCGCATTCCTTCTTCCATAGCAACAGGAGCCACCAGTTTAACACCTAGATTGACAGTGTCACCAGGCATAACCATTTCAGTTCCTTCTGGAAGAGTCACATCACCGGTCACGTCTGTGGTTCGAATGTAGAATTGAGGCTTATATCCTTTGAAGAAAGGAGTATGTCGTCCACCTTCCTCTTTGGTCAGAACATAAACTTCTGCTTCGAACTCAGTGTGAGGAGTGATTGATCCGGGCTTAGCCAAGACTTGGCCTCGCTCCACATCTTCTTTCTTCAGTCCTCGAATCAGGATTCCAGCGTTGTCGCCAGCTTGTCCTCGATCCAATGACTTGTTGAACATTTCCACTCCAGTGACAATGGTCTTTTGAGTGTCTCGCAGACCCACAATTTCCACTTCATCATTGAGATTGACCACGCCTCTTTCAATTCGGCCAGTCACCACAGTTCCTCGGCCTTCAATTGAGAAAATGTCTTCAATTGGCATCAAATATGGCTTGTCAACGTCTCGCTCTGGCTCAGGAATTTTTTCATCCAGCGCATCGAGCAGCTCCAAGATGGGCTTAACTGCTTCATCGTCAGCGCTTTTAGCCTCAAGGGCTTTGAGAGCTGAACCTTTGATGATGGCTGCATTGTCGCCATCAAATTCATACTTCTTGAGCAATTCCCGAATTTCTTCTTCCACTAATTCCACCAAATCAGGATCATCAACTTGGTCAACTTTGTTGATGAACACAACAATCTGAGGAACGCCCACTTGTCGGGCAAGCAGAATGTGTTCTCGAGTCTGAGGCATTGGGCCATCAGTGGCCGAAACCACCAAAATGGCTCCGTCCATCTGAGCTGCACCAGTGATCATGTTCTTGATGTAGTCAGCGTGTCCGGGACAGTCAACGTGAGCGTAGTGACGGTTGTCCGTCTCATACTCAACGTGAGCAGTCGCGATGGTAATTCCTCGCTCCTTTTCTTCAGGAGCTTTGTCAATCTCGTCAACGCTCTTGGCGCCTTCGAGTTTTCCAGCTGCCTGCAACGTTTGCAAAATTGCAGCTGTCAAAGTGGTTTTTCCATGGTCAACGTGACCAATAGTTCCCACATTCACATGGGGCTTGTTTCGATCAAACTCTGCCATGATTCTTGTTCGCATACCAATGGATTTGAGCCACCATTGGGTATGCTTGATTCTTATGTTTATTATATTGTTTCAGGTTTGAGTTTAAAAAATCTCAAATCCTAAATTTCAAGTTCCAAACAAATCTTAAGTACAAATACTCAAAATTCAAAACGTTTATGATTTGGTGTTTTGAATTTGGAAATTGTTTGGAGCTTCTGATTTAGAATTTAGAATTTATACACTTTCATACTGGGGATCCTCATTTTCTTCATTCATTTCCATGTCTCCCAACACCTCTTCATCCTTTCTTTCTTTCAATTCGGCTATGTCAGCATTAATTCTACTGAGAAGTTCGTCGTCTGTCAATTGAGTTGGATTTTCTTCAAATACTTCTTGCTCTTTACTACTCTCCCAAGAATAATCTTTTTCATCCTCCTTTTCCGCTTCCACTTCTTTCAAATACTCATTCAATTTCATCACCACGAAACTTTCCTCCAAATTTCCCTCACTGAGGATAATTTTCCCTCCCGAAAGCTTGAGCAGCTTCTTTAAATCTTTCGATAACATAGAAATGACAAATTATTAATTATAAATGTCAATTCAAGTCCAAAATCTAAATTTAGTCATTTAACGATTTGGATTTGATTTGTCATTTAGACTTTGGCATTTTTAATTATTTAGAACTTTCTTCACCTTTTAGCTCTTCCGCAATATTTGCCGGCACTTCGGCATAGTGATCAAATTCCATTGAATAGCTGGCTCGCCCTTGAGTCATTGAACGCAGTTGAGTGGCATAGCCAAAAAGAGAAGCTAACGGCGCCTTAGCCAAAATCACTTTGACAGCGGCACTGCCTTCTCCTCGATCAAGCATTTCTTCAATTTGTCCTCGTTTGGAATTCAAGTCACCAACTACATCGCCCATGTAGTTTTCGGGAGTCGTTGCCTCCACTTTCATGATCGGTTCCAAAATAATCGGCTTAGCGTTTTTTACTCCGCTCTTGAAGGCCATTGAACCAGCCACTTTGAAAGCCGCTTCAGATGAGTCCACATCATGGAATGATCCGTCATAAACCGTCACTTGAACATCGACAATTGGATAGCCAGCAATCACTCCGCCGTCCATGGCTTCTTTTACTCCTTTTTCAATAGCTGGAATAAATTCCTGAGGAATAGCGGCGCCTTTAATTTCATTAACAAATTCAAAACCGCCGCCTTCGCCCAAAGGTTCCAGACGCAGCCAGCAATGACCATATTGACCTCGACCACCGGATTGCTTGATATATTTTCCTTCTGCCTGAGCAGTTTCTTTGATGGTTTCTCGATAGGCCACTTGGGGTTTGCCCACATTAGCTTCTACTTTAAATTCCCTTTTCATGCGTTCGACAAGGATATCCAAGTGAAGCTCGCCCATGCCTGAAATCAAGGTCTGTCCAGTGTCTTCATCATTTCGCACTTTGAAAGTTGGGTCTTCTTCAGCCAATTTCTTCAAAGCTATAGCCATTTTTTCTTGATCCACTTTCGTCTTGGGCTCGATGGCCACCGAAATGACTGGCTCAGGAAATTCAATATTTTCTAGAATAATTTGATCATCTTCATCGCAAAGCGTGTCACCTGTTCCGGTGTATTTCATGCCCACCAAAGCTCCAATATCGCCAGCCTGAAGTTCTTCTACTTCTTCTCGGTGATTGGAATGCATGCGCAAGATTCGTCCGATCCGCTCTTTCTTTCCTTTGGAAGAGTTGTAGACATATGAACCGGCTTTGAGGGCTCCCGAATAGACTCGAAAAAATGTTAGTTGTCCCACAAAAGGATCAGTGGCCACTTTGAAAGCCAGCCCAGCAAATGGTTCGTCATCGCCAGCTTTTCTTTCCAATTCTTTTTCTTTGTCTTTGGGGTCAAACCCTTTTACCGCTGGAACTTCTGTTGGAGATGGCAAATAATCCACCACCGCATCTAGCACTGGTTGCACTCCTTTGTTTTTTAAAGCCGATCCGGTAAAAACTGGAATCAATGTTCCTTCGATTGTTCCTTTGCGAATAGTTTTTTTAATTTCTTCTTCAGCGATATCTTTGCCTTCAAGGAATTTTTCTGTCAGCGCATCATCCACTTCAGCTACCTTTTCAATCATTTTTTCGCGCCATTCGACGACTTTTTCCTTCAACTCTTCAGGAATTTCTTTCTCCACCACTTTTTCTCCCAAGTCACCTTCAAAATAAAGCGCTTTTTGGGTGATTAAGTCAACCACTCCTTCATGCTCACCACTGACACCAATGGGATATTGTACTGCCACCGCATTGGGAGAAAGCCGATCCCAAATTGATCCAATAGCAAATTCAAAATCTGCTCCTTCTTTATCGATTTTGTTGATGAAGCAAACCCTCGGTACGTTGTATTTGTCAGCTTGTCGCCAAACAGTTTCGGATTGAGGCTCCACGCCTTCTTTTCCATCGAAAACAACCACTCCGCCATCCAAGACTCTGAGTGATCGCTCAACTTCTACAGTGAAATCCACGTGCCCTGGTGTATCAATGATATTGACTTGGCAATCTTTCCAAAAAGTCGTGGTGGCAGCAGAAGTGATGGTGATTCCTCGCTCTTGTTCTTGTTCCATCCAGTCCATCACTGCTTCTCCTTCGTGCACTTCTCCAATCTTGTGAGAGATTCCAGTATAAAACAAAACACGCTCGGTAGTAGTCGTTTTCCCAGCGTCAATATGCGCGATTATTCCTATATTTCGGTACTTTTCAATTGGATACTTCCGTGCCATTTATTTACTGATTACAGATAAAATCACAGATATACAGATAATATTTATTCGAGATTAACGATTCTCTTAACTCTTATTCCTTGGCTAGTAAAATAAACTAATAATCCTAGTTTAAGTTTTGTAGCTTTCAGATAAGAGTATAACTGTCGAATATCTGATTTAGAGAAATGTTTTCCCTGTTTTAACTCAATTACAATCTTATCAAAAACTAAAAAATCTAGAATGTATATGCCAAGTTCTTTTCCTTTGTATTTTATTTTCGCTCTTGATTGCTCCTTAAAAAGAATTTTTCTCTTTTCGAATTCTTTTGCAATTGCTTTCTGATAAAACTTTTCTTTATGTCCATAGCCCAACTCATTAAAAACTTCGTATATAATCCCAATTATTTTATAACTCTCTTTTTCGTATATAAACCCCCTCCTTTTGTCATTCATTTTAATGAATTAGTATTTATCTGTATTATCTGTGCCAATCTGTAACCATCTTGAGTATTTTTTCTCATCTGTATATCTGTACTAATCCGTAATCTGTAAATATTACGCGAAGTGTGCAAACGCCTTGTTCGCCTCGGCCATCGCATGAGTGTCTTCTCGTTTTTTCATGGCGGCACCTTTTTTGGCTGCTGCATCAAGGAATTCATCTCCCAATTTTTCAGCCATCTTTTTTCCTTTTCGAGCCCGAGCCGCTTCCAAAATCCAGCGCATGGCCAAAGTATTGCGTCGGTCCCCCATCACCGGAACTGGCACCTGATAGTTGGCGCCTCCAATTCTTCGACTCTTGAGCTGCATCAATGGGGAGACATTCTTGATAGCTTGTTCAAATACATTCAAGCCGCCCTTGTTAGTCTTTTTGTGAATATAGTCAAAGGAATCATAGACAATTTCTTGCGCTAATGACTTTTTCCCTCCCAACATCACATGACCGATAAATCGACCCACTAAAAGTGAGTTATATTTTGTGTCTGGTTGCCAATTTTTTCGATAAACTCGTTTCTTGCGCATATGTTTGATAATCAGTAATTTGAATTTCCCTATTTACTATTTACTGTTTACTGAGCTAATCGCCCTTTGGGCGTTTAGCTCCATACTTTGACCTTCCTCTATTCCTGTCAGAAACTCCCGATGTGTCCAACACTCCTCGCACCACGTGATAGCGCACACCCGGAAGGTCAGGCACTCGTCCACCTCGAATCATCACGATTGAGTGCTCTTGGAGGTTGTGGCCAATTCCGGGAATGTAGGCAGTCACTTCCATCCCGTTGGTCAACTTCACTCGAGCAATTTTTCGCAGCGCTGAGTTCGGCTTTTTGGGAGTGGTTGTTCCCACCTTGACACAAACTCCTCTCTTGAAAGGAGCTTTGTTGTCGGTTGGTTTGTTCTTGATCGTATTGAAACCAAAAGTCAAAGCCGGGGACTTTGGCTTTTTCTTAGTTAACTTTCTTGGTTTTCTTTTCAGTTGATTGATTGTCGGCATACGTCAATTGATATTTGAAATATTCTAAATTTATAAAGATTAACCAATAAAACACCTCTGATTCAGGAAATCAGATACTTCCCCATATTACCTTTTTTATCGAAAATGTCAACAGCTTTTCATTACTAATTACGAATAGAATACTAATATACGAATTGATTCCTAGTTTTATTAAATCCCCCTTTGTAAAGGAGGAATCCCGCATAGCGGGAAGGGGGTTTTCAGTGTATCTCTACTCCAGAGTCATGTATATATTATAATATATACATTTTATTTTCTGTATATCTGTACAAATCTGTAATCTGTAAATCTACTTCACGATCAACCAGTCAAATTCAACTATTTCCTGAAGCGGATCGCCATCAAACTTCACCTTGAAACTCTCACCTTCTACTGCTTCATCATAATAGAGCACTTTCCCCTGAGTGCTGCCTTTTGAGGTGATGTAGATTTTGGAATCTGGAGCGATGCTGGCAGTTGCGATTTGCACTTCAGTTTGTCCCGGTTGAATACTGGCTTTTCCTGAAGCTTCATCACCTATTTCGATTGCTTCAGCTTGAACTCCGGCCACTTTCAATTGTCCATCCACCTCAAACACAAACTCACCCTCTGTTTCTATGGCAATCAGATGATCAGAGAAAGCTTGCAGATCAACTGAGGCTGGCACCTGAGATATCTCAGGTGGAG
>CAZKWX010000009.1:0-7446 GCA_964556685.1 uncultured Bdellovibrionales bacterium
TCTTTCATTTACTTAACATATTATTAGCAAGCTCTAATGATAAATTTAAATTTATTCTTATAAAGGCGAAGATTGTAATAAGTAGGATAAAATCACGGATAATAATCAAAAATAATAATAAATTATATATAAATATCTTCTATTAATACTCTTATAACTTTTAATTAACACAATGAAATTTACCTGTAAGACTCAGAATCTTAAAGAAGCAGTTTTTAAAGTCGAAAGAATTGTTTCAAAACAAACCACTCTTCCGATTCTGGGCAACATTCTCATTAAAGCTAAAAAGGGAAGACTGATGTTGGCATCAACCAATTTGGAAATTGCCATTCAAGTTTTTGTGGGAGCAAAAATTGAAAAAGAAGGAGTCATCACCGTACCAGCTCGAATCTTAGGAGGTTTTCTGGGAACGATTAGTGACGAAGTGATTTCAGGAGAGTTAAACGGAGCAGAGTTAAAAGTAATTTCAAAAAAACATAAGATAAAAATTAAGGGAATTGATGCTAAGGATTTTCCCATCATTCCTGAGATTCCTAGAGAGCAGTTTTTTAAGTTGAAAACCGCTGAATTTTCTCGCGCCATTGGAGGAGTGTTAGTTTCGGTGGCTCATAATGACACTCGTCAGGAGCTCAATGGAGTTTATATGGAATTTGGCGAGAGAATTCTAACGTTGGCTTCTACGGATAGCTTTCGATTAACTGAAACTAAAGTGGTTTTAGAGAGTGGATCAGCTTCGGATGATTTTAAGATTTTCAAAGAGAAGAATCCTTCAGTGATTGTGCCAGCGTTAGCCTTTATGGAGCTTAGCCGATTAGAAGAAAATGGGGAATTAAGCGTAGTTATCAATCAAAATCAGCTTTTTGTCAGCACTGAATCAGTTCGAGTGATTTCACGGATTATTAATGGAAATTATCCTGAATATAAGCAAGTTTTGCCAAAAAAATATGAAATTGTCGCTAAACTAGAAAAAGAAAAACTACTTAATGCGGTCAAGATCGCTTCTTTAGTAGCTAACAATCAAAGCGGGGAAGTGAGACTGAAAAATTCAAAGAATAATAAAAGCTTGGTAGTGACTGCTCAATCGATTGATGCAGGTGATAATGTTTCCAGAGTGCCGGCTGAGATAAGTGGTCCACAATTTGAAGTGTTTTTTAATCATCGCTACTTGATTGAAGGTTTAAACAGTCCGCTTTTTGAAACGGATGAGCTAATAATCAAACTAAATCAGCAAAAATCACCGGTGATGTTTGCTGAAGGGAAAGATGGAAAGGAGAACAAGAATTTTTCCTTTGTGATCATGCCGATAATTAAAAGCTGACTGTTTACGAATTACGAATTTTTTACGAATAGGCTTTTTGTTATTAAGAAAACTGTCAGATTCCAGGACATTGTTTATGGTTTTTAATGGATTTTTTTGTCATTCCCGTCCCCGACTCCTCGAGGATAAACTCCGGCGGGAATCTATTAGGAGGATAATTAGAAACAACTACTATCAGCGTCTTTAAGTCAATAAACAACCTATACCTAATAGATTCCGCACTAAATGCGGAATGACAAGAAATACAACTAACTAATTAGGTAATTTATGGAAAGTATAAACAATACTGGGATATCTTAATATATAAACTAGAAAATGCTCTATGAAGACATTTCAACAAGCACTAGAAAAAAGAGCAAACAGTAAAAGTGCTAATTTTGATCGGCACATGCTGCAGAAAGTTACTCAAGATGTGATTGAGGAGATGCTTGGAAAGGTTGGTTTGCAAAATGTTCAGGTGGTGTGCCAGAGCGAAGAGGAAATTATCCTGAAAGCAGAAAAATCAGCTTGGCGATCAGAGCTGATTTTAAATCAACAGGCAATTTTAGAGGAAATAAAAACAAAAACTCGTACAATAGGCAACCCGAAGATAACCATCAGAAAAAATTGAAAGCAATATTTGAAAAATTTGTTGGTTTTCTAGAGAAATCACCTCTGACTTTCAAGTCGTGGGTGATTACTTTTTTTGCCATGATGGGTTTGACAGTTTTTATGCAAAGTTTTTTGTATGGATTTGAAAATGTCGGCGTCCAAGTGTTTGTCGGCCAAGTGATCCAGCCTTTCTATCTGCTTTTGTATTTGGCCATGGCGATATTTCTTTGGCAACTAACCAAAACAGACAAGCAAAAAGTTTTGTTGGTAGTGCTCTGGAGTCTTTGGCTGGTAGTGCCACGCCCAGTGATTGATAAAATTATTCTGGGAGAAAAACCTTATGTCAGTTTTTATATTTTTGATGGACTGCAAGGCTTGATCCAAAAATATTTAACCTTTTTTGGACCAGTGGAGCCGGTGGGGATTCTTTATGGTACTCGGATGGTGTTAATTTTCATTTTGATTTTTGTTTTTTTCTATGTCTACCAAAAAAGAAA
Source organism: uncultured Bdellovibrionales bacterium (assembly GCA_964556685.1). Taxonomy (GTDB): domain Bacteria; phylum Patescibacteriota; class Minisyncoccia; order Moranbacterales; family DUUL01; genus CAZKWX01. The sequence continues at coordinate 2,407 of CAZKWX010000009.1, forward strand.
AAAAATCAGCTCAGCTCTATTGGGAGCTTGGGGAGTCTACACGATATTTTTTCTGCTTTGCGCTTTGCCGAGCGTTTTGGTTTTAATCACAGCGCCATTTAAAGGCTTAGACATTTTTTCCATAACCGGAACTGATGTGGCTAAAGTTTTTATCGCACCTTTTAACTACTTTGGAGTAGCCGAAAAAGGCTTTCATTCAGCGCTTTTTTATAAGATAACGCTGATTTATAATTTGTTGTTAGTGGCTTTGTTATTGATATTTCAATGGAAAACCAATAAGGAAAAAGTGACAAGATTATTCAAGAATGTCCGAGCTCCCCAAGTGTTTTTTAGCTGGGCAGTGTTTTTGGCAGGCATTTTAATTGGACTGTTTTATTTTCCACAGAATCTGAGTCGAGATCTTTTTTCTTGGTTGGTGCTTCTGAACTTATTACTGGCCGTGTTTTTTATTTGGATGTTTTCTGTCATCACCAATGACATAGCCGATTTGAAAATTGACAGAATTTCCAACCAAGAAAGGCCCTTGGTGAAAAAGATTTTTAATATGGAAGGATATAGGAGCTTTGGGTTGGCATTTTTTCTGCTAGCTCTGCTGCTGTCAGTTGCTGTCAGTTTCAAATCATTTTTGATTATCTTGCTTTATGGACTGATTGCTTGGGCGTATTCCAACTATCCTTTTCGAATCAAAAGAATCATCTTTTTCTCCAGTCTGCTTTCGGCTTTTGCACTGTTTTTGTTGTTTCTTCTGGGCTACACTTTAGTTTCGGATAGTCAATCGTTGCAGCTCTTTCCTTGGAAAGCGATTCTATTTCTATTTTTTGTCTCAGCTCTAGTCATTCCGCTGAAAGACATCAAAGATGTTCGAGGAGACAGAGCAGATGATGTGATGACATTGCCAACATTAGCGGGCGAGAAAAAAACTCGAATGATTATTGGGACAATTGTTTTTGTCGCCTATGCTTTGTCAGTTTTTGTCTTCAACCTGCGAGGATTTTTCTTCATATCTTTGATCTTTGGAGGACTCAATTATTGGATCATAACTAATCCCAAAACCAGACCCCAAAAACTGTTCTCTTGGATTTTGGGATTGGCCTTTTTTTATGCTATACTCTTGTTAGCAGTTCTATTCTGAATCTGGTTGCCAGCGGTGTAACTTAGAACTAACTGTATGGTATAATTTTTCTAGAATGGAATGTAGTTTCCGATGGAAACAAAAATGAAAAAAACTAAAAAAACACAATCTTCAAAAAAGAAGGTCTGGGCACTCTTTTTAGTGTTTGTTTTTGTCTGGATAAATTCCCTTCAGGCGGAAAATAACAAGCCGAATTATTTTGAAGACCTTGATCAGGATGGATTAACTAACGAAGAAGAAAGGGCGCTGGGGACGGACCCAAACAATGAGGATTCTGACGGAGACGGCTACTCTGACGGAGTGGAAACCACCAGTGGATATGACCCTTTGATTGCTGCGCCAGGCGATCGATTGATTGCAGAAGAAATCAAAGTGGAAGCGGGAGGGACATTGGCTGAAGAAAGCGCTGAAGAAGAAGTAAACTTGACTGAAGAATTTATCAAGAAACTGAAGAATGAAAAAGGAGCGCAGATAGGATCGCTTCAGAATTTGGCCAACACATCGGAAGATGAATATTCCGAAGAAGAGATGGAAACGCTGGCTAGCAATTCTCTAACTGAAGAGGACATAAACAGTTTGGTGAGCAGCCTCTCACAAGAAGTTGATTTGACGGATGAGGTTGAACTGATTCCGGAAGAAGATTTGAATATTTTGCCCGAACCAAATGAAAAAGACGAGGCAGAAAAAAAAGAAATAGAACGAAAACAAATCGAAGAGTACTTTGTTATGATGGGCTTTGTTTTGGCCTCGAAACTTCCCTTTGAAGCTCAAACGGAAGAAGACTTTTCTGACAAAATGAAAGAATATATTTTGGGAATTAGTTATGATATTGAAACGGGAGACAAGAGTGAAGCTCAAAAGATGAAAGAAGATATGAACGCAGCGCTAGAAGAGCTGAAAAAAATTGAAACACCATTTGTTTTGAAGGATTTTCATCAAAATTGGGTGTCACTACTTGGTTATCTGATCAGTCAAAACGAGGAAAAGATGTTTGACAAGGATGATCCGATTGCCATGGGACTCATGGCCGGCAAACTTCAAGCTGCCTTGAATGAATTTAAATATTTGGAATTTGAAGCCAGTAAGATTTTAGATCAATACGAAATTAACACTGAAGAATAGACTTTTTGCAGACAAAATGAGGAAAATAGAAATAAAAAAGAGAATTTTTAAGACAAATCTGGCTATTATTTTGGTAGCGGTTTTCATATTTGGTTTTAGCAACAATGCTAAGGCAGGTTGGCCGGTTAATAATATCCTAGAAGTGCCAGGAGTGGGACTGGATGATGCTCTGGAAACGGTGAGGAGCCAAACTCAAAATTACTTGCTTTCCAAAATGCAACAAGAAGCCATCAAACAGATCCGGCAAACTATGGCTGAACTGGTCACTGGTGGTCACACCAGCGAGTCTTTTGTGATAACTGACTACGGTGACTTTATTTATGGAGTGAGTAGTCGTCGAGGCGAAGTGGTGATGGCTCAATTTTTTCGACAACTCAATGAAGGTGTCTCTGATGGAGAAAGAGAAATTTTGCGCAGTGTGGAGCAACAATTGAAGCACGAACTCTTTCCCAAAGAACCGATGAAACAAACCATTGGAGCGGTGACCAGCTCAACCGACCCATATCAAGATGTTTTTCTGGATAATGAAACAAGACAATTTACGATGGACAATTATCTTCAAGTCCAGAACAGTGGAGTGGATCATCCAGCAGATATTTATCAAAATGTGAAAGCTGGAATTATTTCCTACATGACTCAGCAGCAGGATATTCAAAGAACGATAGCGATTGCTAATCAAGGCTTCATTCCTCAAAATGGCATTCCTGGCAGTGTGATTTCCCAAGTTGTAGCGGCGACAGAAACAGCCCCTATTGAAATGATTGCTAATGCTGTTTCAGTGCAACAGGTGGTGGACAACATTTCCACCTCAACACTGACGGCTTTTATGGAAAGAGGCTATGGAATTTTTTCAGCGCCTGCGGCTAATCAAGCAGCTCGAGTAGGTCAATCAGTTGAAGGCGGAGTTCAAACAGTTCAGGATTTGATATATCAAGGCAATCATGAATTACCGAATTAAAAGCAGCTTTGAAATCAGCAAAAATTAAATATGTGCAATAACACGGGGAACTCAGATTTAAAAAAAGCGTGAAGAACAAGAAAAGACAAAAAAAGATAAGAATTTTATTTTTAGGAGTGATTACCTTCTGTCTTATTTTTGTCTTTTTTAAAACAGAGACGGCTAATGCACAATGGTATAAATCTTTTTGGGGTAATCCCAAAGAGTATGAAACGGAACTTATGGTGAAAGGCCTAATAGCAGGAAATCCGGGAATGACAGAGGATGAAGCTAGGCAATTAGCAACAGGAAGTTATTTTTCAAGAACAGGGGCATGGCTTTCAGGGGAAGTCCTAGACTTTTTATTGGGAGCGGTTACTAAACTGTTTGAATGGGCCAACGATTTGCTCTTTTTCATGGTATCTCCGAGAGTCACAGACGCGGTGTTTTTTTCTGATACAGCGAGAAGGGGTATTATGACGGGTTGGACGATAGTGAGAGATTTTATCAACATGTTCTATCTTTTAATATTACTTTTCTTGGCAATTTCAACTGTCTTAGGAATAAACAAGTATAGTGATAAAAAGCTATTTATCGGAGTTATTCTTAGTGCCCTGTTAGTCAATTTCTCTCTGCCAATAACTATGTTTGTCATAGACATTTCCAATTTAATTATGAGCTTTTTTGCTAACGCGTTGCAAAATTATAGTGTTGGTGGCGCCGTTGGTCAGCATATATCACTTCAGGATTTTTGGGATGCAAGAAAATTTGGCAATGATTTAGTGACGTGGGGGAATGCTGGTTGGGGAAAAAATTTAAGCATGTTTTTCGAAATAATAGCGATACTAGTGCTTGCAGTAATACTTCTTGTAGTGGCGATAACATTGGTTATCCGATTAATAGCTTTTTGGATTTTAATAATTCTTTCTCCTTTAGCGTTTTTTGCTTGGGCGATTCCTGGAGGAGGGCTACGAGGAATGTTTGACAATTGGTTTAAAAAGTTAATCAGTTATGCCTTCTATGGGCCTGTAATGCTATTCTTTCTGTTTCTGACATTGGTTCTTCTCGCGGCGCTTAGCAATAGTTTCACGCAGCATGGATCCGAAGAGGTTGTTAGAACAGGAGTTTCAGGAATGATGAGCATGATTATACCTTATGCAGCAACAATCTATATGTTGTTTTATGGCTATGAGCAATCACAAAAAACAGCTGCAGCAGCAGGGGGAAGGCTAACAAAGATGCTCGACAAGGGCGAAAAATGGGCTAAAACGGGCTTGAAGTCATCAATTGGTGTGGCATCACTCGGAGCAGCTCCGTTGGCGATGTATGGGGCCACTCAAGCGGCCAAAGTTCCCGGGGCGGTTAAAAAAACAGCCGGTGAGTACGCTGGAATGGCCATGAGAGGGATAGGCGAAAGACTTTCTCGAGTAGGGGGTTCTGCAACAAAAGAAGAAGGCGAAGAAGGTATGCGACCCTTTAAATATTTATCTAAAAGCGAAAGAGAAAAGGCCAAAAAGAGAACAGAAGCTCGATTTAAAGGGGGTGACGATTGGTCTGAATTTCAGGTTAATGAAGCTAACTCGAAAGTAGCTGACATTGAGAAACAAGGAGGCAAAACCAAAGACGAAATAGAAAAGATGCTTAAAAGCAAAGATGTTATCACCAGAAAAGCAGGGGCGATACTGAAGGCCAAGGGAGGACATATTAGCGATGTTGATGATATGAAAAAGATAATGCGAGAAACAAAAGGAAGAGACGGAAAGGTGAAGAATAAAATCTTACAGAACAAGCTGAACGAAGAAATTGAAAAAAGTATTCAGAAAAAAGCTAAAGATGGCAAGATTAAGTC
>CAZKWX010000009.1:7456-42088 GCA_964556685.1 uncultured Bdellovibrionales bacterium
AAACGAAGACTATGAGAAAAATATTGAGATACTGAGACATATGGAAAACACAGGAATGAATGAAGAAGCTGTTGAAGCCTCAGTGGGTGATATGACAAAAGAGGTGTCTAAGAAGAAGAGGGCTTCGGTTTTGAATTATCATATCGATAGGGGAAGCAATGTTGTTAACACCGGTGATAAGGACCAGTTAGATAAAGAGATTCGAATAAACGTAGCCATGAAAGATATGATCAAAAAAGAGCAATCTCGCTTGAGAATGAATGGAACACTTGGGCTAGATGAAGAAATGAACGATAAAATGAAGAGGAGCTTTATGCGTGGTCGATTTAGGTATAATAAAGCCGCATTCCGAGACAGCGCTTATGAGGCTGACGCTGAATACAGGCCATTGAAGAAAATGATGGAACAAGATGCCAGATACTTATCAGAGGAAAAAGTTCAAGATCAACTCAGGGAAGCGCAAGCTGCTAATCATCGTGAGTACAATAGAATAGTATTGAATAATACTTCTCCGGAGATCAGGGCAGAATTAGTTGATAAAGGTCTGTTTCGGCCCGTTTAATTAACCTCTATTTTTAGACAAGAAGAATGATAAACAAACAAGACAATTACAAAGAATTAATAAAGAGACAATCTTGTCCCATGTTGGCTAGCGCAAACACAGACCCAGAGAAAGACACAAAAGAACAGCTTATTGAGATGTTTAAAAAAGTAGATAAGCTTCCCATGCACATAAGATATGGGATGATGAATGAAAATGTGTCCGATAGCATATTAAACTTATCTAAAGAATACCAAATTGAAGACCCAAGAAAAATTGGAAACATTGCTCGTTTAATTAGAGATATTTATATTGAGAAAATTTCCGAAAGAGAAACTAAGCACAGAATTGAGAAAGAGCTCGAACTAGAAAGAAAAACATCAGAACGATTTGTTAAAGACTTGAAAGGAATTATCCTTATGGTTAAGAATCTTGGGAAAAAAGAATATGAGGATGTTTTTGAAAAACTGCCGCTCATTCCAGCATTGAAAAAATACGAAGAGCTAGCTAAACAGGAAATAACTAGCGGAACTATTAGCAAGAGAGACACTGACGAAGTAGTCTCGCCAACAATAAAAAACTGGCTTGATGATTATATACAAAACAAAGGCGCTCAAAGTCACAATAGTATGGAAAGAGGGAACTATCTTCACGATTCAGATAACACGAGAGAATTAAGCAAAGAAGAAAAGAACAAGTTAGAATTAATTCTGCGGTCTTATGATAAGGACGAACCCGTCACAGTTCATCGAAAAGATCAAGAGATCTATTTTGAGGGAGAGCGATTTCGAGAACCGGAAGGAAAGGAAACAGAGAAAAAAGAAATTATAAAAACCAAGGAGTTAGCACAGCCAAAAATTGAAGAACAAATTGTTCATGAAGAGAAGAATGTAGCTGAGCTGGCCGAGGAGACGAGGTTTAAAGAACCCGTTATGGAAGAACCTCAGAACGTGCTTGATGGGTCAATGTCAATTAAAAGCGCTCAACAGTCTGATGTAGACAAGTTACAAAACTTACAAAACGAAGCAACAAGCAATCAGGAGCTCAAAACAGAAGAGGACAAAAGAGCAAAAGTAAGACCGCTACCTTCACAAAATAATCAAGCTCAAAAAAGCAAAAACATCGTGAATCTGAAAGATGTTAGTTAACAAAAAACTAGATAAAAATGAAATTTGGAGTGCCACAATATGTTGAAATTGAGGATAAAATCGCTTTTCAGCTGACAGCTAAGCAATTGGGCTGGTTTGCTTTGGGAGGAGTAATAATTTTTATCATTTGGAACGTTTTCAACACGGCAGTTTTTATTGCTTCTCTGATTATCGTGGGAATAACAGCTACGGCTTTTGCTCTCTACCGACCTCATGGCGTATCCTTGTTCACATTTTTGTCTAATGGATTTAAGTATTCTCTACGATCTAAACAATTATACTGGAATAAGGGCATTGAACCAGTTGATGTCGAAAAGAAAAGAATAATCAAACCAAAAAAGAAAGACATGAGCTTTGAGAAAAAAAGAGCTCAAAAAAGAAAAAAAGAAACCTATGAGGAATTAGAGGAAATTTCAGAAATTTTGGACACTAAAAGCGATTTGGAAAAATGATTTACCATAAGGGAAAAGATAAGTGTTTCGTAATCCAAAGAATTTCTGAATTAATTCTTAAATTAAGACCTTAAACATTGGAAGAAGCTGTCTTTGAGGTACCGGTGTCTTTGAGATGCGATTACCGGTACCGGTAATCGCATCTCAGGGAAACACTACAGTATACTGTAGGAAACGCATATATGCGTTTCCTACAGGAGAGAGGAAATAAATAAAATTCGTAATTTAAAGCAATATAGAAAAAACATAAAAATAAAAAACAATGGGAAAATCAAAGAATGAAAAACAATACGAAGGAGATAATATGCAGCAGTACATCAATGTTGCGGAGATTAAAGATGATTCAGTGGTCCTGAAGGACGGTTCATTGCGAGCGGTTCTAGCAGTCTCATCAATAAACTTTGACCTCAAATCGACCTCCGAACAAGAAGCAATTATCTACGCTTTCCAGAGATTTCTCAACACATTGGACTTTCCAATTCAAATTGTGATTAGCACGAGGAAGTTTGACATCAAGCCCTATATGGAATCATTAGAAGAGAGAAGAAATGCTGAAAAGAATGTTCTTCTAAGAGAACAGATCGTTGATTACATGGAGTTTATTCATGGATTGGTAAGCGTTTCCAACATCACTTCCAAGTCATTTTATGTGATCATTCCTTTCTATGCAGTTGAATCAGAGAAGAAGAATTTTTTTCAAAAGATGATCGATACTTTTAATCCAAGAAAAGCAGTTTTTCAAAAGAGAGAGGAATTTGAAACAGAAAAAGACCAGCTATTTCAGCGAGTGGCCGAAGTGCAAGAAGCACTCAATGGAACGGGAATCAGAATGACCCCGCTAAACACCCAGGAGCTAATTGAAATGTATTATAATTTCTATAATCCTTCGGAGTTTGATCACGTGCATCTTCCTGAGATGGGAGAAATGATGATTGAAAAATAAAACTAGATAAAATAAAAACAAATGCTAAACATATTTTCAAAAAAAGCCAGGAATAAAAAAGAAGCAGACACTAAGATTGATCCGACAAAACTGGAATCGGAAGATTTACTTGATGAAGAAGAAGTGTATATGAAAGGACTGGCTCGAGTGCTGGATCTGATCGCGCCTTCAGCTATGGGTATCTCCAGTGCTCATTTGCAAATCGGCAACGTTTATTGCCGCACGCTTTTCGTAGCCGCCTATCCCAGTTCCTTGACAATGGGTTGGCTCAATCGAATTGTTGGCATGGATATTCCCATGGATGTCTCAATGTTTTTTCATCCGGTGGACACTTCAAAAGTTTTAAAAAAATTAAGGAAAAAAAGCACCCAGATTCAATCCGAGATCAGCATTGAACATGAAAAAGGATTGACTCGTGATCCAGTTTTGGAAATGGCTTTTGAAAATGTTGAAGTTTTGCGCGATCGACTCCAAGAGGGAATCGAAAAGTTCTTTAGTCTCGGTTTATATTTTAACGTTTTTGGGAAAGACGTTGATACTTTAGAAAAAAATGCGGCCACAATTGAATCAGTGCTCAATGCTCGGTCAGTTTATGCGAAAAAAGCGATCTTTCGGATGAGAGAAGGATTTGTTTCATCCATTCCACTGGGAATTGACAAACTTTCCAACACAACCGCCCTGAATACTTCACCGCTGTCAACAACTTTTCCCTTTATTTCAGCCGATGTAACTTCCAACCAGGGAATTCTCTACGGGGTCAATCGTCATAACAACTCATTGATCTTATTTGATCGGTTTTCAATGGAAAATGCCAATATGGTAGTTTTCGCCAAGTCTGGAGCAGGAAAAAGTTATGCAGTGAAACTAGAAATTCTGCGTTCGATGATGATGGGAACAGCTGCTATAGTGATTGATCCAGAAAATGAATATGAAAGTTTGACCAAAACAGTGGGAGGGTTGATGATAAGAATTTCTCTTAACACCAAGCAGCACATCAATCCATTTGATCTTCCCAAGGAGAAGAACAGAGACATGTCTGAAATTCTTCGATCCAATATTGCTGATCTTTTGGGGCTTCTGAAGTTAATGTTGGGATCGATGACTCCCGAAGAGGAATCCATTTTGGAGCAAGCCATCCGAGAGACCTATGCCATTCGAGACATAACCGAGAGCACACTGGTGGATGACTTGGATGCAAAGTCTTTTCCATTGATGGACGATCTATATGAAATGCTTCGTAATATGAAAGGAGCGGAAGACTTGGGAATACGACTGGAAAAATACACCAAGGGAGTATTTGCCGGATTTGTTAATAAACCGACTAATGTTAACATCGACAATCAACTGGCAGTTTTCAATATTAGAGATCTTGAAGAAGAGCTTCGACCGGTGGCAATGTATTTGATCCTTCACTTTATTTGGAATAGGATCAGAAGTGATATCCAAAAGAGAGTAGTGGTTGTCGATGAAGCTTGGGTGATGATGGAGCACGAAGACGCGGCTAGATTTATGTTTTCAATTGCCAAAAGAATCAGGAAATATTATGGAGGTTTGACCACCATCACTCAAGACATTTCTGACTTTATGGCTTCAAAAAGAGGAAAAGCCATAGTTTCCAACTCATCCTTGCAATTGTTGATGCGCCAATCTCAATCTTCGATTGATGTGGTGGCCGACACTTTCTATCTGACTGACCAAGAAAAATATCTGCTGATGGATTGCAATGTGGGAGAAGGAATATTTTTTGCCGGAGCCAAAAGAGCAGCAATTCAAGTGGTGGCTTCTTATAATGAGCACAAAATAGTAACTACCAGGCCAGAGGAAGTGTTAGCCAGAGAGAAAGAAGAACGAGAAAAAGAAGAGAAAAGAAAAAAGGAGTTATAAATAATAGCGTAATTCATTGTGATTGCGAAAGAAAGTCAAAATCTAAGCAAATCACCAGAAGAAGCTGAAATCATCCGGCTAGATGAGTTGAAAAAAAGCCGTACGCTTGGTGCAACAACCAAACAAGGAAGTGAGTCCAAATCAAGCGAGAAGAAAGGAACGGTAGCAAAGGCGCATTCTCGAGGACTAAAAAAAGAGCCAAAGAGTCTAGCCAAAGAAGCTGCCAAAAGTCCAATTAAAACGGCTACTAGTTTCGGATTGGCCTTCACAGAGGCGAGACCGGGAGAAGATTTTATTTATTTTTTAATTATCATCCTTTCTCTTTTGGCTGATGCCTTTGGAATATTGCTTTATGGGAGTAATTTAACGGCCATTTTTTTCTCAGCGCTATTTTGGATACTGTATGCACTAAAAGGACATTTCAGAAAGCGCTGGAAGAAAAAAATAGCAGTGACCGGTGGATCACAGATGATTGAAATTTTTGGTCTTGGAATTAATATATTGCCCGCATTTACTTTCAGTGGATTGATGAATTATTGGTTTGTTTTAGCAGAAAGGAGAATGGCAAAAGTTGATAGCGGAAAGAACAAACAACAGAAAGATAATGTTTCCTCAACGGCTGCTGCTGATGATCGTGAATACAAAATAGCCGCCTAGTTACTTTAAATCATGAAACTCATTTATTTCCCCTCTTTTGTAGGAAACGCATATATGCGTTTCCTACAAGGAAAGGAAGAATTGAATTCATTGGTTTTGAAATGATTAAGTAAATCAAAAAGAAAGATGGACAAATTGATAGTCAAGGACAAAGAAAAAACTGAATTATTCATAGCGCTGATTAGTTATGTATTGATTATGGTTGTTATGATTCTGCTGCTGCGAAATGTGAAAGGAGATGGGATTTGGGAGCTACTGCTTTTATCAGTCAGCCTGCTGTTTCTTGCGCCGTTATTGATTATAAAAAAATTTTTCAAAAAAGATATTCGGAAATATTTTTTAAATTTAAAAGAAACCAAAAAAAAGATTAAATGGACAGCGATTGTGGTGGGAGCAGTGGTTTTGGTAGCTTCTATATTTATGATAAAATCAGGATTGAGAGGGGGAGAATCAGTCTGGAAGCTCTCATCAACCAGGTTTTTACTTTTTATCAATCTGTTTATTCTACCACTGATTGTGTTTTCTCAAGAATTCTATTTTCGAGGTTTTTTGCAAGAAACATTCAGGAGAAAGATTGGTTTGAAATTTGCTATTGTTTCTCAAGCAATCCTTTTCGTCCTATTCAAGTTGTTTACCATGGGAGATCTTATCAGTTGGTTGAGATTGTTGGTCTTGTTGGCAATTAGTTTGATATTAGGAATGATTGCTCATCGATTTAAATCAGTGATGGTTTCAGCAATGGTTCATTGGGCCTATCTATTTTTAGTAGACATTTACATTTTGTATAAAATAAGTCAGCTTGCTTAAAATGAAAAAGATTTCAAAAACAATTGTTAGCCTGAGTGTCATCTTTTGCTTGGTCTTTCCTTTAAACAACATAAAGGCCCAGGACCCTGTTATTGACGAATTAGTCAATGCCTCAATAGTTAGTGGCACCAGTATTTCCATGTCAGAAATGGGGGAGATTTTGGGTATTCTCTATAATCTGTCCACCCCGGGATCTTCTCTGACTCAAAATATCTACATGGAAACAATTGAATTCATGGAAGATACTTTTGGAATCGACAAGGACTTGATCAGAAGACAAGCTCGGAAAACTTATGCACCTACGGTAGAAATCTTTTTTGACCAAATTAGTCCCAAGGAAGGAGAAAAGGTTACCGCTTTTGCCGTTCCTCAAATGTTCCGCAACAACAAGGAAAATCTCTACTACACTTGGTATATCATCCATACCGATGCCAACGGAAATCCAACCAATTCAATCGAGGCTGGAAAAAGAGAAGCCATGGGAAGAATCGCTCGAGGGTCGTTTGATCCAGAGCTCTTTGGAATTGAGTATGGTTCTGTTAGCACTGATGACGGAGATGGATTTGAGGCCAATTATGGTGGAGTAGACGGTGTGGGAGGAAAGAGTTCTAGCTGTGAGGGTGGCTGTGAAGAATGTGATTGTTTGGAAAGATATGAAAGTAGCAGCAATAGCTGTGATCTCTGTTATGATGACGAAGGAACTCCAGTTGAATATTATGAAGAATATGATAAACGGATTGCCAACACTCGAGCCATTTCTCGCTGTTATATGAGAAATTTTGGGTTGAAATTCAATAGTGATTTAAGATACGATGAATTTTCAGGCAGAGACTTAATTGTTGACTGTAGCGACCAGAGACAGTTTGCTACGTGTGGCAATAGCGACTATATAACGGGTGACGGAGGATTTGATGTAGGAGAAGAGGAGTGCTGGCAAACTCATCCAGGAAAAGCTGACACTGATGGTGATGGGATCCAAGACGAAGCTGACGTGGCTGGTCTTGGTCAAAGTCAATTCACTTGGAATTATCGAGAAGGAGATCGAGTAGGTGTTGTGATAGAAGGAACATCAACTATTCCAATCAATGAGGGAACAACAGCCAGAGATGTCTATGGTCGAGCCAGTGATTACAGCACTTCCTATGATAGTTGCCAAGATGCAAAAATAGATTGTTTGGCAGATAATGCAGCTGAGTCTGATCCAGCCACAAGATTGGCAGATGATTATTCTTGCAACAGCACATTTGATGATTGTATGAAAACTCTTTGGGAGTATGGCCAAGATGACCCTCTGGAGGCCACTGGACAAATGACGGGCTATTATAAAATCATGTGGGCCACACCAGATATTTGTGATGACAATGCCAAAGAAGATGACGTTGATGTTGATGGAGACTGGTGCGAAGAAAATGATGATGTTGGGTTTCCATATTTAGTTACTGTTCCAGTGGAAGAAGAAGGAGAGCAGTTTTTTGATGTGGACATCGAATTTACTCCCAAGGAACCCCAGTTTCACACTGTTGATGAAGACTATTCTGATCTGATTATTGCCAATGCAGTAGTAAGTGATCGTGAGGTCAATTCAGATTTCCTCTACTATCGTTGGAGCGTGATGCGCTGCCAGCCAGGTGATTTTGAAGACTGCACCGATGTCTCTGACACAGTTGAATTTGACTCCTATCGGGAAGGAATTGGGGCCAAGATGATTGGTTTCCGGCCTACTGCCGCAATTTTCGAGGGTGACAGCACAAAAGCCATGTTGAAGTTAGTGGTTTTGGTGAGTAAACATAGGTCTGATGTGATGCAGTCTCCCAATCCAGGAGTGACACTGGAAGATGATGTAATAAGTGTTTTGATTGATCGGGGAACGATGGCTGAACAAATAATTCCCCTGACTTTGAACAACATAGAAATTTTTCTTCATTACGGACGTGCTCACCCTCCAGGTGGAGTAAGTTTTGATAGCTGGGATTTTAGCGATGAAGTTTGTGAAAATGGTTTATATTGGAACGTTTGTCCTGTCTATCCCTATCAAGTGATTGTTGCTCTAGCTGAGTTAGATGATGATGTAGAAAGTTTTGCTTGGGCACTGAATGGTCAAAAATTTCAACCACCCAAGCTCACACCGGAGGTTTGTAATAGAATTTTTGGTGGACACGCACAATACATTTGTCAGGGTCAAGAATCCAGTGAAGATTTTGGATACGCGGTCTATTTTCCAGTGATGGGGACTGATCGAGAATTGCTCACTCTTTCAGTAATTGCGGAAAGAGTCAATGATGATCCCAACATTAAAGACGATGAATTAGTTTCCGAGAGGCTCCTATCAGTCAATTATCCTTTAGTGTCGCTATCTTTTGGTAATAATGTTCGGGCAGCCCAGAACCAGAAAGGAGTACTGGATGAATTTTATGTTGCACCAGCAGGGCAGGATATAGATGTGACAGCGAACATTGTTCCGAGTTATTTAGAAGAAAGTGGTGAAGACGAAGGTCTCAGTATCGATTGGTATTGGAATGAAGATGTTTTAGTAAAAAGGCATAATGAAAGGACAGTAAGAATTCAATTACCAAACCAAGTAGCCAAAATAAGTACTCTGCGAGTGCGATTGAAGAAAAACTTTTCTGAAGCGCATGTCAAAGGCTTGGGAGAGACATGGAAGATGTATGATGCACATACGTTGGTTAAGGACACGGTGATTAAAATAAAAACAACCGGATTCGTATCGCCGGAAGCTGCATCAATAAAGGCTTTCTTTGCTTCGACAGTAAAAAATTCTCCCTACTACTTGCTATTTATTATTAAAACGGCTCTCTCAATAGTTTTGGTTTGGATGATAATTTTTGGATTGACTTATAAAATTGGTTTGAGCAATAGCGAGAGCCAAAGAATTAAAGAATTAAGACGTGAAGAATAGTAAGAATCAAAAAAAGAATATTCTGATATTAAGCAAAGCGCTGATGCTTTCAGCGGTTTTTGGAGTGGTTTTTCTAATATTCGGCTTGCAGTTTAATTTTTCTGGAGATGATTCATTATACTTCGTTAATCAAGTACTCGCCCAGGAAAACAATCAAGCAGCCACTCCAGAAACCTATGAAACCAAGGAAGTAATTCCAGGAGAAGCTGAAGGGACCAGCGATTTTATCACCTATTTGGGAATGCTCTATCGATTTGGGATTGCTATTGTGGCGATTCTTTCAGTAGTGATGATTGCCATTGGAGCCTTCACTTATATCGTCACTTCAGCCGGAAATGCTGCTAAAATTGCCGACGCCAAGAGTATGATCAAAAATGCAATTATTGGTTTGGTCATTGCTTTAGTGGCTTGGTTGGCACTTTTTGTAGTCAATCCGGATTTAGTTAGAGGTCGAATGGATCTTTCAAGAGTGACTAATGAAAGACTTCCTTTTCCAGAAGGTGTTTGTGAGGAAAAGCAAAATGGAGACACTGCTCCTGGTTGTCGCTATGCTAATGGAACAGAAAGGCATTGTTGGGGTGGTGAGTGTGTTGAACCTTGTAGAAATGATGACGGGAGTCTGTGGTCAGATAATACACACGATCCACGGTGTGGAACAGATGCTTTTTATGTTTGCTATAGAGGATCTTGCGTAGCTTTTGAAGCAGGAGAGGAATGTGGTCCATTAATGGGAGTAGATGGCAGTAGACTCGGGGTCTGTCAGAGCGATTGTAGCGGAGATTTAACTCAGACAACCGACGGGAAAAAATGTGAAGAAGGAATGGTGTGTTGCGTATCAGACGACAGCTTTAATTTATAAAATCAAGTAAAAAATGCTCAAAAGGATTTTTATAATCTCAGCTGCAGTTTTCATCCTCGCCTTGGGGGCATTTTTTGTTTATAAATTTTTCGCTAAAGAAAAGCCGATCACGATTAACAGAAGCGATCAGGAAAAGTTGCAAAATCAAGGAAAAAGAGAAGGCACCAAAATGGGAAAACTTGAAGCGGTGATGACGGGAGAAATCAAAGGAGCAACGCTCAACGGCGAGAACAATCAAATTTTGTTTTATCAAGATCAGAAGTTCTTAGTGTCAGACTTTGATGGAGTTTCGAAAAATTCGGTCGGGGCCTATCCTTTTGGAGAAGTGGAAGCGATTGACTGGTTTCCTAACAAGAGAAAAGCGGTTGTGAAAACTAAAGAAGGGATTTTCTTTTATGACTTAGATGGGGACTCGGTTAGCAAGCTAAAAAGTGGAGTTGATGTGGCTACTTGGAGTGCGACCAAGAATGGAATATTCTATAAATATTTTGACAGCAGCTCGAAAAAACGATCAATTAACGCCTCTAATTTTGATGGCAGTGATTGGAAAGTATTAGTTGATAACCTTGCTTTCAAAAAAGTTGACTTAATATCTAACGAATCGACTATAGAGAGCTGTTATTATCCAGTTCCAGATGGAAGACAAATTGGAAAAATTGAATGCATCAACGTTGTCAGCGGTGATAAAAGGACGGTTTATGATGGAAAATATGGGGCTGACTATCTTTGGTCAAAAAATGGTCAAAAGTTGTTAGTTTCATTTGCCCAAAATCAAGTTAGCAATAAGCTAGTGCTAGGCGTGATGAATAAAGATGGGGGAGAATATAAAGGGCTAAATTTTCCTACCACAATAAAAAAATGCGTCTGGTCAAATGACAACACGCATATCTTTTGTTCCATGATGAGTGCTACCCCAGAGGAAGCCGTGCTACCCAACGATTGGCAAGCAAAGAAATATGAGTTCGTGGATACTTTCTGGAAGATAAATACGGAGAACGGGAAGAAAGAAAGAGTGATTGAAACAGATGAACTGAATGTCCAAGTAGACAGTGAAAGTTTGTTTTTAGATAAACAAGAAAATTTTTTATTCTTTATTGATCGGAATTCAGAATCACTTTATCGGATTGATCTGCAGAAAGATTGATTAGAGAAACAAACAGAATCATCCAAAACAAAACGGCTAAGTCATTTTTCCAAATGGGGTTGTCAATGATGCCGTGAATGAAAAAGTAAACCAAAAGAGCACCAAGTAGAGTTCCCAGCAGGAACTTTTTTTGTTGAGACGACGTTCTAACGAACGTTATAACGACCGTTATAACAATTCCAAGCAAAGCCAGCAAACCTCCTTCGATCCAAAAGTGCAGCAACATATTATGGGCATGAGGAACAGCCCATTGAGGATAAGGTCGAAAGAAAATCTGGTAGTCAAGATACTTTTGTTGAAAATTTCCCGGACCAATTCCCCAAAGATAATTGTCTTTCAAGATTTTTATACTTGATTTGTAAATGGCCACTCGAGAATCAAGAGATGTGGGCGGGATGCTAGGAGAATAGTTAATAAAAGAGGTGAAGTTATTGATGTTGAAGATAAGCAGGAAACCACTAAAAATTAAGAAAAGAATAAGCCAAGACACAATCTGTTTATTGCGACTGAAAATGATGGTGATCCAATAAACCAAAGCCACAGTTAGCGCCAAGAAAGCTCCAGCGGAAAATGTTTTCCAGAAAGAAAAAAGTTGGGCAATCAGGAGAATTAGAACAATAACTAAGCACATATTTCGATTTTCAATCAAAGGACAAGACTTCTTTCGAAAAAGAAGATAAAGTCCGATTAAAATTCCTGGAACCAAGACCATAGCTAAGGCATTGGGGGAATTGTAGAAAATTTGCAAGCGGTCATCAAAGGTTAAAACTCCTCGAAGAAGGTAAAGATAGCCCAAAATGGCAATTAAGCCTGTGCTAAGAAAATAAGCCCAGAGCAGATAGATTGTCCTTAAATAAGCCCTTTTTACCAATATGGCAAGAGTCAGACCAAACAAAATTGGCAAAATAATGAAGCTTTTTAAAATTCCAAATCCGTCAGTCCAATTATGGTGAGTAGTGTTAGCCAGGTAAGCTACAATAAAACCAAGAATGATTATACCAATAGCAAAAAATAACCATTTATTCTTGTTGAATAAAATTTTATAATTAAAAGATTTTTTTCTTAGAAAAGTAAGGTTTAAAAGAATGGCAATGATCAAAAGAACATCGAGCAAATTTAAACTAGCTCCATCAAAAAGAGGAATCCGAATCAAATAGATGGGCAGAAAGAATATTACCGAATAGTTAATTATTTCAATTACTTTTTTCATCAGTTTGAAAAGCTATAAGAATTAAAAATAATGGAAAAACTCGCACGGAGTAGAAGGGAGTTTCGAAAAGCGAGTGAATGAAAAAGATAACAAAGGATATAGCCAGAGCTTTGGTCAACAAAGATGGTTTTTTGAAGTAAGCTACAACTGGACTAATAACAAGAGCTAGTAAAATTAACATATTAATCAGTCCAGTTTCAGAACTAAAGTCTAAAAATAGGTTGTGGGCATAGATTGGATCCCGATAATCAGACTCAGGTTCAATAATTCGGGGAAAATTTCCTAAACCCACTCCTAACAAAGAATTTTCTCCAGTAATCTCCGATGCTTTTTGCCACATAAGGATGCGACCTTGATTAGAACCTTCGTGAAAATTGAGCGAGGAAGAGAAACGGCTGATCAGAGGATTAGGAATAATAAAAATCAAAATAAAAACGAACAGAATGATAGAAGAAGCGAGGGGGTATTTTTTAATGATTCTATCAGGTCGGCTGACAAAAAATAGAAATATAGCACCAACTATCAGAGAAAGATAGGCGGCGCGGGAAAAACTCAGAAGACTGGCTAATAAAATAATCAGGAAGATGATTAAATATTTGATCCGCTGTTTTTTTTCTGATTTGAAATAGAGAAAACCAACTAAAGGCAAAAGCATATTAAGATAGAGAGCGAACAGGTGAGGATCGGGGAAGGAGCCGAAAGTGCGGATGATTGTTGTCCCAGAAATATTGACCATCCAACTGGGGAAAGCAGTTACAGCTTCAGAAAAAACGTTGCCCAAGAACAAGGGAGCCGTATAGCTAGAAAATATTTTCAAAGCCGAATCGATTCCAAATATAAACTGAAAAGAGAACAAAATAAGTCCAAAAATGGCTAAAAAAAGGCCACTCCAGGCGAATATTTTTAGTAAAATTAGTCGCCAAGCAGTGTTTTTTGTAGTACTGAAAGCTGCAAAATAGACAGGTAGGAAGGAAAATAAAAACAAAATTTTTCTTCCGGCTCGGAAAGAATCAACTGACCAGAAAAAAGACAGAGCACTGATTGCCAGAAACAGCAACAGCAACCAAAAACGAGCTCGCTTATCAAAATCAATTTGTCGATTAGCTAGTGACCACAGAAGCCAAAGCAGAAAAATAAGTAGTGCCAAGACGCGAACCAAAGCCAGATCAATGTTGGAAGTGGGATTGAGAGCAACAGAGAAAGGCAAAGCGGCAGCTAAGACCCAAAAAAGAATTAACCAAAAAGGGGTGCCGACAAATTTCCAATTTTTTTTATCCATAGATCGTGTCATGAGCCTTTAAATGAATGAATGACTCTGAGTAATCGATTGCTCAACTTGCTATGATACTTTTCAAAAAAATATTTCTGGGATTTATAATATTCCTCCTTTTGATTTTTCTTATCGTTCCAACTTTTGCCGTTGTAGTGAATAATCTGTGTGTGGGGATAGAAGAAAACTTTTAAGCCTTGCAATTTTCCTCGAAGACAAAGATCCTGGTCTTCGAAATACATAAAAAAGTTCTCATCAAAGCCTCCAAGTTTATCGAACAAGCTCTTGGAAATAAATAAAGCGGTGCCGGAAACCCAATCAACTTGTTGGATCTCATTTTTGTTCCACGGTTTGTCAATAGTGTTGCGAAACAGAATATTTTTTAACGAAATTTTCTCACCACAAGTCCAAGGTTGAGGTGCATTGCGAGATGCCTCGATTATTTTTGGTCCAACAATGCTTGTTGCCTTTTCCTTTTCTGCGAAATCAACCATTTTTTTCAGAGAGTCATCGACTAGCTTGGTGTCGGGGTTAAGAAAAAACAGATATTCTCCCTGGGCAACTCTAGCACCAAAGTTGTTAGCTGCTCCAAATCCACTATTAAGGTTATTCTTGATAACTTTTAGCGGAAAAGGAAAATCTTTTCTCAAAGATAACTCTTGATCATCATTATTCACTACAATTACTTCAAAATCTAAAACAGCATTGATGGATTTTTCGATGCTTTCTAGGCATTTTTTGAGATAAGAGACGCTTTGGAAATTAACGATGATAATTGATAGTTTCATGGGAGTTTGTCACTACTCTAGCAAAAGAGAAGAATAAGTAAAGGTTGATTTATTGCTAAAATAAGGCTAAAATAGCTTTAGTATAATTATACAAATTCTGTCGCATCCCTATATTAATCAGCAAAAGTACTATTATTTTTATCACGTAAGTTCGCTCTTGAATAGATTTTTGTTGGTGCGAACTTGGTGAAAAAATAACAGCACTTTCGCTTCTCTCAGGTTCAAATAAGTAAATGAATAAAAAATCATTCTACATCACCACTACTCTCCCTTATGTGAATGCTAAGCCTCACATCGGCTTTGCTCGTGAGGTTGTTCAGGCTGATGTTTTGGCGCGCTATCAAAAACTTTTAGGAAAAGAAGTATATTTTAACACTGGCACGGATGAACATGGCCAGAAAATTTATCAAGAAGCCCAGAAAGAAAAGCTTGATCCAAAGGAATATGCTGATAAAATCGTGGGAAGTTGGAAAGAGCTGGAAAATTTGCTCGATCTGGAATACGATCGCTTCATTCGAACCACTGATGAGGATCACATTGAGGCGGCCAAAAAGTTTTGGCAAACCTGTGATGAGAACGGCTACATTTATAAGAAGGATTATAAGACAAAGTATTGTGTGGGATGTGAGTTGGAAAAGACCGATTCTGAGTTGGTCGACGAGAAATGTCCTGATCATCCCAATCAAGAGCTTGAAATCAGAGAAGAAGAAAATTACTTCTTCAGATTTTCTCAGTTTCAAGAAAAATTGCTAGATTTTTATCAGAATAATCCAGATTTTGTGAAGCCAGCCAAAAGATTCAACGAAGTCAAGAAGTTTATTGAAAATGGACCAAAAGATTTTAGCATTTCTCGTCTTAAAGAGAAGATGCCTTGGGGAATTGAAGTGCCAGAGGATCCAGATCACGTAATGTATGTTTGGTTTGATGCCTTAGTGGACTATATTTCCACTCTTGAATGGCCCTACTCCGCTCCGCAAAGCGGAGCTTCGAAGGGCAGGCCCAACCTGTTCAAGAAGTTCTGGGAGGAATCAGAAGAGAGAGTTCAATTTTGCGGCAAAGATAATCTGCGACAGCAATCAGCCATGTGGCAATCAATGCTCATGGCAGCTGAGGTAAAAAACTCTTCGCGAATTTTTGTGAATGGATTCATTATCGTGGATGGTCAGAAAATGAGCAAGTCGATTGGCAATGTGATTTCACCCAAGGAGATGGTTGAGCGCTATGGAACTGATGGCACGCGTTATCTTCTGCTCTCTACTGGCTCATTTGGCGAAGACACTGACATCACTTGGGAAAAATTGGATGAAAAATACAACGCAGATTTGGCTAATGGATTAGGTAATCTTTTATCGCGAGTTATTAAACTCGCTCGAAAAGATAATTTTCAATTTTCAATTTCTAATTTTCAATCAATTTCCAATGGTAAATTCGACAAATATTTTAATGATATGGCTTTAGATCAGGTGCTTAAAGGCATCTGGGATATAACAAGAAAAAATGACCAATATATCGAAGAAAAAAAGCCCTGGGAATTAGCTAAATCAGATCCAAACAAATTCAAAAAAGTTATAAGTGAAATTACAGAAGATCTAGCAAAAATCGCAATCTTTTTGGAGCCATTTATGCCTGACACTTCAGGGAAGATTAAAAAAGCTCTAGAAACAAAGGAAGTGGAGCCACTTTTTGAGAGAATTGATACGAAACAGGACTAATAGATTCCTGCCGGAGTTTATGCCGTACTTGATACGGTGCGGGAATGACAATATACGTGATACATAATACTTGATGCTTAATACTGAACAGTGATCGACACTCACGCTCATCTTGATGTGAAGGAATTTGACCAAGACCGCGATGAAGTACTCTCGCGGTTTATCAGTAATGAAGGAAAAGCGGTGATAACTATTGGAGTTGACAGAAAAAGCAACCACTGGGCGGTTAACTTCGCAAATACAAAGAAAAATGTTTTTGCAACGGTAAGTTTTCACCCAGAAGAAGGAGAGAATATTTCTATCAATAAAGCAATAAAAAACGTTTCTGATCTGGCAGGAAATGAAAAAGCAGTAGCCATCGGTGAAATCGGACTGGACTATTATTGGATTAGAGATAGAAACGATATTGAGGAATTGAAAAAACACCAACAAGCACTGTTTGAAACGCAGCTGGGTTTAGCTGCTGAATTAAACAAACCAGTTATTGTTCATTGCCGCGATGCTTATGAAGACGTCTATAAAATAATCGCAAATCGCAAATCGCAAATCGACAATCTCGTTATTCACTGTTATCAGGGAGATATTGAATGGACGGAAAAATTTTTGGAGCTGGGATGTTGGTTTTCATTCACGGGTAACATCACATTTGAAAAAAGTGAATACGCTGAAATTTTTCAAGTGATCAAAATGATTCCATTGGAAAAAATGATGGTTGAAACAGACGCTCCATTTCTTGCTCCAGGACCCCATCGAGGAAAAAGAAACGAGCCGGCTTTTGTCAAACATGTGATCGAAAAAATAGCTGAAATAAAAGAGATAAGTTTCGAGAAAGTTGAAAAACAGACAGACAAGAATGCTATCAATTTTTTTAATTTTCAATTAAACTAAAATGTCATGCCGGATTTGATCCGGCATCAAGCGTGAAACTTAACCAGGTTATTTTCATAGTGGAAAGATGTGACTAAGAATCTTCACTAGATCCCGGCTCGGAGGCCGGGATGACAAATAAAAAAAATGCGTATCGCCATCGATTGTGCTGATCTGGATCACAAAAGAATAGACGGAACACGGGTTTATATTAAAAACCTGCTTTCTTGGCTTGGGCAAAAGGGCCCAGAAGATCAGTTTCTTTTATATCACCAAAAAGAGTTCAATCCTCTTCTAAAGCCGAAAATGTTTTCCAATTATATTGATCGAAAAATTCCCTATCGAATGTTTTGGACTCAGACCAGGTTTGCTTTTGAATTGCGTCAAGAAAAGCCGGATGTTTGTTGGATGCCGATCCAGCAAATTCCTCTGATTGGTCCCGAAGAAACGAAGTTTGTAGTGACGATTCATGATCTAGCTTTCAAATTCTATCCCAAGCACTTTCCTCAAAACGATCTTTTGAAAATTGATTTTTTCACTAACGCGGCCATCAAAAGAGCTGATCGAATCATTGCCATTTCTGAAGCCACCAAGAAAGACATCCTGAAACTCTATCCCAAAGTTGAAGCCGAAAAAATCCACGTGGTTCATCATGGATTTGAAAAAGAAATCTTTGAAAAGGAGTATAGAAAAGAAGAGATAGGCGAAGTGCTAAAAAACTACAAACTACAAACTACAAACTATCTTTTGTATGTCGGTGCCATTCAACCTAGAAAGAATTTGGTCACACTCATCAAAGCTTTTAACTCAGTTCGAGAAAACATAGCTGATCTGAAACTAGTTTTGGCCGGTGAGATAGCCTGGAAAGCTGAATCTACCATGGAAGCAGCTGAAAAATCGAAGTACAAAACTGACATTATATTCACCGGGCGAGTAGATTTTGAAGACTTAGCCAAGCTATACCAGGGAGCCAAGATTTTTGTCTTTCCCCCGCTCTATGAAGGATTTGGTATTCCGGTTCTGGAAGCGTTCGCCTCAAGGGTCCCAGTGGTAATTGCTGATAATTCATCGTTGCCTGAAGTGGCCGAAGATGCAGCTGAGAAGTTTGAAGGAGAAAACCATGAGCAATTGGCTGGCATTTTGCTAAAGCTGTTGGAAAATTCTACAATGAGAGAAGCAATGGTGCAGAAGGGTCTCGAAAGAGTGAAGCATTTCAGTTGGGAAAAATGTGCTCAAGAGACATTGGATGTGCTCAAATCATAAGCCATATTAGTCATATAGGACACATATTATAGAAATTTATGGAGATCAAAAAAGATATTCCTCTAAAAGAATACTCAACATTCAAGATCGGTGGTCCAGCCAAGTTTTTTTGTAAGGTGAAAAATTTAGATGAGCTGGAAGAAGCGATGGAATGGGCCAAGAAAAAAAACCAGAAAGTTTTCGTTTTGGGAGGAGGCAGCAATGTGCTTTTTTCTGATGATGGCTTTGATGGTTTGGTGATCAAGATTGCCAATGATGAAATGAAGAAAGTGAAGTCCGAAGGAGAAAAAGAATTAATCCTTTGCGCGGCTGGAGTGCCACTGGCTAAAATAGTCAATTATTCCCTTAAAAAAGGGCTTTCTGGATTGGAATGGGCCATTGGAATTCCTGGGACAATCGGTGGGGCGATTCGAGGAAATGCTGGAGCATTTGGTGGAGAGATGAAAAATTCGGTCAAATCAGTGAGATGCATCGAGCTTGATATTTCAAAAAAAAGCACCGGCAAGCTGCAAGAGTTCGAAAAAGAAGACTGTTGTTTTGATTATCGAAACAGCGTCTTCAAACAAAGTGGCAATTTGCTTATCTGGGATTGTATTTTGAATTTTGAAAAAAAGGATGTTGGAAAGCTTCAAGAAGAGGTCCAGGAACTGATATCCAAAAGAAGAGAAAAGCAGCCAGAGCTGATGCAATATCCGTCGGCTGGTTCAGTTTTCAAAAATCCGGTGGCATCAAAAAAAGCTCGCGAAGAGTTCGAAAAAGATAAAGAAATCAAATGCAAGGATGAAAAAATTCCGGCTGGATGGTTGATTGAACGTTGTGGACTGAAGGGGCACAAAATAGGCGATGCTATGGTTTCGGACAAGCAAGCTAATTTTATTGTTAACACTGGGGAAGCGACTGCAGAAGATGTGGCTATTTTAATCAGTTTGATCAAAACCAAAGTGAGAAATCAGTTTGGTTTGCAACTGGAAGAGGAAATCCAAATTGTTAATTAAAATAATGTCTTGAATCTTGAAGTCCGCTTGTTCCTATTCCCCCCTCTTAGAGTAAGAGGGGGTTAGGGGGAGTTAGATGAATTGGCTAGTATCTACTGCTATTTGAATTAACCCCTCTTGAGAATTACTCATCCGCAATTCTCCACCTTACCATAAGGGGAGAAAACTAAGTGTTTTGTAATTTAAGTATTTCGATCAAAAACAGATAACTAGTAGTAAGGAAACGGGCATGGACCTGTTTTTAGGTAGAAATATTTGGCGAAGAATACGTAATAATAGATGTCAGAGAAATAAATAACAACAAATATGAAAATTCGTTATCTTTTTAATTCAAAAGACATTAGTTCACAAGAGGAAAAATATTTAGATAAAAAAATAAGCAAATTAGATAAATTATTCAAGGATTTGAAGGACGATGAAGTCAAGATGGACGTGGAAGTCCATCAAAACAAGCGTGGATTTTGGAGAATTGAGATGATGGTTCGCACGCCCTATGAAAAATTCCGGGTTAAAAAGAAAGACAAGGATTTCATGACAGCAGTGGATATGACCGAAGGGGTGATGGCTAGACAAATTAGAAACAAATAGAGAATTTATGAGTGTTAATCTAAAATTTCAGGTTGAATATTTGGAAGCAAAAAGAGGTTTTGGCTGGTTGGCTAAAACCTCTTCTGTCTTGGTCCAGAGACCACAATAATTTTTCCCAGTTATACCCTCTCGTTTTTCTTTTTTTTTAAGACATTCAGGGCCGTCTCAATCGCAAGCCTAAATTCATCATCACTCGCGTTCTCGACTTCATAACAGAAATCTCGAGCCAAATCTGGATCGAATTTGAAAAGTCTTTCAAAAAATCTTTTAAAAAATTCTGGACGTCTCCATTTGCATTCCATCTTCGCCATCTCAAGGAATTCTTCGGGATCGATATCTAAAGCAATCGCTAAATCACGGATCTTCTCTTCGTCTCGTGGGGGCATCTTTCTACCGTGCTCGATATCAGACAGATAACTAATAGAAAGATCTGTAAGTTGACTCAACTTACGAAGAATTAGTCTCTTTGCTTTTCTCGCACTAAACAGCTGTTGTCCGAACCTTACCGCCATGCACACCTCCTTTCTGATCATTGCCAGATTGTTGTCAATTCGTGTCAATATTTTAACCATCAATCTATAATATGTCAAAAATTATTTACGCAAATATTGTGAACAATAATGTGGTTCCTTAATTAATAGACTGCGAGATCTCTGTGTATGCAACCTGTATCTCATCATGTCACAAGGTAAAGAAAATATACCTGCCTACATAGATATCTTATGAAATATCTCAGGTGGAACAATAATTTCTCCCTTTAGCAAAGTGGAGTGAAGCGGATAAGCTTTGCTCAAAATAAAGGTGAGCTTTGCGAATCTTATTTTTCAGGGGGATTTGAAGTACATGAATTTTGACTATTTACTAGAGACTGATTCTTCGCTACACTCAATATGACATGCTTATGAGTTAAATTTCGTATAAATTCACTAGATCCCGCATCAAGTGCGGGATGACAACTAAAAATATTGTATTATGAAATTTCTAGAAAAGATATTCGGATCAGACGAAAAAGAAGTAGGAAAATTACAGAAAATTGTTGATGAAATCAACGCTTTGGAGCCAGAGATGAAAAAGCTGAAAGACGAAGATTTTCCCAAAAAGACCGAAGAATTCAAGAAAAAATTGAAAAGCGAAGAGGTCAATCCGGACGACATTTTGCCGGAAGCTTTTGCCTTAACAAGAGAAGCAGCGCGACGAGTGATCAATGAGCGAGCCTATGACACTCAGTTGATTGGAGCGATGACTTTGCACCAAGGAAGAATTGCTGAAATGAAAACGGGTGAAGGAAAAACTCTAGCAGCAGTGCTAACAGCCTATCTCAACGCTCTGCCTGGCAAGGGAGTGCACATTGTGACAGTCAACGATTATCTTTCCAAACGAGATGCCAATTGGATGGGTGCGATCTATCATTTTTTGGGAGTTTCCACAGCCTGTCTCAATCATGACACTTCTTTTCTATACCAACCCAAAGTGATTGATGAAGATGAAGTGAGTGTGGAGATGGAAAATATGATACCGGTGGAAAGAAGAGAAGCCTACCAGGCAGATGTCTTGTATGGAACCAACAATGAATTTGGTTTTGATTATTTGCGTGACAACATGGTCCAAAGTGTTGATCAGATGGTTCAACGACCGCTTCATTATGCCATTGTGGACGAAGTTGACTCAATTTTGATTGATGAAGCACGAACGCCGTTGATTATTTCTGCTCCGGATGATGAATCGACTCAGATGTATGCTCAGTTTGCTCGGCTGGTTCCTCGTTTGGCAGAAAACGAAGATTATAATCTGGATGAAAAGCTGCGCAGTGTGGTTTTAACTGAAAAGGGAATTGAAAAAATGGAAAAGTGGCTGGGCATCGGCAACATCTATGAAACCAACAAGATTCACTATGTTCATCATTTGGAACAAGCACTCAAAGCCAACGTTTTGTTCACCCGCGACAAGGATTACGTGGTCAAAGAAAACGAAGTGATCATTGTGGATGAATTCACCGGTCGGTTGATGCCAGGACGGCGTTTCAGTGAGGGATTGCACCAAGCCATCGAGGCTAAAGAGAATGTGAAAGTGCAGCGAGAATCACGAACATTGGCCACCATCACTTTTCAGAACTATTTTAGGATATATGATAAGCTCTCTGGAATGACTGGAACGGCGCTCACTTCAGCCGAAGAACTCTTCAAAGTCTATGAATTGGAAGTGGTTGAAATTCCCACCAATAAGCCAATGGTGAGGGATGATATGGCTGATATGGTTTACAAAACAGAGCAAGGGAAATTCAAAGCGATTGTGGAGGAAATTATAGGACTGAACAAAAAGGGTCGTCCTGTTTTGGTGGGCACCATTGCGATTGAAAAATCTGAATATCTAGCTGATCTTCTCAAGAAGCGAGGAGTTTCTCATGAGGTTTTGAATGCCAAAAACCATGAAAGAGAAGCTCAGATCATTGTCAAAGCGGGCAAAAAAGGATCAGTCACCATCGCCACCAACATGGCTGGTCGGGGAACTGACATCAAGTTGGGAGAAGGAGTGAAAGAAGTGGGCGGTCTTCATATTCTGGGCACGGAGAGACACGAAGCCAGAAGAATTGACAATCAGTTGCGAGGTCGATCTGGCCGCCAAGGCGATTCCGGTTCTTCTCAATTCTTTGTTTCACTGGAGGATGAATTGATGAGGAGATTCGGTGGAGAAAGAATGCAGGGAATCATGGACAAACTAGGTCTGCCAGAAGATCAGCCGATTGAAAACAAAATGATTTCCAAATCAATTGAATCAGCCCAGAGCAAAATTGAAGGATTCAACTTCGACATTCGAAAACGAGTGCTGGACTATGACGATGTGATGAATAAACAGCGGGAAACGATCTATAAGAAACGGAAAAGTATCTTGGGTAAGGAAAAAATCAAGGATGAAATTTCTGGCATGCTCACTGAAGAAGTGGACTCAATGATCGGAGCGCACACAGCCATTGAAGATGAGGACAAATGGGACACGGAAGAGATCACTGAAGAGTTTGTTGCTATGGTGGGAGACGATGATTCGGAAGTACACAAGAAGCTAATTGAAATCAAACGCAGCAAAGATTATGCCAACAGTGCCGAGAAGAAAAATGCAATGGTTGAGTTTTTGATGGATAAAATCAGAAAAGCTTTTGGGGAAAAAGAAAAAGATGTAGGAGAAGAGCAGATGCGAGCAGTGGAAAAAGGTCTCTATTTGCGAACGGTGGACAGCTTTTGGATGGACCACTTGGAGCAGATGGATCATGTGCGTGAATCGATTGGCCTGCAAGGCTATGGCCAGCGCGATCCGCTGATTATGTATAAAAAAGAGGCTTTTGATATGTTTCAAAAACTTTTGGCTCAAATCAATCACACTGTGGTGACGGCGCTTTTTAAAGTCCAAGCGGTTTCTTCCCAAGCAGCGGGTGTGATGGGCATGAATTTGGCCTATAGCGGTGGCGAGCAGCAAGGACAATTTTCAGGAAATTATTCTGAAGAAGGTGGTCAGCAAAAAGCAGAGGAGGAAAAAGAAGAAAAAGCCGCTCCGATTGTCAACACCGGAGAAAAGGTGGGCCGAAATGATCCCTGTCCATGCGGAGCGACTAAACCGAATGGATCGCCGGTTAAATACAAAAATTGCCATGGGAAAGATGCTTAACTAAATAGACTGTTTACTTCAGATACAAAATACTACCATTTAGATGGTAGTATTTTGTTCAGAATTGATTATAAGCTACCTATAACTCCTCAACAAAAATTGGAGAATCAGTTAATTGAATCTTTCCTGCTTCCATTTTTTGTGAATTTCCATAAATGTCAGCCACCTTGACGGTGCCAGTGATTTCTCGGGGAAGAGGAGCGTTACCCCACAGGACATAAACAACTTCATTGCCATTGATAAATTTATATTGTCCCACCCGTGAAGTGGCTCCTTGATAGTCACTGCTGTTTTGGACAAAATCATTTTGGATGATCACCACCTGGTCGAAATGATTGAGCTTATCAACCAAATTCAGATAGACCTGATGAGAGGGATTGTTCTTAGTGGCTGCTTCAAAATCTTTGGTCTTCAGTCGGTCTTCTTTGTCGAGATCTTTTTGATAGTCTTTTCCGTCATCTTTTTTGTCCTTTTTCATCATTTCTGGTCCTTGATCAGACCGGAAAAGCCAGTTTTCAATCATGAAAATCTTATCGGCTCCTTGAACTAAGGCGAAAACAGTTGATTTGGCCAAAAGCTGATCGAAATTTTTCCGATCATTTGGCTCTCCAAGCAAGCTTCCCACTTGAGCTTCGGTTACCCAAATGGGCTTGTCTCCCGCACCATATTTTTTGATGAATTTTTTGAAGCGAGTAACGTGCAAGTCTTCATTATTTTCTTCAACGGAAATAGCATGGATGTTGGCAATGTCGAAATAATCCGCTCCGCCGGCTTCAAACACCGGTGTCCAAAAATCAACGAATTGTTTGTGCATGCCGGCCATGCCTCCTTGAACTACTTTGGCATCCGGGTCGGATTGCTTAATGGCCCCATGGGAAGTTTTCAAAATTTGAAAATATTCCTCTGATGTTCCCACGAAAAATTTCAAATCCTCGCCGGCTCCACCCAGTTGTCCTCCTTGCATGGAAGGTTCATTCATGATTTCCCAATGCTTGATAGGGAACTTCAATCCCGGGGCATCGTCCACCCCATCGCCGTCATATCTTTCGACTACTTTTCCCAAAAACACAGCATAGGCTCCCAAATCGCAAGGCGCCCCTAACAGCAGATTGTCGCCGTCGCACCTCAAATGACCAGTGGCCTCATATTTTGCTCCCGAATGGCAAGTCTTTTGATCCCAGTTGGTGTAGGGCCAGACGGTGGCCAAGTGATAGGCTTCTCCGCCCAGTTTTTTGTCTCCCTCAATGACCATTTCATCGAGCTTTTTCCAATTGAATTTGCCCTTTCTTCCTTCGATGTCGTTCCAGATGATAGGTAAGCCTCGCAGCCAATAGGCATCGGGCGTGCCAGCCACTTTGGAAATGTGAGTGGCCTCTTTGACTGAATCTAATGCAACTGGCTCGCTGCCAGACTTTTTGCTGTTGAAAAGTCCACTGTCGCTGGTTGATTCACCAGGATTTTGTATTTTTTCATAGACAAACCGATAGATTCCTCCCAGAACGAATAGTCCCATAACAACCACACCGATTATGATCAAAACTTTTTTCATTATATTTTTGTTTATTTAATCCTTGCTAGTTTTTAAAATGACTTCCAATAGTTCTGGAAACTCAGTTGTTCCCATACCGCTCATAGTGTAATGACCTCTGCCTTCTAGCTCAATAATTTTACCGCCTAATGCATTATGAAAAATAGCTAGACTTTCTTTTCCCTCATCTTCCTCATCGTCAGCAGTGAACATCACTATTTTCTCAACCCTGTCCTTAACAGTTTCATCAATCGGGTAAGTATAAAATGCTTCTCTAAACTTATCTTCCTTATCAAAAACTTTCCAAGGGGCTACCAAAATCAATTTAGATATCTTTTGTTTTGTTTCACCAAGCCAGCGGACCAAAAAAGCACAACCACAACTGTGACCAATTAAAATTGTGTCCTCTGTCACCTCATATTTTTCGAATTCTCTCTTGAACTTTTCATAATCAGGCTTCCAAGGTTCGGGCATAAGAGGCGTTTCGATTTTTATGCCTTTTTCTGTTAGCTTTTCCTTGGTCCAAGGTATCCAGTGTTTGTCATAAGTCCTGGTTTCTGGATTCTTCGCCTTTTCAATGTTTTTTGGGCAGCCGTGAATTATGATACAATTTTCTTTTTTCATGTTCATATCCTAGCACACTTTTTTATGATTTCGAAAATACTACCATTTAAATGGTAGATAAAATGGTAGTATTTTTGGATTCAAAAAGGAGCGGCTCTCAATTGAGTGCACACTCCTTTTCGTTATATTTTCTTTTTCTCCTTTCCTAGAAATATTTTCCAGCCTGGCCAATCGTTTTTATATGTGTCATTTGGTCCCGATGGAAGACGGGGGTCTTTCTTGTAGACTGCGCTGTAATGTTTTGCGCCCTTAACGCCCATTTTTATTGCTGCCCAACTTGCTTCTTGCCATGTAGAATAAAAACTTTTCTTCGGAGGGTTTCCGAAAAAAGCTCTATGCCCTGGCCAATCATCTTTATAGACATAATACGGACTAGATGGGAGCTTAGGATCTTTTTTGTATGCATCTTTATACTGCTTCGAACTTCGAATGCCTAACTTGACGGCAGCTCGACCTGCTTCTTGCCATGTAGAATAGAAAGTCTTCTTCGGTGGATTCCCAAGAAAAACATTCCAACCAGGAAAATCATCATACATAGCCAAGGGATCAGATGGAAGTCGCGGATCGCATTTGTAAATCTCTTCATAATGACGTTCGGTTTTTGCGCCGATTCCAATTGCCGCATTGCTGGCCGATTTCCAATCTGGATAAGCCCTTTTCTTTGTTCTGCGTCTACCACCCTTACGACCCAAAAAGGGAAGCCAGCCTGGAAAATCAGAATAGGTTCTATTAGGCGACGATGGCAACATGGGATCAGTCTTGTATCGCAGTGTGTAATCAGCATGAGACTTGATTCCAAGTCTAATCGCGGCTGCACTAGCTTCTGAGCACTCGGAGTAGCAATCCCCCGCTCTTCTTAGGGTTCTTTCTTCTTTTCCGAGGAAGATACTGAAACCAGGGAAGTTTTCATAAGTTCCACGTGGATCAGATGGTAAACGAGGATTCTCTTTTCGTCTGGCGGTGTATTCAGTTTGAGTCTTAATTCCCATTCCAATTGCTACAGCACTTGCTTTTTCCCATGTTCTAAAGAACTTGCCTATGAATAAGCTCCAGCCGGGATAATCAGGTGCATAGATTTTGCTGGGGTCAGACGGCAGACGTGGGTCCAGTTTGTACTTCCTCATATACTCTTTCATTTTTTTGATTCCAAGTTTTCTAGCAGCATTTCCAGCCTCAACCCAAGTGGAATAACAAGCGCTCTTTTTGCGCAACTCTCTTTCGGTACCTAGAAAAATACCGTATCCAGGAAAATCGGGATAGTAGATATTAGGATTTGAAGGTAGTTTATAGTTCCTATGGAAATTTTTGCAGTACTCTCGCTCAGTTTTTATTCCAAGTTTGATGGCAGCAGCGCCAGCCTTTTGCCAAGTAGAATAGAATGATGCGCTTATTCTCTTTATCACCTCCAATATGTCAACTTGCTCATCCGTAAAGATGAAGTCAAAATTGTTACCGGTGATTCTCAAAACTTCCCCTGCTAACTCCAGGCCTTTGCCATTGCTTAGTGCCTTCATTTTTTTTGACATTTCATTCAAATAAACAAGGCGCTGATAGTTGGCAACAAAATCCAAAACGACGACCTTCTTTTTGGTGGCTGTTTTGCGAAGACCACGTCCAAGTTGCTGGAAAAAGATTGTTTTGCTGTCGGTGCATCTGAGAAAGATAATCACTTCGGCGTCTGGAATATCAATGCCTTCATTGCATTTGTTAACTGTTAATAGGAATTGGATTTCTCCACGTCTGAACATCGACAAGTTTTCTCTATTGATTTCGTTGTTGTTTCGAGGATTGTTGCCGCTATGATAGGTCCGAGCATTTGGAAGGAACTGAGCAAAATGATCGGCATGTGGAATACCTTCGCAAAAGATCAAAGCCTTTTTGTTTGGCAGACAGTGCTCCTGGATGATTCTGGCGATCTCTTCATCACGACTGTCAATGAAGAGCGTTTCATTGAGCTGCTTCATGGAAACTCTTTTGCCCTCTTCCACAACACCGTGAAAAAGACGCTTAAGCGCCCAGTGATTCAGATTGCCATTTTTTACATGGTATTCCACAGAACTCAGCCAGCCATTAACAACAGCCTCTTCCAGCGAAATATTGACCACCTCTTCGCCGAAAATTTCCCTGATCTCTTTTCCATCTTCACGATCGGGAGTTGCAGTTATCCCCAGGAGCTTTTCTGGATCAAAATAATCCAGAACTGCTTTGTAGGTTGGAGCCTGACTATGATGAGACTCGTCAACGATGATGAAGTTAAACTCACCTCTAAAAAAGGCTCTTCTCCAATTATACTGACCAAGAATGTCGAAGGTTGCGAAAAGAATATCAGCCTTGTCCGCATCCCAGTCCTTGTTTTTTCCTCCAAAGAAAGTTTTGAGAGACACCATGTCGCCCAAAATTTCTCTGAATACACTCATGTTTTGTTGGAGGATTCCTGTTTCGTGGCATAACAACAAACCTTTCTTGCCCCCTTTGATCTCGTCTTTCGAGATAAAAGCAGCAACATAGGTTTTCCCTAGGCCAGTGGCCATTACACCAAGCGCCTTTTTTTCTGCTTCAAGCGCTTCGACGAGTGAGCCATGTGCTGCCAGTTGATAATCTCGAAGTACGATCAATTGAGACCTCCTTTCAAAAGGAAAATAGTTTATATATGCAGTTTTTAATGTCCAATTTGTTAGAAACACTAACTGTTTCTTATACTATTTTTTGAGGTTTATGTCAATTTGGTATAGAAATTAGCCATACATATAAAATACTACCATTAAAATGGTAGATAAAATGGTAGTATTTTGTTGACAGGTATGAAAAACGTGTTTAATAAATGATGATGAAATATTTTACTTTCGAAGTTCCGAGGAGTATGATAATTACAAAACATACTAGTTGAAGCCTAGAGCACATGGATAAAACTTGGTTTTACAATCGATATGGGGAGCCTGAAATAATACTTCTGAAAAAACAGAAGCGGTTTATCGACCAAGAAGGCCACAGCGTAGGATTTATTAAGAGTTTGATGATCTATAATTATAAAGGCTTTCATTGTGGCTGGATTGAAAATGGTGTCATTCGTGATTTGGAAGGCCATTGTGTCGGATTTGCAAAAGGAGCAAATGATTCCCCATCGCCCATATTCCCGATACCACAGATCCCACCCTTACCACCCATACCACAAATTCCGCCAATAAGACCAATTCCACAAATTCCTAAAATTAGACCAATCAAGAAATTTAGCTGGTCTGATTTGTCCCCCATAACATTATTTGAGAATGGTAGCTGACAACAATAAAAAAACATTAGAGTTGTCTTCCGAAGAACAAGCAACTACAGGTGTTTATAAACTACAAAGTAAGCAAATAAACACACTAAAGAGGTCTTTAAAGAAGACACAAGATAAGCTTGAGGAAATGCGCGAAGAGAAACACAAGAGAGAAAAAGAAAATGCAGTTTTGAAACATAAACAGGAGAGTATGTTTTGGATTGAATTGTCGAAGTTTTTATCAAGTGCTGGCTTTGGTTTTTCTATAGGCTACCTGTTTATTGAAGACTCAAACTATTATCTTGGACTATCAATCCTAATTTCTTCACTGATTATCTTTATCATATCGCTGGTTTTTAGTAATAAATAATATAAAGCTATGCCAAGAAGAAAAATTCAAAACCCGCTCGTCTCACTTCGTTCGCGTTCGGGCAAGTCGAAATGTGATAGATTATTTACAATATTATAATTAATAAGAAAATATTATGCCTAGGAGGAAGATTCAAAACAGAAATGTGCGGAAGATTTATAAGAGAGGTGGGAGTTACACAGTGTCAATTCCCATTGAAATGATGCGCGCTTTTAAGTGGCGCGAC
The DNA here is from genome assembly GCA_964556685.1 of uncultured Bdellovibrionales bacterium. Classification (GTDB taxonomy): domain Bacteria; phylum Patescibacteriota; class Minisyncoccia; order Moranbacterales; family DUUL01; genus CAZKWX01. Next base: position 37,163 of record CAZKWX010000009.1, read on the forward strand.
AAACAAAAGGTTGTTTTCAAGAAAAGCAGAAAAAAATTAACGATTGAGGATTGGAAGGAATAATCTTGGAATGAAAACCCGTCGATTGCTCATTCGCAATCAACTCCCCCTTCACAAAGGGGGAGGCTCGTCAATGATAATTAGGAACAAACATATGCAAAAAATAACCTTCATCACTGGTAATCAGGACAAGGCAAACTATTTATCTGATTTTTTGGGTTTTCCAGTGGATCATCAGAAAATTGATCTGGATGAAATTCAATCACTGGATCTGAAGGAAATTGTGGAGCACAAAGTGAAAGGAGCCTATGCTCAAATTAAAAGTTCTGTTTTTGTGGAAGATGTGTCGTTGGAATTTGAAGCTCTGGGAGGATTGCCTGGACCGTTCATTCGTTTCTTTGTTGACCAAATGCCACTGGAAGAAATCTGTTCTTTACTTAACGGAAAAAGTCGAAAAGCCACCGCTCGGTGTGTAGTTGGATTCTACGACGGAGAAGAAATGAAACTATTTGAAGGCAGCTTGGATGGTGAAATTGCCAAAGCTCCAGCGGGAGAAAATGGTTATGGCTGGGATCAGATTTTTATTCCTGAAGGATATAATGTCACCCGAGCATCACTGGACAAAGAAGATGATAAGAAAACATATTTGAAAATAAAACCGCTGGAAAAGTTGAAGAAATTTCTTGAGGGGAGAGAATAGATTGACTTCGAAAGTAGATAATTAAAGAACGGCAAACCGAATGTTATGGTCTGCCGCCTTTTATATTCTGCACCGAACTTATTTTAACCTCGGTGCTTTTTTGATTACCAATTTATTAATCTCCGCTATCGCTTGGTGATATTGTTTTTCGGTCATGTTCAGTTCCTTTGCAAGAAAATGAATCAGTTTGTATTGCCCATAATCAAAGGGTACATTTTTAGTACGACGCATTGTGTCATATGCTAATCCCTTTTTGTGTAAAGCCTGAATTGTACCGATCTCAGAGACAGCTTCGTTGATATGCTCGAAGGTCCAATTCTGACCAAGGTACGTAACAGTAAAACTTTTATCTTCCATTAATGCGCAGTAATCAACCCCTTCCATTATAAGTGCTTTCACATATCCAGCGTGAAAGATTTCATTGACCAAGACGACGTTGGAAGCGTTTGGATCAGCCCAAATAAATATATTTGGTGTGCTGTCCTCGCACCAGACTGCTGTTATTGCCTTCTCTCTTAATGATGTGTTTTTCCCTAAACCAGGAACGTTATGAATTATCCCCTTAAATTCTTTCAAAGGTGATAATCCAGGGACAGTCATGTTTATTCTGAAGTGACTTACACTTTTGGGCTTAAGGTGTTTTTGTAGATGGGAATGCTTAAGGGAGAGTTTAAAATGAAATTTTTTTTGGCCAGTGGACGTCTGGGTCTGCGATGCTTTTAGTCCCCGCCAAAAGAACACTAAAGAATAACGCCAAACAGAAAAATGCCAACAATGTCTTACTAATCTTCATGATCACCTCCAAGTTTTGGTGTTGATAGATTTTTAAGGAATAACGAAAGATAGCATAGGATCTATTTTTTGTCTATAAAGAAACACCCATTAAAATGGTAGATTTAATGGTTGTTTTTATTTTGCGTAATTTCACTATGAACGAAATTATTTCTTTCTTCTCCTGATAATAAAAATAATAATCCCAGATATAATAAGCAGAGCAAATGCTGCAATCACCACGCCCCAGAAATCAAACCTTTCTTCGTAGCGATGTTGATTATTTGGTCCTCCATTTCGAAAACCACCCAAGCCAAGCAAGTCTTCTGATAATTTATTATTACTTTCTCGATTAAAACCCGACCTTGACTCGTCTGAACAACCACCTTGCTCAATGTTGGGATGTTTCCGAGTGAAATGTTTGCAATTAGTGACATCCATGTTATACAAAGCTACCTTTTTCAGATTCTGCAAATTGTCTAGTGAAGACAGGTCTCCATAGATCTTAGAACCAGTCATTGCAGTATCGGAAATGACTAATTGTTCAAGATTGGTCAGTCCGCTCAAGGCGGAAATGTCACCACTGACAGCTGTTCCTGACAGATATAATTCTTTCAACTTGGTCATGTGACTCAACCCAGACAAATCACCAGAGATATTCGTGAAACTCATAGCGAAAGTTTCCAGGTTTATATTTTTCAAACAAGAAATATCCCCCTTAAGTTTTGGATTAAAGGCCAGCTTGAGATTCCGGAGCTTAGTTGCGCCGCTCAAAGCACAGATGTCACCCTGGATGTCTGGATTAGTGTGGAGACTTAAATACTCAATGTTTACTAAATTAGCCAAAGACGAAAAATCTCCTGTAAGACCTGAATTATAGAAGTCAGCATATTGCACACAAATCAAACCTTCTATCTGCTCCAAATTGCTGATCAAGTGTTTATCTCTGATGCTGATATATTCCTCTTTGAGATATAAAGAGCCCGGAATATCATCCCTGTCCCTGGTTGTCTTAATGTCGTTATATTCACAAAGCTCAAGAGCAGATGCGCTTGATGTGAATAACATTCCTAACAAAAAAGCAATTGATAAAAATATTTTGTTCATAATTAAATTTTAACACAAAACAAAAAACGTCTGAAATGGTGTTTGTTACGAAATAATTTTCTCTGGCTGATAAAGAAGACTAGAACTTGTTTTGTGCGAAATAAAAACAACGACTCCCATTTAAGATTTGAGAGTCGTTATCGTAGATATGCTGGCCTAGATTATAATCAACCAACTATTTTTTTAATGATTTCAAGAGCTTCTGCCTCAACTTCTTCTATTACTGGAGTAGTAACAACCGACTGGGCAAAAATACTGCTACGATGATACCTACATACTTCAGCATGTTTTTCCATACGTTGACGAACTATCTGTGGTAATTTTTCCGTTGGAGAACCAGCGATTGTGATTAATGAATATTCCTCACAGCTCATTCCGACTAAACAATTCCTATCATCAACTATTCTTTCCATTTATTCCCTCCTTTCATTTGGGGGTATTATCAACAAACAAAAATAGCACATTATATGCTATTTATCAATTTCCAGTTCCAACTGGAGGAAAATGTTAGAGCTTGCTACTTAATCCTTTCCATCAAAAACTCATAGAAAAATTTTCCCGGTGCATTGTCGCTAGTGGGTTTGCTGGCGTCGTTTATTTTGAGAATCTTAAAATATTTTTCATACAGTCTCTCGATATCTTTTTTGGAAAACAAATATATTCTTCCCATGGGACGAACGACAAAACTTTCTTCATCTGGTTTTCTTCCAAAACACCTCAGTAACAGCTTGCTCCCACTTTTTGTATGCTTAGTGATTTCTAATAAATATTTTCCTCTGTTGTCCTCTGGAATCCCATGCAAGTTGGCCCAATCCAAAATGAAATCAAACTTTTCGTCTCCGAGGAAACTTAAATCTGTGGCATCGGCTGCAAAAAATTTCACTTCCACTCCTGCCTCTTTGGCATTTTCCTTGGCATAGTCGATGGCTTTTTTGGAAATGTCCACTCCTGTGACTTTGAATCCTTTTCGGGCAAGAAAAATTGATTTTACTCCCGTACCGCAGCCCAAATCCAAAGCTGAGCCAGGCTTCACTGTTCTAGAATTAATGATCTCCTTTAAATAATCATCCCCAGTTCTCTGCCAAGGAATTTTTTCCAAAGGAGTGTTTTTGTAATACTCGTCCCAGTCGTTTGGTTTTTTCATGCTTCTAGCTTAACACACTTTTTGGTCACGAAAAACTATTATTTTATCTACCATTTTAATGACAATATATTCCTGCAATACTCTTGACATATCTTCAAGAGATGCTAATCTATATTCTGACCAAGGAATCCCAGTTAGATAGCTATGCATCTAACGGGATAGATGGAAAATAGTTAAAACAAAAGTTAAACATTAGTGAACCGAATGAAAAGAAACAATATAACCATTAAATATAAACGCGGCTAATATACACGCTAACTTAATTTTGGTTAAGAGCAGGCCGCACAGAGCGGTTTTTTGTTTCTACGAATGAGGTGATACAAATCTACGAATGAATGCGAATCTACAAATATGCAAATGGTGCGAATGAACCTTTTAGAATTAATTGTCAATTGTTAAAAGTTAATTATTGGACACGGTTTTAGCAAAAGGGGTTTGAGCAGTCTTTGGACGGGTCACTGCAGTGGCAGTACTCGAGAAGACACGGGCAGGACATGTCCTGCCCCTACAGAACTGCTCCCTCTTTTGGTGAAACCGGATATTAGTGAGTAGCTTGTAACTGGTAGCTTGTAGGAATGCAAAGCCTACTGATTACAAACTGCAAATATCTGATAAAAAGTTTTAGACTTTGAAAATAAAATATAAGTAGTAATGAATTAGCAATAGCGAGTTTGATCTCTGCTATTTGCTAGTCATACAGTAGGTTGCAATACACCAAGGTATGTGGTGGATGCCTAGGCTGAAACAAGCGATGAAGGACGTAGTAGTCTGCGATAAGCTTCGGGGAGCTGACAAACAAGCTTTGATCCGGAGGTTTCCGAATGCGGCAACGCGGCTTCGAGCAATCGAAGTCAGCCGTGCATAGCACGGAGAAATTCGAAGCACGAAATACGAAATCCGAAACAATATCAAAATAAGAATAAGAAAATTCAAAACCGTTTTGAATTTATAATTTTGAAAATTAGAATTTGTTTCGAGTTTCGAGCTTAAGATTTCGGATTTTCCCGCGCTGTGCGCGGTGGTCAACCCGTCGAATTGAAACATCTTAGTAGGCGGAGGAAAAGAAAACAAAAGTGATTCCCCAAGTAGTGGCGAGCGAACGGGGAAAAGCCTAAAGCCACTTGTGTCTCACTGTGTTCGACGCAATGTAGTTAATTAGTTAACTGGTTATTGGTTAATTGGGAAATTCCTAATAAACTAATTT
>CAZKWX010000010.1:0-38815 GCA_964556685.1 uncultured Bdellovibrionales bacterium
GTTAAAAAAGTGAAGTAAAAAAGTATATATTTTAATATATAATATATATTAAAATCATGATTTAAATATAATTTCTAGAAAGGCAGGTTCTAACGTGGTAGAAGTACAAAAAAAGGACAAAGAAACATCGGAGAGCTTGGTGCGAAGATTTACGCGTCAAGTTCAACAAAGCGGAGTTTTGCCAAAAGTTCGCAAGCTTAGATTTCATTCGAAGAAGAAAACCAAACGACAGCTTCGTGAAGATGCGATGTATCGAGAAAAAGTGAAGAAAGAAGTCGACAAGCTCAAGAAAATGGGCATTTTTGACGATGAAAAACTCAAAGACATTAAGAAGAAACTCAGTGAATAAGCATAAGCAGTAAGAAACTTCATGACGCTGAAAGAAAAAATTCAAGCTGACTTCAAAGAGGCTTTCAAGAACAAAGAAACGGAGCGCAAAAGCGTGCTTTCGATGCTTAATAGTGAAATCAAGAACAAGGAAATAGAATTGGGCAAACAGGAGAAGGGTCTTTCTGATGAAGAAGTGATCAGCGTGATCCAAAAAGCGGTTAAGCAAAGAAAAGATTCAGCTCAGCAATACAAACAGGGCGGTCGGGAAGAATTGGTCGAAAAAGAAGAAGCAGAAATCAAAGTTTTAGAAACTTATCTTCCAAAGCAATTGGGTGATGATGAAATCGAAACAGTAGTGAAAGAAGTGATTGAACAAATCGGAGCGACTTCAAAAGCTGACATGGGCAAAGTCATGGGCGCTGCGATGGGAGTATTAAAAGGAAAAGCGGATGGGAACAAAGTGAAAGAAATTGTTGAGAAGCTACTAGATTGAATTTGGAATTTAGAATTTGGAAAGGGAGCTAGGAAAGTAGAATGTGGATTATGGTTAACGATTTTTTAGTTCACAATTCTATATTCTCATTCACAATTCAAAATTCATAATTCACAATTCTGCTATGGACAAAATCGAAATCAACAATCCATTTTCTGACGAAATAGATGATGAAGTGATTCAGGGAATTCTTCGAAGTGCTCTGCAAGGATTGCGAGACGATGGTTGGCTGGAGAAAAGAAAGGATATGAATATTAGTGTGGCTTTGGTGGAAGAGGAGGACATTGCTAAATTAAATAAACAGCATAGAGAAAAAGAAGGCTCGACAGACGTGCTTTCTTTTTGTTATGATGATAGTGATAGTCAGATTTCAGGCGAGATCGTTCTTTCTCCTGAGGTGATTAAGGATTATGCCAAAAAAGACGAGAAAGAATTTGAAAATGAATTGAAAAAAAATATTATTCATGGATTGCTTCATATTTTGGGCTACGAACATGGAGAGAAAATGTTTGGCCTACAGAACGACTTAATGAAAAAATAAAAACTACAAACTAAAAACTAGCCTATGGGCTCAAAAAGACTAAAAGATAGTTTTTCAAACGCTTTTCATGGCTTGGTTTATGCCATCAGAAAGGAGAAAAACTTGCAGATTGAACTGTTGGCTGGTTTTTTTGTGGTAATTGCGATGATTGCTGTGAGAGTGGAGAAATGGGAAGCAGTGGTTCTAGTCATGATGATTGGCGGAGTGCTGATTTTGGAAACAATGAATACGCTTTTGGAGCGTCTGACAAATCTGCTCAAGCCCAGAGTTCATCCTCAAGCAAGAGTTCTCAAAGACTTGATGGCAGCCATCGTTTTCTTGGCGTCTTTTTCTGCTGCAATTGTAGGCATAATCATTTTCTGGCCATATTTGTTTGAATAGAAAAGCCTCATTCGTTTAGAACTTTTTATCATCTTGAGCGAAATGGAGCAAAAAATGAGCGGAGTGTAGTCGAGAGATCTCATAAGTTGGCATGAGGTTCCTGCCTACCGGCAGACAAGTCTCCACTTCGTCCCGAATGCTCGGGACTTCGATCCCCGGCCAGCCTTGCTTGCAAAGTTTTGAATCATATCAATTCAATGAAACTAGTGTGTTTGTATGAGAATAAAGTTACATACCAATATAAGGCAAACGGGGCAAGCGAAATGACATTGTGCCAGAATGACAAAAAACAAAAACAAAAAATGGAAACATCTTACGGCATTTCTATTATGCGGAGGTGTTTTTTTGTTTTTGGCTTCAAATATAATAGCCGAGGAAGAGATAATAAAGGAGGCCAACAGTGAGGTTGAAGGAGCTAGCGAGAGTAGTAAAAAGGAAGAAGAAGGGGACGACGCAGCATCTTCTCAAATGAACGAAGCTGAAAATGAAACTGATGTGAAGGAAGAAGACGATTTGGGGAATAAAGATTCTGGTGACACTGCGGAAGGGAGAAGCGACTCAGAAAATGAAGATAAAAATGACAATACGCAAGAAAAGAGTGAAGATAGTACCAAAAAGAATGACACTATACAGGTGCAAAGTCTTGCGCCTGTACCAGAGACGGTACCAGAGATGGTTAACAAAGATGATGAAAAAACGATAGGTAGCGAATCTGATAGAAAAGAAGTAACGGCGCTGGAAATAAAAAAAGGTGATGTTGTCATCAACGAAGTTGCCTGGATGGGAACTGAAAATTCAAGCAATGATGAGTGGATCGAGCTGAAAAATGAGACTGATGAGAATATTGACTTAGATGATTGGACACTAGCATCAGAAGATGGAACACCCAGTATAACTATCTCAGGTGATATCTCAGGTGGAGGTTATTTTTTGTTAGAACGCACAGATGACACTTCTGTACCAGATGTTGGGGCGGATCAGATTTATACTGGAGCGCTGGGCAATGGCGGTGAGTTTCTAAAATTAAAAGATAAAGAAGGAAATACAATTGATGAAATTGATGCTAGCGGAGGTTGGCCTGCGGGTGATAATAGTGAAAAGTTAACTATGGAAAAGGACGGAGATGATTGGCAAGACAGTTGTGAGACAGGTGGAACTCCGAGAGCAAAAAATAGCAATAAAGATGACTGTGGTCCTCCGGATGATCAAGATTATGGTGACGTGTTCATCAATGAACTGTTACCCGATCCAATTGGCAGTGACAAAGGGGAGTGGATTGAATTATATAATGATGAAAATGAAAAAGTTTCCCTTAGCGGTTGGTCAATAAAAGATAAAACTAGAACCTATGATTTTTCTGATCAAGAAATCGAAGCCAAGAGCTATTTGATTTTGACTGGCAAATTGAGTCTGAATAATTCTGGCGACAAATTGGAGCTGATCAATCCCAAAGGAGAAGTAGTCAGCCAGACAGAATATCCTCAAGCTCCGACTGGAAGAGCTTGGGCTAGAAACGCTCAAGGCAATTATGATTGGACTTTCTATGTGACTCCTGGAGAAAAAAATAAATTTCCAATTCCAGGTCAATTCAGGGGCAAGATTATATTCAATGAAGTCCTAAGCAATCCCAAAGGGAAAGATAAAAATTTTGAGTGGGTTGAACTGAAAAGTATTTCTGGAGAAATTATTAATCTTGAGGGTTGGCAGATTAAAAACGGCTCAGGCAAAAGATTCAATATACCGAATGAAGTAATCAAACCAGGAGAGCTGAAAGTGATTATCATTCGTGGCAGCAGCATGGCTCTGCGCAATCGAAATGAAAAACTCAAACTGATTGATTTGGGAAATGAAACGATCGATGAAGTGTTCGTTGCTGGATATGCTCGATCGAGCATTGCCTATGTTCGGGATGACAAAGGCAAGTGGAGCTGGAGCAAAAAGCCCACTCCAGGAAAAAAGAACTGGATCAACCACCCACCCAGAATAAAAATTAAAAAGTCAAAAAAAGCCTACAAAGATGTCTATACCTTTTTTGATGCTTCTGATACAGAGGACAAAGACAAAGATAAGTTAAAATTTAAATGGGATTTTGGCAATGGCCACTACAGCTACAAAGATGTAACTTCGCAAAAATACGAGAAGAAAAAAACCTACAAAGTAACTCTGCGAGTGGATGACGGCTCAGATCAGTTTTATAAATCTTTCAAAGTCGAGGTGAAATCATTTCCCAAATACGATTTAAGACTAATTAGGCTTGTCCCTAATCCAGCTGGAAAAGACAGCGGTAATGAAATTATTTGGATCATGAATATGGAAGATAGGGAAATTGATTTGAAGAATTTCAAAATTGCCACTGGGAAAGACGAAAGTAGCTTAGTCAATCATCCGATCTATGAAGAATTTATCCTAGGCCCAGGTGAATGGAAAGAAATCACCAACGCAGAGATTTGCAAGTTTGCTTTGCAAAACAAAACTGGTTTTGTGAAATTGCTCTATCCAAATTATAAAACAGCGGATGAGGTCGGTTATGCCAAAGAAAAAATCACCGACAACGAAGCCTATGTCTTAGTTGATGACCACTGGGAGTGGGTTGGAGGTGAGACTGTCGAAGCAGAAGAGCCGGAAGTTCTAGTTGAAGGGATAAAAAGTATTCTAGAATGGTGGCAAATCACTGGCGATGAATCAATTGGCTGGTGTGAATGTTTTCAAAAAATGACCATTGAGAATTGGAAGGAGAAAAATAGTATATGGTTGAGGTTTTTGATTTAATGGAGCATTTGCTTTTTAAAATATGAAAGCCCTGTGAGTATGCAAACACCTCACAGGGCTTAACTTCTTAGCTCTCGTTGGAGCGGTTTAAAAAGTTCAAAATATAGACACTAATCAGACTCGCGGCGTTAAACAATTTGTACTTGCTTACCCACTCTCTCAATCACTTCTCCCATGTAGAAAGGTTTTACGCCGGAAGATTCAAGATTACTCATGGCTTTGTCGCAATCATTTTCAGAAACAACTACCGAGAAGCCTACGCCATTATTGAAAGTACGCAGCATTTCAATATCTTCCATTCTACCGGCATTTTGCAAAAATTCGAAGATTGCCATTTCAGGAAAAGTGTGCCGTGAGATAACAGCGCAACAATCGGAAGGTATTATTCGTTTAAAATTATCAGGTAATCCGCCACCGGTGATGTTTACAAAACCATGCACTGAACACTTTTCGATTAGGTTCAGAACAGCTTTCACATATATTTCCGTAGGTCGCAATAATTCCTCTCCAAGTACGACCCCTAGATCTTCGACGTATGACGTCACATCCAGCTTCAAGATATCAAAGCAAATTTTTCTGACCAACGAATAGCCATTGCTGTGAAGACCGCTTGACGGAATACCGATCAGCTTGTCACCTGGCATAATACTTGTCCCCGTTATCTCCTTGGGAAGATCGTAAATGCCGATGCCAAATCCTGCCATATCATATTCCTCGGATCTATAGAACCCAGGCATCTCAGCAGTCTCGCCACCGATCAAAGCGCACCGAGCTTTTTTACAACCATTGGCAATGCCAGTGACGATCTGGATCACCAGCTCTCGGGTTATTCTTCCCATTGAAATGTAATTTAGAAAGAACAGAGGTTTTGATCCATTGACAATCAAATCATTCACAACCATTGCCACCAAATCAATACCAACCGTGTCATGCTTGTTAGTCATGAACGCGATTTTGAGCTTTGTTCCCACCCCATCAGTTGAGCTGGATAAAACCGGATGCTCATACCTCATAAAAGGCTTCAGTGAGAAAGTTCCGCTAAAGCCTCCAATGTCACCAAGCCAAAACCTATTACGCGTACTCTTAATAATTCCCCTGATCCAGCTTGGTAAGGAATCAGCTTTGTCTAGATCAACACCAGCATCTCTATAAGTTATGCCTTTTTTAGTCATTTTTACCCTCCTTCTTTTAAGTTCTAATTTTTCAGATAGAATCTATTGACTATAAATTGACAGCTTTGCTTTTCTTAAAGAACAAGAGTCGGACCAAATGATCAGCTCCCTCCGTTCTTAATTATGATAATGCCAAAAACAAGCCTAAAAAGCAAATAAATAGTTTTTAGTAAAAAAACTGAAATGCGAATTCCAATTTCTTATTACTTTTATATAAAGTATTACTTAATACATTAAGTAATGTATTAAGTAAATGGGGAAAGCCATTATTTTGCCCGTTCGGCATATTCACCCGTCTGAGTATTCACTCGGATTTTATCTCCTGTTTTGACGAAGAGCGGAACCGAAACTTTGGCTCCAGTTTCCAACGTGACTTGCTTGGAGCCGCCATCAGCAGTGTTGCCTTTGATTGAAGGAGGAGCCTCGGTTACTTCCAGATCTATCTTGATGGGCAACTCAATGTTGATGGGTTGATTGTCAAAATATAGAATATCAATTTCTGATCCGTCTTTGAGAAATTTAGCATTATCACCAATAACTTTTTCTGGAAGTTCAAACTGTTCATAAGACTGATTGTTCATAAAGTAAAAAGTTCCATCATCAGCATAGAGATACTGGGCTTTTTTTGTTTCAATTTCAGCTTCATCAAATTTATCGTTTCCCTGAAAAGTCTTTTTCACAATCGCTCCAGTTCTGAGGTTCTTCAGTTTGGTTCGCAAAACTGCTCCAGCCCGGCCAATTTTTGAGTGCTGTGAGAATTGGACAACAAAAGGATCACCGTCCACGATGATCTTTCTGCCAACCTTGATGTCAGTGAGTGTGAGCACGAGGATAGGGAAATAGGGTGTAAGCTGTAGGACAAGTTATTGGTTATTGGTTGTAGGGAAATACAAACAATTAAAATGAAATCCTGCAACTTATAACTTAAAACTAAACTTACCGCTTACGCCCTCTGTTACATACTAACAATTATCTTGCCACAAACGGCAAGAGGCCAATGATGCGAGCTCGCTTGATTTGCTTGGAAACCAGTCTTTGATGCTTGGAACAAGTGCCAGTTCTTCGAGGAGGAATGATTTTGCCCACGGTGTTAATAAAGCGTCTCAGCAAAATGACGTCCTTATAGTCAATCAAGTCCATGTTGTTGGTGCAAAAATAACAAGCCTTTTGCTCCGGAGTTCGATTGGTATTTCGATTATTGTTGTTCATGATTAAATAAATTATCTTTAGCTGAATCAAAAAAATAAATTCAGCTTATAAGTCTTTAGTTCACAGTTTTATCTAGAAAGGAATGTCCTCAACTTTGATTTCTTCCTTGTCTTTGTCAACATCGATGGTTGGAATTTCTTCAGGAGAAGGGATTTGTACGTCATCTTGATTGGCAGCAGGGGGAGCAGATTGGCTTCCTTGATCTGGCGAGCTGGGAGCAGCTCCGCTAGAACCTTTGCGATCCAACATGATGGCATTTTCAGCAACCACTTCAGTGAAATATTTTTTCTGCCCGGATTGCTGATCATCCCAGCTGCGATGAGTAAGTCGACCTTCAATGTAGACTCGCATTCCCTTGTTCATATACTGGGAAACAATCTCAGCTAATTTTCCCCAGGCAACAATATTATGAAACTGTGCTTCCTCCTGAAGTTCTCCCGTTGATTGATTTTTCCAACGACGGTTGGTGGCAACGCGAAAATTGGCCACGTTTTGACCATTAGGAGTGGTTCGCATCTCCGGATCATTGACGATGTTGCCAATGAACATGACTTTGTTGAGATCCATTTGATTTTTTTAATTATTAGTTAATGAATAATTTTGTGAGGATATAGGATGAATTGGCGCGAACAAGTTTATTAAAATCCGAAACTCTAATCTCTAAATTCTAAACAAATCAAAATTATTAAATTCAAATATTCAAAACTTTTTTGGGTTAGATAAATTTTGAATTTGAAATCTTTGAATTTTTAAATTATTTAGCATTTAGGATTTAGAGCTTAGATATTCAGAATCTCATCTAGCTTCTTATCCAGATCATCCAATGAAGCGTCGTCCTTCTTGCCTTTAGCATCTTTTTTCCGGGTTTCTTCCTTCCTCAACTCTTTTTCAACATCCTCTTTCTTAATCTCGTCTTTTTTAGGTTTCACATCAGGCTTGGGTTTCGTGGCTGCTTTTTTGCTAGAAATAATCTTGGCTACATCTTCTTGTTTGATGGTGTCTCTGTCGGATACTTGCGCTGGCGCTTCTTTGATTTCCTTTTGTAATTCTGGCAATTCATCAGCTCGAACAATAATATAGCGAGCTACGTTTTGACTCAGATCCAAATCCTTCTTGATTCCATCAATCGGATTTTTCTTATCTTCTTTTTGCTCGGCCCGGAATCGATAGACGGTGTAGAAACCATATTGTTCATGCTTGATTTTGTAGGCTAATTTTCTTTTTTGATAAACCAACTCGTCAACAATTTTTGCTCCGCGAGCTTCAAGTGTTTTTCTGACTTTTTTTCTAATTTTGTCTAAATCCTCAGTTTTTGACTGAAGCATCAGGTAATTAATCTCATATTGCATTTTTCTTAACGGTTTACGGATTAGTTATGAATAATATGGGCATGATAAACTCCACCTTCGAGGTGGAAGTTGGCTCTTCTAGTTCCGCCAAAATTTAAGAAATTTATGCGGACGGAAAAACCTGGGACTATTTCAAATGTGGCTAGATGGTAGCTTTTTTTCCAAAGAAAGTCAAGTTTAAAAAAGAGCATTTGACTAAAAAATGCCAAAAATATAAGCTAGAGGAAAGACAAATAAATGCCGAAAGTAACTAAAAAGTCGAAAAAGGAAATCAAGCTCTTGCATGAAGGTGGAAAAATCTTAGCTGATGCGCTAAACCAAGTAAAAGTACTAGCCAAAGAAGCGGTTAAAAAGAAAGTAACCACTCAAGAGTTGAATGATTTGGCAGAAAGAATCGTCAGGGAAAGCGGCGCCGAGCCGTCTTTTTTGAATTACTCTAATGGCAGTGGAAAAAAATTTCCCGCTACTATTTGCACCTCAATTAATCACGAAATTGTTCACGGAGTGCCGGATCTAGAAAAAATTATCAGAGAAGGAGATTTATTGAAAGTGGACTTAGGTGTGAAGTACAAAAAACTCTACACTGATGCAGCGATTACTATTCCCATTGGTCAAGTCAGTAAAAAAGCTTACAAGCTGATGGAAGTCACTCAAAGAAGTTTGGAAATAGGGCTGGAGCAAATCTATCCGGGATCAACCACTGGCAATTACGGAAATGCAGTTGAAAAATATGCTCGGAAAAACGGTTTTGAAGTGGTCAGAGGCTTGGTGGGTCATGGAGTGGGCTATGATGTTCACGAACCACCCCAAATTCCAAATTTTGGAAAACCGGGAGACGGAGTCAAGCTTGAAGAAGGCATGGTGCTAGCTCTAGAGCCGATGCTGGGGGAGGGCAGTGGAGAAATTAGTATGTCTACTAGTGGATTTGCTTTTGAAACCATCGACAAGAAATTGTCAGCTCACTTTGAACATACGGTTGTCGTGACGAAAAAGGGCTATGAAATATTAACTCAATAATAAGAAGAAGATGACTAAATACTATCTGGGAATTGATTGGGGCGAGAAAAAATCTGGATTGGCAATCGCTGATAACGAAGTGAGAATTGCTAGTCCACTAGAAGAAGTGGAAACCAGGGATCTTGTAAAAACAATTGAAGGATTAAATGAGGGCTATAGTTTTTCCAAAGTTATTCTTGGTTCAATTAGTCAAGGAAAAATTAATTCAAATAAAAACAAAACAAAGAGTCTGAAAGAAGCTCTTGAAAAGAAAGGATTTGATGTTGCCAGTGAAGAAGAGTCTTTTAGCACCCGACTAGCTCAGCAGAATTTGTCAGAAACCCAGGAAAAAGGAATATCAAAAAAAGACAATGCTGAATCTGCTAGAATAATCCTTCAAAGTTGGATAGACAATTAAGGCTGATCCACGCCTCAAATATTATTTTTTTCGATAGTTTTGAAAGAGTATTTTGAAGCGGGACTTTGCTTTTCGAGCAGGTAGATATCGAAGTGTTAATTCGTGGGGTGATTGCTTGCTCGAAAAGCTTCGTTTTGATATTCTTATAGTGGTGTCTGAGATTTTGACAGCACTAGAATTATATATTTTTGACCAGCAGTCCGCTTCATTTTTTTGGGGTGCCAAGAAAATATATAATTCTTACGCTTTTTAGGTAAAGCTTTAAGTAAAGTATTAAGTAAAACTAAAAAAGTAAATTAAGCAGAATGGAACAACAAAACCGACCAATGTATTCAGTGGTCATTCCCACCTATAATGAGGAAGCTAGGAAAACCGAAATGGAAGAACATCTAGAATCTATTCGGAATTACTTCACTAGTTTGGGACAAACCTATGAAGTAGTGGTAGTGCTTGATGGTCCAACTGACAAGACTCCAGACCTGGTCAAAGAATATGCCGAAAAATTGCCCAACGTGAGAGTGATCGATCGGAAAAAAAACAGAGGGAAAGGTTTTAGTATTCGGGAAGGATTTCTGGCGGCCGAAGGACAAATCAGGCTGTGGACTGATATGGATGGAGCCACACCCATCAACATGCTTGACCGAATGATTCCAAAGTTTCAAGAAGGAGCCGATGTTGTGGTTGGTTCGAGAGATCTGAAGGAAACCGACATAAAAAAACACCAACCCAAATGGAAAGAGTGGGCTGGTGATTTGGGGAACTTAATGATTCAGTTTATGACGGGGCTTTGGGGGGTAAAAGATACTCAGTGTGGTTTTAAAGCTTTCAACGAAAAGGTTGTCAAGGACGTGGTCCCTAGACTGACGGTTAATCGATGGGGAATTGATTTTGAAATACTCATGGTCAGCAAGAAGTTAGGCTACAAAATTCAAGAAGTTCCGGTAGAGTGGCACGATAGTGGATCAAGTCTGGTTGGTTTCTTTGATGGATATCTAAGCACGTTACAGGAGCTATTTAAAGTGCGCGTGAATCTGATATTTGGAGTCTATAAACTTAGGCGAAAAATGGAAGAAGAAAAGCCAAAGAAGATGTAGAATATGTGAATTTTTGCCAAAGGAAAGCGATCTTTTTCGGTCGTTTTTTCTTTTTGAAAAAGATTTTTTTATGCTATACTGAACGAGCAAAAACAAAATTAAAATTAAAATGAAAATAGAGATAAATAGTCCGAAAAAGAAAGCCAGGAGTGGTTTGAAGAAGAAAAAAAAAGAAACAAAAAACGGATCATCTCAGTTGAGACAGGATTTGGTGAGCGGAGATTGGGTGGTGATAGCCACTTCAAGAGGAAAGCGTCCCTTTGAGCACAAGAAAGTGAAGCAAGCCTGGGATCTGAAAGATATTCCCTCAGAAAAAGGCTGTCTTTTCTGTGATCCAGTAGCTTCAGGTCAAGAACCAGACGTGCTGATTTATAACACCTCAGATGGTGACTGGAGTCTGCGAGTTTTTCCCAATAAATTCCCAGCTTTTTCTCGTCCACTCAGAGGAAGAATTCATCACAAAGAAGAAGGCCCTTATTTTTGGATGGACGGGATTGGCTATCATGAAGTGATCGTCACCCGAGATCATCATAAACATATTGGAAAAATGGATCCGCTCATGGTGGCCGAAGTCCTGGATGCATATCAAACTCGCTATGTTGAATTGATGAACAAGAAATCGATTCGCTATGTGGAAATTTTTCATAATCACGGAAAAGCCGTGGGAGGATCAATCTATCATCCTCATTCGCAACTAGCGGCCATTCCAGTCATTTCACCCTACATCAACCTTGAATTGAAAGGAGCCGAGATCTATCAAACTGCTCATGAAACTTGTGTCTATTGCGACATGTTGAACTGGGAACTAAAAAAGAAAAAAAGAATTGTTTTTGAGAATGATTTGATGATAGCCTTTTGCCCTTTTGCTTCTCGGACAGCCTTTGAAATTTGGGTAATGCCCAAACAGCACAAACCATATTTTGAACGCTCGAGTGACGATGAAAAAGTAGCTGGAGGAGAAGCTTTACATGAAGCCGTACGAAAAATTGGGAAAGTCTTGGGAGAGCCAGCTTATAATTTTTATCTTCACACTTCTCCCTGCGATGGTAAAGACTATCCTCATTATCACTGGCACATTGAAGTGCTGCCGAAAACTTCCACCTGGGCCGGATTCGAACTTTCTACCGGAATTGAGATTGCTGCTATTGAACCAGAAGAGGCCGCTAAACAACTGAAGGAAACGTAAACCGTTAATTGGAAACAGGAATCTGCAAAATGTACAATAAAAACCTGGACAAAAAACTTCCTGATGGATATTGTGATTTGTATAGCATGTTTTAATTTGTAGATTCGTATATTTGTAACAAAATTCGTAATTCGTAAAGACACACAATGGACGTAAAAATAACTCAAAACAAAACGGAGGGAAAAAGCAACAGCAATGAGCTGGAAGAAATTGATCAACAAAAATCCAAAAAAGAAAATTTTGGGATTATTGTAGCCAGTGTGATCATCACGGCTATATTAGTTGGTGGCGGAGTCTATTTTTGGCAGCAATCTGTCTTAAGCTCAGTGGAAGAGAAAGTGCAAAAACAAATCGGGTCGATGCAAAATCAAGTTAACCAGGTACAATCCCAATGCCAGTCCTCAACGGATGAGGTAAAAGAATCTCTCGATGCGGCCTTGAATGCTACTAACAGTGAATGGCCAGCCTATATCAACAAGAAATATGGCTATCAGTTTCAATACCCTGCCAAAGCAGAAATTGGGCAAGCGGAAAAAATTGCTTTTAGTCTTTCTCCGGCAGAAGCTGCAGCCGGAGTCACTTTTGATGACGTCTATGAGAAATATACCGGTGACCTTTGCGTGAGCATTGTTCACGGAAGTGGAATCATCAACATTTCGGCTCCAGAAAATAAAGATTATAAATATGTAATTTGTGGTCGAACTGGAGCGGGACAATATGATCAGACCAGATCAAAGGAAGAAACTTTGACCGTCGAAGGCAAAACTTACACTGCCAAAGGAACAGAATTTATCACTGGTGACGGAAACACACTGGACAAATATAGCGAAACCATGAAAGTTGAGCTAAACGACGGCACTCAGATTCAATACGGCTCATCTGGTGGCAACGAAACTACCTACCAGGAATATTTAGTGATTAGGGGAGAATTGATCAGGATAATTGAATCCTATAGAGAAATCGATTAATAATTTTGACGTTAATGATTCTTGATATTAATCAAACAGTTGAGGCGCTCAAGGATATTCCTCCACAAGTTGCGACTTTTATTATAGGGATGACTCCAGTTTTTGAGTTGCGCGGTGCCATTCCTGTGGCTATTGGGGCTTATAAAATGAGTGTGCCAAGCGCTTTCTTTTGGGCAGCGCTAGGGAATATTTTTATTGCAACACTGCTGGTTTTGTTCTTGGAAAAGGTTTCCGCCTTTCTTTCAAACAATTTTGAAATTTGGAAAAAATTCTTTGATTGGTTATTTGAGCGAACTCGTAAAAGAGCAGCGGATAAAATTGAAAAGTATGGTGCTTGGGGCTTGTATTTTCTAGTGGCTATTCCGCTTCCCATGACAGGGGGTTGGACTGGAGCAATGGCCGCTTTCATTTTTGGAATCCCCCATAAAAAATCGATTCCCATTATTGCTTTAGGAATCCTCACCGCCGGAGTGATTGTAACATTAATTACTTTAGGAGCAGTAAGTTTATAATGATTTATACTGTCATCCCGCACTTGTCTATCTGCCGTAGCTTTCTTAACCTTCGTAGCTTTAGCAGAGTGGGTAGCGAAGGTTGGATGCGGAATCAAGCGAAACACTTAAGCTTAAGAAAGAACAACAAAAATAACTAAACTATGATCAACAAGCAAGAAAAATTAGCGGTGGCTAATTTTAAAATGAACCTCAGCGCTAGCTATGAACTGAAGCACTGGCTGACAAATTTTCTTAAAGCCAAACAAAAAGCCAGACTGGAGGAGACAAAGTTAGTTTTGTGTCCGCAAATAACCTATCTGGATCAATTTGCGAAAAAAATAAAATCCAGACAGGTTGAATTTGGTGCTCAGGATTGTTTTTGGGAGCAAAAAGGAGCTTTCACTGGAGCAGTCAGTCCCGCCACGCTCTATTCTGGAGGTGCCCAGTATGTCATTTTGGGTCATAGCGAAAGGAGAAAATATTTTGGTGAGACCGACGAAATTGTGGCGGTAAAAATTGAAGCAGCTCTCAAGGCCAGTTTGCAGCCAATTGTTTGTATTGGGGAAAATGCTCAGGAGAAAAGGACGGGCAGCAGCTTGAGAGTGATTGATCAACAGTTAAAAAAATGCCTAAAAGATATTGGACGGGGAAGAATTGAGAAAATCGTCATTTGTTATGAACCAGTTTGGGCGATCAGTTCGAATGATCCGGATCATTTACCCGAGATGAATGAAATCATGGAAGCTAAACTTTTAATTAGAAAAATTCTGACTGATCAATATGATCGACGAATGGCGGAAAAAGTGCGAATCATCTATGGAGGAAGCGTAGACAACAAAAATGCTAATGAAGTTTGTGTTGAACCTGGCATGGACGGAGCATTGATTGGAAAAGCCAGTTTAGCGCCCTATGATCTGATCAAAATTGCTGAAATAATTGATGGGCAGTAAAAACGGTATATACCAGAGTACGTACGTGTATAAATTAAAGTATAAATATGCGAGGAAAAACAATCGAAATTCTCAAGGGAGCAATGGAGGGCGGTTATGCCGTGGGTGCATTTAACACGTCTAATTTAGAAGTGACTCAAGGAATAATTCGAGCAGCTCACGAAAAAGAAAAACCCTGCATCATTCAAATGACACCGAGTACAATGAAATATGCTGGCAGCAAAGTGGTGGGCAAATTGATAGAAGGTGTGATTGAAAATGAATCAAATGCGACTGCGATTGGATTTCATTTAGATCATGGAAAGAACTTGGACGATGTGATCAAAGGAATTGATGCAGGAGTTGATTCAGTGATGATTGATGCTTCCACAATGAGCTTCAAGGAAAACGTTGAAGAAACTGCTCGAGTAGTAAAATTTGCTCACGAAAAAGGAATATCAGTCCAAGCCGAATTGGGCAAAGTTCCCTATGTTGGTCGTGAAACTCAAGATGTGAAATGGGAAGAAGTAATGACTAACCCGGATGAAGCAAAAAAGATGGTCGATCAAACTGGTGTCGATGCATTAGCTATTGGCATTGGCAACGCTCACGGTTTTTTCCGTGAACCGGATGAGCCTGATTGGAATCGATTAGAAAAAATCAAGAGTCTGATTCCTGATGTGCCCCTCATTCTGCATGGAGCTTCTGATTGGAACAAAGAAAAAATAAAAAAGGCCATTGAAGGCGGAATCAGCTGTTTCAATATTGACACTGACATCCGAGTAGCAGTGATTACAACTATTTGCAACAAGACTGCACCTAAGTGTGATATTACTGATCCAAGAAAAATTCTCTCCGAAGCCAGAGACGCAGTGAGGAAGAAAGTGAAAAGTAAGATTGAGATGTTTAATGGAGGATAAATTCATTTGTTGTCACTTATCCATATAAAAAGACAGTTCCGAGACCTCAGAACTGTTTTATTTGTGAAATAATATGTGCCTTTTTGTTTCTTGTTTTAAATAATATTTTTTTTGATATAATTTAGATTAGAAAATATGCATTTAACAATGGCAAAGAGAACAAATCAAAAAGTATATATCTTCGGCAATCCTTTGCTCAAAGAGGATAGTTTGCCACTAAAAATGGTCAAAGATTTGCAAAAAGAGTTTCCCTCCATAGGTTTTATTATTAAGGATCCGAACGAAAATCTCTGGCCAAACAACGGGGAGCTAGTAATTATTGATACTGCCACTGGAATTGAGAAAGTGGAAATGATCGATGATATTTTGAAAGTTCAAACAGAAAAAACGCCCTACTCCCTGCATGATTTTGATCTGGCACTCAATCTTAAGCTTCTTGAAAAAATCGGAAAACTCAGAAAGGTTACTATTTTTGTTGTTCCTCAGAGGACGACAAAAAAAGATGCTCTCGACCAACTGGTCAAGAGCATTGATAAATATCTAAATAAACCCAAACTAAATCCAGTTGATCTTGAGAAAATGTGAAGCACAAGACATGCAAGGGTCGAAAGCACGGATAATTTTTTCTGATTCTTTCCTGATCACATCTTCACCTTGTTCAATGAGAGGGGGCAACATTTCACTAATCACTTCTCTCATAGCAATCAGGTTTTGAGCAGTCGGAATTACTAAGTTGGCATAACGTATTGCTCCATCCTCAATTCCCAACCAATAATAGAGTGTACCCCGAGGTGCTTCGATTACGCCGACGCCTTCACCGGACTGATTTTTGGCTTCCACTGGCTTTTCTTTTTTGAAGGTGTTATTTTTTAAGATCTCGATGGCATGATCAATAGAATGCAGAATTTCAATTGCTTGGGCAAGATTGTTATGAAAGACATTCTTTGATGGGAAGACATCAAGGAATTTAGCCAAATCCTTTTTGGTATTTTCGTGTAATTTGTTTTTGTTCATGTTTACTCTAGCTAAAGCACCGACCATATAATTTCCTCCTTCAAACTTAAAACTGTCGGCCTGTGAATAGGGAATTACCACGTTTTGAAGATGATCCCAATAATCAGCCTCCTCAATAACTGTTCCCTGGGCAGATTTTATCTTTCCCTCTAGAAATGAAAAATCGTCAGTTACCAAGGCAACCAAACTTCCTTTCCATTCGAGATTCCACTCACATTTGTGGAGCAACTCAACTAATTCAATCACTGACTGACGAATACTTTTCAGTTCTTTGATAACGGAGTGAATTTTCTTGCTGTCAATTTCATTGAAAAAACCTCCCACTTTCTCGAAGGGTGCGTGCACGGCTCTACCGGCTACCAGTTTAGATAAATTGTTTCCCGCTTCCTTCACGTGCAATGCTTCATGGACCAGCTCTTTGTTTTTCTCTGCCAAATCAAGCAGGGAATCAAGCTTAAGAAGATCGGGCAGAACAAAAAAATAAAGATGCAGAGCATGATCTCTGATCATCAGACTATACATTGTCAATTTCCGCAAAAGCAGAGTTTGATGACTTGGTTTGATCTTGAGAGTTTTTTCCACTGCTTCAATACAAGCGGTCAAGTGGGCAATGGAGCAAGTACCGCAAATTCTTGAAACCAATTGAGGAACTGCGTCAAAAGGTTTTCCTTTCACTGCTTCTTCATAAAATCGACGATTGTCCATTACCCGTAATCGTACATCTTTCACCTTTCCCTTTCGGATTTTAATGTCAAGATCAGCGTGACCTTCAATTTTAGAAAGTTTGTCAATGCTGATGTCGAGATTGTGATTGTGCATGATTTTTTATTATTGTTTATTTTAAAAACTAAATATACTTTTCAAAAACTTCAATAAACTTCTTCCTATCGATTGGACAACCATTCACATTGTCATCGACATTGATTGCCTCTTTAAGCGATATGCATTTTGGCAAAAAGCCGAATTTTTTCAACTCCGGAGCAATTCTTTCTTGCTGCTCTTGAGTGAATTGATTTCTCTGTCCAGAAGGCATAGCGGAAATGGCACAGCTGCCCATAGCAATAACAACTTTTGTTTTTTTCCTAATATCTAGGACTTGATCTAGGTCTTTCTGAGTGCTGATTACTCCCTCAATCAGAGCAATGTCCAAGTCTTTAATATCCATATGATCCTTCAGCGAAAGAAAATAGCCTAATTCAATTTTCTCCAACCATTGAAGAAGTTTTTTGTTGAATATTTCAATTAGATAAATGCTGCAGCCCTCGTCGCAGGTCAAAGAAAAAATTCCCACTTTCTTCTTCTTGGTTTTTATTTCTTGCATTTGTTGTCTATTATTACTATCATGGTTCTTATATTCTTTTTAAAAATGTCCTTCAATCAGTTTAATTGATTTTAGGGCAAACCGCAAAATAATATATTTCAAATCAAGGAGGTGTTCCTATGCTCTGTAAGTTAAGTGACCTAGGAGACAGAAAAATATCTGCAATTCTTGTTGTGGGAAATGGGGAAATATCTGTTGTTCTCGAGCCTATACCAATTCACTTGCCTTTATCCTTTGGGCTCACGGCTTTTCGCTTCGAAGGAAAAGCTTCAGATGCCGTAAAAATCGTAAAGGATTATAAAAGAGACAAAAAATCGCTTGAGAGTTCACTTAAGGAACACTCAGACAAACTCAAACCTTTTCCCTAGCTGCCAACCAATCTGAACAACGTCCGGTTGGCAGCTTTTATTTTCTAGAGTTCTCCTGAAAACTTCTCCCAAGTGTGATATTACTGATCCGAGAAAAATTCTCTCCGAAGCCAGAGAGGCTGTGAGGAAGAAAGTGAAAAGTAAGATTGAGATGTTTAATGAGGATTAGTTAATGACGCTAAGACTTCTTCTGATAAACAAATCCCAACCATTCTTTCCGGTTGGGATTGTTTTTTTCGATTAATCTTTATTCTGGCCATATCCATAGGTCCTTGTCATTAGTAAGCCATTTGATAAAAGGAAGAACTTTGTCAATAGCTGGCCCCCAACCTTGCTTTCGAACCAAAGGAATTCGATTAAGAAAATCTTTTCCCTCGCATGCACTCATAATTGATAGCTCTGGACTACCAAATAATGCCTCTTTATCATTTATGATACCAGCAGCAGTGGCTAGTCTTTCTTTAGCTTCGATACATTGAGGTGATGAACATATTTCAATATGCTCATTGAAGCTCAGAGCAGTCTCTTTTGATAAATTTGATTTCGAAGTGTGGTTAGCCTTGAACCATGCATCTGTTGCAGAGAAAGTAATATCTTCTCCGTCAGTGCCTTCTCCAACAAAAACGAGAGTCGCATCACCAAAAAGAAAGTTGAATGTATGACAATAAAACCATCCAGCGATTCTTTTTATTGCAGCCGAACACTCATCACACGATATTTCTGACATGACGACCTCCTATTTAGTATCCTGAGTTTGTGTAAATAACATCCTCCTTATGGCGCCTTAGAATACTATTGTATAGAACATTCGTCAATAAACAAATAATAATCCCGGATGCCCGGGATTATTTGTTAAGACATTTTTAGATATAACTATTTCAAATAAGGCAGCAGACTGCTGCAAGTCATTGATTTTGGTTTGGGAAGGTCCAGTAGTTCAAGCACGGTGGGGGTGATGTCACAAAGAATACCACTGGAAAATAAAGCAGCGGCTTTTTCTTCTCGAGGTTTTTGGCTGTGATTATCTGACGTGACAAACCAAAGAGGCACTGGATTGTTAGAATGTTCCGTATCCTTCCTTCCCGTTTCAAGATTAAGCACCTCTTCAACATTTCCATGATCTGCTGTGACTAATAAGCAACCATGCCGGGCAAGAGTGACTGAAACTATTTTCTCAAGACACTGATCCACTTCTTCAAGAGCCTTCACGCAAGCATCGTAGTCTCCTGTGTGAGCGACCATGTCGGGATTAGCATAATTAACTAAAATAAAATCATATTTGTCTTTCTTTATTGCTTTAAGTAATTTTTCAGTTATTTCGAAAGCACTCATTTCGGGAACCTTGGCATAGGAAGGGGCATTTTTGGAAGGAATCAAGATTCGATCCTCTCCCTTAAAAGGTTTTTCCTGGCCCAAGTTGAAAAAATAGGTAACATGGGCATATTTTTCTGATTCGGTTATTCGCAGCTGTTTCAGTTTGTTGTCAGAGATAACTTTTCCCAAACAAGTCTCAGAACTTTCTGGTGGGAAGACAACACCGCTAACTGGCAATCCTTTTTCGTATTCTGTCATGGCAAGAAAAGCTGACAATCTTGGTCGCTCGGTCTCCTTGGAAAACTCTTTAAAATTTGACAAAACAAAAGCTTTGGTTAACTGGCGAGCTCGGTCTTCTCTGAAATTGAAGAAAAAGACGACATCACCCTTTTCAATTTTCCCCACTGGTTCATTTTCTTTGTCGACAATGACTACCGGCTTAATTTCTTCATCAAAGACTTTTTTGGCATATTGTCCTTTGATTGCTTTGAGTGGGTCTTCATTTCGCAGATCTGAAACGCCAGTCAACGCTCGAAAGGATTTTTCAGTCCGGTTCCAATTGTTGTTTCGGTCCATGGCATAATAGCGGCCCGCTATTGAAGCAAGCTGACCAATTTTGAGCGATTTGAATTTTTTTTGAAGTTGCTTGACATATTTTTCGGCAATCTGGGGCGAAGTGTCACGTCCATCGAGAAAAGCATGGACATAAACTTCTTTCAATTTGTTATCCTTGACCATCTCAAGCGCAGCAAACAGGTGATTAATGTGAGAGTGAACTGCTCCATCACTCAGAAGTCCCATCAAATGAAACTTTCGGCCGCTTTTCTTGACTTGCTGCATGGCGTTTTTCAATTTCTGATTATCAAAAAAAGTTCCATTTTCAATAGCTAGGTCAATTCGGGGCAGGCTCTGATAAATGATCCGACCACTGCCCAAGGACTGGTGACCGACTTCTGAATTTCCTTCTTCGCCCCAAGGCAGGCCCACAGAAATTCCTGAAGCTTGAAGCAGGATCTTGGGGTAGTATTGATTGAATTTTTCTATTGTTGGAAGTTTGGCTTTTGTAAAAGGATTCCCATCTGTTTCAAGAGATTCCCCCCAACCATCGAGAATTACCAAAACAATCGGCCGGAACTTTTTCTTTGACATCTGGCTTTTTTATTTTTAGGTATTTATTTTTGTTACATCTGTTGAATAAGTCCTCTTCCATTCTATCATCAATATATCTTTTGACAATTATTGAAAATACGAGTAGAGTGTAAGGAGCCTTGTTACTTAATACATCAAGGCTCGAACTAAACAATAAACAACCGAGAAGCTATTCAGAAAGGTTAATGTAGGGTCGATAACAATGCGCTTCTTGGTTGCTGAAATTAACTAATTATCTGACAGCAACTGCAATCAGCGGAAATGATTATCATGAACTCAATTATCTTTGAATACATTCAAAAAATCAATCGTTTCTAAAACAAAAATCGCCAGCTGACTTTGCAGTGGTTGTATTGGAGCAAACAAATCAATGAACATCTTTATTGTGGCAATTGTTGCTTCCGCTCTTGGTCTAGTGGCTGGTTTTTTTATTCGGAAAGCCGTTGCCAAGAACCAAGCAGGAACAGCCGAAGCTCGAGCATCAAAATTGCTTGAGGACGCCAAACTGAAAGCTAAGGAAGAACTGCTTGATTCTAAGGACAAAGCAGTCAAAATTCTGGAAGAATCAAAAAAAGAAGAGAAAAAAAGAAGAGATGTCCTTGTTCAGCAAGAGAGGAGAATTGAAGCTAAGGAACAAAGGGTCGATCAAAAAAACAATCAAGTCGAAAAAGAAAAAAGAGGACTTCAGAGTAAGGCCGGGGAAATTCGAAAAATCAGAGAAGACGTGCTGAATGTCAAAAAACAGCAAATGGAGCGATTGGAGAAAATCGCTGGTTTGAAAAAGGAAGAAGCCAAGAAGGTACTGCTTTCTCTGGTGGAAAAAGAAAACGTAGATGAAGTTGCCCGAAGAATTGCTCAATTGGAGAAAGAAAAGAAAGAAGAGATCGAACAACAAACCAAGGACATGATGGCCGTAGCCATGCAGCGCTATGCCGGTTCTCATGCAGCCGACACCACTACGACTACCATCTCCCTTCCTTCCGATGAAATGAAGGGAAGAATCATTGGACGAGAAGGAAGAAACATCAAAGCGCTGGAAAGACTAACCGGAGCGGAAATTATTGTCGATGACACTCCAGAAGCTATCGTAATTTCCGGCTTTGACCCCATCAGAAGGGAAACCGCTCGACTGGCGCTGGAGAAACTGATGGAAGATGGCAGGATTCACCCAACCAAAATTGAAGAATCAGTTGAAAATGCCAAAGTGGAAGTTGAAAAGAAAGTCAAAGAAGCAGGAGAAGCTGCTGTCTATGACGTGGGCATCGCCGGTCTTGATCCCAAACTGATTCAATTGCTGGGCCGATTGCGCTATCGAACTAGCTATGGTCAAAATGTGCTAATTCACTCTCTGGAAGTGGCTCACCTTTCTGGTTTACTGGCTTCAGAGCTGGGCTTGGATCCAAATTTGGCCAAAAAGGCCGGACTCTTGCATGATATTGGAAAAGCGGTTGATCATGAGATTCAGGGGACTCATATTGACATTGGCATTAATATTCTTGAAAAATTTAAGCAGCCCAAGGAGATCATAGATGCCATGAAGTCTCATCATGAAGACTATCCCTTTGAAAATAATTATGCCTTGGTGATTGCTGCTACTGATGCTCTGAGTGCATCACGACCAGGAGCTCGAAAAGATACACTAGAAAACTACTTAAAAAGGTTGGAAGAATTGGAAGAAGTGGTGCTTTCATTCAGTGAAGTCGAAAGATGCTATGCCATTCAAGCTGGCCGGGAAGTGCGAGTTTTTGTTAATCCAGAGAAGGTAAATGACTTGGATGCCTTAAAGCTGGCGCGGAAGATTGCCGAAAAGATCGAAGATGAGCTAAACTACCCCGGTGAAATTAAAGTTAATCTTTTGCGTGAAACTCGCTCAATCGAATACGCAAGATAAAGGATTTCGAGAATATCTTGAATTACAAAATTTATTTGTTCCCCCTCTTCGAAAGAGTGAAGCGAAGCGAGTGAGCTTTGCTTGGGGAGTTAGTCAGTATGTCAGTAGCCGTCGGCCATTTTGACGAACCTCTCCTCTGCACTCGCCTTCAACGAGCACAGCCCCTTACCAAGGGGAGGGATAAATAGATGCTTTGCAATTAAAAAATAAAAAATTGCATAAATAAAAGGATCTTTTTTCATGTGTGGATAAAAAATGCCTTACTCTTGCATAATTTCCAGCTTTTGGTATAGAATAGATATGTAGGAATGTGTTTAACAGGCTATATTTAAACAAAAATAAACAGTAAACTAGATCGGAGGTGACACTATGAACAAAAGCGCAGTTGTAGATGCAGTAGCATCTAAGGCTGGAATGAGCAAAAAAGATGTGGAAATGTGTCTAGAAGGGGTTCTTGACGTAATCACTAACGCACTTCAAAACGGTGATTCAGTGGCTTTCACAGGATTCGGAACTTTCTCCGTTTCTCATCGAGCCGCTCGAGACGGAATCAATCCAGCTACGAGGGAAAAGATTAAGATTCCTGCAGTTGACGTTCCTAAGTTCAAAGCAGGAAAAGGACTTAAGGACGCTGTAAGAAAATAGTTTAAACTCTTTTCTTCTTATTATGTCCGCCCCCCGCTTCGCAGGGGGCGGATTTGTATCTTAAACGGCTGTGAAAGTGTGATCGAGAGTGCGGTAAAAAATGTGGTATATACTTTAGTATATACTAAAGTATATACCACATTTTCGGGTGGTTTTTCTCTGGTCAAACGGAATTTTTTTTGATATACTGTCATAGTCAAAATTAATCGAGATTGGGGGATTTGAATCTTTCAAACAATCTTCCAATTTTTTTGTCTAAAAATGAAATCCCAATCCCGACGTATCGTCGGGGCGGGGCAAGAAAAATGAAAAAAGAAAAAGCAAAACCAAAAAAAGTTGGGCGAAAAAAGCTTAACTGGGATGAATTATTTATGAACTTAGCTCTTTTGTCATCGAAAAGAACCGCCTGTATCTATCATCAGACCGGAGCGGTTTTTGTTGATAAGCGAAAGAGGATAATTTCAGTGGGTTATAACGGTCCCACCGAAGGTGATCTTCATTGCTTAGAAGTGGGTTGTGCCAAAGTAGATGGCGATCCGGAAACCGGCAAGATTCAGAGATGTCGAGGAGCTCATGCAGAAATCAATGGACTCATCAATGTTCAGATGACAACTCGACTCCAGGGAGCAACCGCTTATTTAGTTTTGTTTCCATGTTATGACTGCATGAAGGCAATGAACAATGCTGGGATAAGAGAAATTATCTACTACAATGATTACCTTAGAGTCCAAACTGGTGGGGAAAAGTTCGAGGAAGAAGAGGAAGCATGGGCGCTAGCCAAGAAAAGAGGGATTAAGATAAGAAAATATCAAGGAAATAATTTTGTCAAGGAAAAAGTAAGCGGAAGAAATGGAAAATAATTTGACTAGTGAAAATAGAATTCAAAAAGTGGGAGTGACTGCTTTCGTTTATGATGAAGAGAAGGCACTCGTTGTCAGAAGGTCAAAAAAAGAAAACTTTTTGCCAGAATACTATGAATTGCCAGGCGGAAAAGTGGAATTTGGAGAATCGCTTGAAGAGGCACTGAAGAGAGAAATGATGGAAGAAATCGGTCTAAAAATAGAAGCTAAAAGACCATACTCCAGTTTCTCTTATACATCAGATGATGGACAGAGACACACGATTGATATTCAGTTCATAGCCTTGCTTAGTGATGATGTAAAAAATCTTACGTTAAGCAAGGAGCATGACAAATATCAATGGATTGTCAAAAAAGATTTGGATAAATATAAGATTTCGGATTTAATGAGAGAAGCTATTGAAAAAGGCTTCGAGGCGGCAGGAGATTAAAAAAACATTAAATAAAAAAATGACTGATAAAAAACATCCAGAGTATCAATACTTGGATCTTTGCCAAGATATTCTTAAAAATGGCTCTGACAAGAAGCTTTTTTTCAATGATGTAATTTTGAAGGAGTATGAGAAGAAAGGAGAGAAGCCTCCATTTATTCGCTCGGTGTTTGGCCGCCAAATTCGTTTTGATCTGTCTCAAGGATTTCCACTATTGACTACCAAGAAAACTTTTTGGCAGGGAGTTGTGGTGGAATTACTCTGGTTTCTTTCTGGAAGTTCAAATATCAAATCACTAGTTGATCAAAATATTCATATTTGGGACGAGTGGGCCTGGAAACATTACCGTATGCATTGCGAAGAAAATGAGCCAGAAAAAGACATGAGTCAAGAGGACTTCATCAAAAAAATAGAAAAGCTTCCAGCTGATGATCCATTCGTTCAAAAATGGGGAGATCTTATCACAATCTATGGAAGAATGTGGAGGAAGTGGCCAGCGAGTGACGGAAGAGAAATTGATCAACTGGGTTGGGTAGTTAAAGGACTCAAAGAGAAGCCTTATCGAAAATCCTATGTAGTGTCGGGTTGGAATCCTGATTTCATATATGAAATGGCTTCGGAAGGACAAAAAAGTCATGTTCCTCCTTTTTGTCACACAACATTCCAGTTCGCAGTCACTAATGACAAATTGAATTTGGGATTGTATCAGAGAAGCGCGGATATATTCTTAGGGGTGCCGTTCAATATTGCCAGCTATGCATTGTTGCTCCAAATGGTTGCTCAGGTAGTGGATATCGAGCCGGGTGAGTTTGTTCACACTTTCGGTGATGTGCATAGTTATTCAAATCATTTTGATGCGCTAAAAGAACAGATAAAACGTGAACCATATCCTTTTCCGAAAGTTAAACTTAATACAGATATTAAGGATATTGATGATTTCAAACTAGAAGATATTAAACTGGTTAATTACAAGGCTCATCCAGCATTGAAAGCGGAAATCGCAACTATTGGAGGATTTAAATAATTTATGAAGCAAAAATTTCAAAAAATTTGGGATAAAGCTGCTCCCTATCTCAAGAAAGGAGTAAGAAAAGATTTTTATGTTCATACAAAAATGGTAGTGAAGGCGATGGTATTGATTTTAGAGAGGGAAGGCGGTGATGAAAATATTTTGATTCCGGCTGCAATTCTTCATGATGTGGGTTGGGCCAAAGTTCCAATTGATATACAAAAAAATTACAAAAACGAGGTGGACGAAAAGAAAGGATTAGAGTTGCACATTGAATATGCACCGGAAATCGTGGCTGAAATACTAGAAGCTGAAAACTATCTAAAAGACAAAATTGAGCGAATAACAAACATTATTATTGCTCATAAATTTAAAAATCCCAAGGATAAAGAAAAAAGGTTATTAATTGATGCAGATAATTTATCTGATATCATAGGTGAACAGTTAATTTCTGATTCACAAGCTTATCAGAAATCAGTTTCAGAAATGTTAGATCTTAGGAAAAAACATAGTAAGTTTTATACTAAAACCGCTAGGGATATTTTCGAAAAAGAATGCGTAGAGAGAGAAAAAGAATTAAAAAGAGAAATATGATCTCAATCATTGTTGTCGTTGGGAAAAATCGTCAAATTGGGTATCAAAACAAATTGCTCTGGGAATTGCCAGGGGACATGAAGCGTTTCAAAAAGATCACCACTGGCAAGACTGTAATCATGGGTGACAAAACTTTTGAATCAATCGGCCAATCGCTTCCAAACAGAAAAAATATAGTAGTGACCTTAGACAAGGATTATAAAGCTCCTGAGTGTGAAGTCAGATTTTCTCTCGAGGATGTTCTGAAAAAATATAAAGATTCTAAAGAGGAAGTTTTTGTCATTGGTGGCGGAACAATTTATAATTTATCGCTTCCTTGGGCTGATAAATTATATTTGACTGTCGTTGAAGATGACCCAAAAGCTGACACTTTTTTTCCAGACTATTCAGAATTCAAGAATGTGGTTAAATCTGAAAAGGGGACTGACAATGGATTCAAATATGAGTTTATAGAATTAACTAAATAATATAAGAAAATAATTCTAGACATTAAAGAATTACACAGATTGGTCAGGGAAATCAATAAACTCTAATTCGCAATAATGGAAAAAATCGGGTGAAAAAAGATATTAGAAATCAACTTGAAAGATTACTCCGGAAATCAAAAGCACCTATTTCGGGAAAAAAGATAGCATGTTACATGTTAGGTGCGAGAAATCGTGAATACTTTGGATATAATACTGAGACTAAGAAAGAAATAATACATGCAGAAGAAAGAGCATTAAAAATTGCAAAGAAGGATGCTATTTTAAGGGAAATTTATTTGATGTCAGGTGGTAGTTTTATGGACATAAAGCATGCGATTCCTTGTGAAGAATGTTCTAAAATTATTTCTTCCCATTTAATATCTGATTCAAAGGTGATTTTACATTCTAGCAAGGTGAGGAAAAAATTCGTCTTGAATTTCAGAGAAATTGAAAAGGCCTATAAATCTTTTAGTAGCCCCTTAAGATTCAAGAAAGGCAATTTATTATTTTTTTTAAAAAAGACCAATCTGACAAAAATAGATCGCGACCTCGTATCTTCTATGTGTAAGGGTGTCATAAAATATAATAACCGTGAAAATAGTCCTATTAGTTTTTTCATGACAGGTTCGTCTAGCGGAAGAGGAGGACCAAAATCCTTATTAGCTAAAAAAATTACTGGTGTTTCTTATTGGGATTTAGATTTTCTTTTAATTTCAAAGAAAAAAAATCCAAGGGCATTAGATGACTTGATTAAAAATATTTACAAAAGCAGTTTGAAGCTGGTTGGATATGGAAATGATTCAATTTTAAGTAAGAATATGCCTTCTTATAAACTAGAAGAAGGTGATAGAAATTTGGAAGATTTTTATTTTCGCAAAGCATATTACACTAAAAAGATACCTCTAGAAATAAAGCCTCCTTATTATAAAAAAAGCAAGAGTATTCCTTCTAGCATTGATGTTAGTGTTGGTAAGTGCTTAAATGGCATTATTACTAATAATTATTTAAAGAAAAACTGGTACTTAAGACTCGTATAATTCTTAATTGGTAAAAAAATGATTCTGGGCATCAAAGAGCTGCACAAGCTGGTCAAGGAGCAAAAATTAGTAGAAAATCTTTGTGATCGAGAAAAAAATAGTCCCGAGGGAGCAGGATTTGATTTGCGCTTGGGAGAAGTTTTTGAATTAGAAGGCGAAGGTTTTTTGGGGATCGAAGAAAGGAACACTCCTGATTCAAAATCAGTGGCGGTTTATGATCCTAATAAGAAAGAAGAAAAAAATTATTTTGTTTTTAAACCAGGGAAATACCACTTGATCAAAACAGTTGAAACAGTGAATCTACCGGTTACCCTTTCGGGAATGATTCTTCCTCGAACTACATTGTTTCGTTCAGGATTAGGACTATTCAATGGTTTTGTTGGTCCTGGTTATAGCGGAGGATTGACATTCGGCATCTGTAATTTTGGACCAAGTGACGTCAAAATTTCCTTGGGAGCCAGAGTGGTTCATATAGTTTTTCATGAAATCTCGGGAGAGGGAACTCAATATCGTGGTCAGTGGCAGGGAGGGAGAGTGAGTACTGAAGGAAAAGAAGTTCAAGTATAAAAAAAACTGGAGGGCACCAGTTTTTAGACTCTAAGAAAAGCCATCTTGCCATCGATTGCGAACCTAAGCGTAGCCGGCATATTTTTCTTTGGCACAATGTCGCATTTTTTACAGTATTGAACACGTAGATTCGTTGTTTCTCCAGTAAATACAATTGAAAAACGAACATTGCTATATTTCAATTTGCGTTTACACTTGTTGCAGAAGGTGGAATCGTCTTTGTCTTTTAGAATGGTCTCATAATTTCGCAGAGGAATAGACGATGTTAGTCCTATTAAAGTTTCTTCGCCATCTACATCAGTTTTGAAACTATAGGTGTAGGTTTTTCCACCAGAATCGCTTCTTTTGTTTTTGATTAATTGTCTCAACTGATTTAAAGTAGACAGAAGAACTTTTTTAATGTAATTCCAGTTGAATATGATCATTGCATATTCCTTTCTTATCGGTGCCCTCTAGAACATGTTTAAATAATAAATGTAAAAAGTCAAGATACTATGCCAGCTAAAAAGATCAGCACAGAAAAAGCCAAGCCTAACAAGCTTTTCTATTTTGTAGCTAATGCTGTGATTTGGCGCAAGAGCGATGGTAAATGTCTGGTCTTGAAAAGAGATGAAAGAGAAAAAGTTCATCCCGGGAAATGGGCAGTGCCGGGAGGAAAAATCGAGTGGGAAGATCTGGACATCAACAATCCCACCAGGATCAATGGAGATGTCTTGGATTTTGAAGGCGCAATTGAAGATCTGCTCAAGAGAGAAGCATTGGAAGAAGCCGGTGTTGAGATTGAAGATCAAGTTTTCTACATCAACAGTGTGGCTTTCATTCGACCAGATGGAATTCCAGTGGTGCTGGCAAAATTTGCTGCCAAGTATAAATCAGGAAAGGTGAAGCCAGAGGAGGGAGCGTTTGTTGAATATACTTGGGTGGATGAAAAAGAAGTGAAAAAACTTGATTGCATCAAAGGAGTTCCTGAAGAAATAGCTAAAACAATTAATCTGTTTTGTAATTAACATTATAATTGATGAAAGTATTTGGCATCACAGGCAGTCTCGGAGCCGGGAAGGGGGCAGTGGTCGACTATCTCAAGGAAAAAGGATTCAAACATTTTTCTGCCTCAGGATTCATTGTTGAAGAAATTGAAAGAAGGGGGATGGAAGTGAACAGGAAGTCGATGAACATCGTGGGCAATGATCTGCGGAGAAAGAACAGTCCCTCATTCGTTGTCAATGAGCTCTACAAAAAGGCAGCCAAAGGAAAAAAGGACTGTATCATTGAAAGCATTCACACCTTGGGTGAGGTGAACTCTCTGAAGGAAAAAGCAAACTTCTGCTTGTTGGCCGTTGATGCTGATCCAAAAATTCGTTATGATCGGATTCTTTTGCGAAAGTCGTCCAAAGATTCAGTGACTTTCGAGGAGTTCATGGCTCACGAGAAAAAAGAAATGAACGCTGTTGATGAATATGAACACAATCTTTCCAAGTGTATCGAGAAGGCTGATCATGTTCTTATGAACGATGGATCGTTTGAAGATTTGCGCAAAAAGATTGACGAAGTGATCGATCGAGAAGTAGAGCTGAACAAGCCCAGTCTTGAAATTGACTAAGGATGTCAAAAAAGGCTGACAAAATGGATAAATTAGGTATTGACGAAATTTTCGCTTTAATATATAATGTGGCCTGAATTAGACTAGTGAAACAGTTTAAGACGATGAAAGTAATGGGCACCGCATTTTGCGGAGCTCAATTATTTATCCCGCTAAAGCGAAATCGCTGAATGAGGTGGACGGTGACGCGGACTGACGCGGAAAAATTCATAAACACACAATGCGATGACAAGTTATGTAACCAAAAGTGGACTAGAAGAGTTGCAAACAGAGCTCAACGACCGAAAGACCAAAGTCCGAAGAGACATTGCCAAAGCCATCAAAGAAGCCAAAGAGCAGGGCGACCTTTCAGAGAATGCTGAATATGCTGAGGCAAAAAGTGAACAACGCGAAAACGAAGCGCGGATTATTAAGCTGGAAAATATTATTCGAACATCAGAAGTTATTTCCAATAAAAAGTCTAATGGCTTGGTTGATGTTGGGTCAATTATTGACGTGAAGACAAAGAATGCCAGAATGACTTTTGAAATGGTAGGTTCCAACGAAGCTGATCCAGCTGGAGGAAAGATTTCCAATGAATCTCCCATTGGTGAGGCTTTTTTGGGCAAGAAGAAAGGGGAAACCGTGGCGGTGAAACTGCCCAATGGACGAAAAATGGAATACAAAATCCTGAGGATTTCGTAATCTTCTATTTACAATTTACAATTGAAATGCAGACATGAACCAGGAGGAAATGAAAAACAGAACGAAACAGTTCGCAATACGGTGCGTAAAACTGGCAAATGTTCTTCCTGATAACGCTATTGGGAATGTAATAAGATATCAATTTATCAAATGTGGAACATCAACTGTAGCGAATTATTGAGCAGCTTGTAGAGCTAGATCTAAACAGGAGTTCATTTCTAAGCTAGGGATAGTTGAAGAAGAAGCAGATGAAGCAGCTTTTTGGATTGAGATCATTATGGAGTTGAATTTGATTAATAAAAATCTTGTTTCTGATTTACATAACGAAGCAAATGAGATTCTTGCAATTGTTATTTCGTCAAAGATTTCAGCAAGAAAAAATCGACAATAGGAAATAGAAAATCGACAATCACTTTCTTGACATAATCTCCTTTTTTGTTAGTATTAATGAGCGCAAAGAGCACATTTTTCTTCAATACACTTTCTGTCACTCGTTATCTTGAGTTGCATCATCGGCGATGACAGAGCATGGCTGATTAAACATTAATTTCAAATTTACAAGACGACAGTCTTGGGGGTCAGAAGTTAATTAATCAAAACTTGTTGGGGTGACAATCAATTTCAGTTCCGAGTGCTCGGGATTGAAATTGCTTGTTTATGTTGTAAATTACGAATTACCCATCCTACGCTCTATCGAGCTTCGGAGGGCAGGCAGATATATATAGATGTATGAATTAGGTAATTTCTAATGCAATACAGAACAGCTGGACGTTGAAAATTGAATACACATCAATTTCCAAACAAAAGTTTGGAAAGACAATCATTTCTGAATCTTTGAAAGCAAAGAGGATCGCATTGACCCGCGCATATTTTCTTCGAAAATAAGGCGGGTGTGATTTCTCTGACTAAACCAGAGATTTGGAAAGAAATCACAATCATATGCGATCAGTCCGAGCCCGAAGGGCTCGCCCTCCGAAGCTCCAATTTGTTGGAGCGAAGGATGGGCAGGTCATCACATTGGGCTTTCGAGCTATTTGAATCAAAAAGAATTTATTTTCTTTCGATAGATATTTATTGGAGAATCCATAGAATGATTGGGCTTTGCCCGGTCATTCGACCGGGCTCTAATAAAATTAGCTTCGACGTGACGTCGGAGACATTTATTGAGAGTTTGATCCTGGCTCAGGATGAACGCTGGCGACGTGGATAAGGCATGCAAGTCGATTGCCGCTGCAGAGCAGCGGCAAGGCAAACGGGTTAGTAATGCACAGGAACGTACCCTGGAGATGAGGATAACCTTGGGAAACTGAGGATAATACTCAATGGTCTTTTCGAAGTAAAGCTGTGCGTAGCACAGGGAAATCCTAAATGCTAAATCCTAAACTCTAAATAATTTCAAAATCCAAAGCACCGAAATCCAAAACGATTTTGAGCATTTGAATTTATTATTTGGAATTTATTTAGGATTTAGAAATTAGAGCTTAGAATTTTCCCGTGCTGTGCACGGCGCTCTGGGAGCGGCCTGTGTCCTATCAGCTTGTTGGTGAGGTAATGGCTCACCAAGGCTATGACGGGTAGGGGGCGTGAGAGCGTGACCCCCAACATTGGCACTGAGACACTGGCCAAACACCTACGGGTGGCTGCAGTCGAGAATATTCCACAATGGGGGAAACCCTGATGGAGCGACGTCGCGTGCGGGATGACAGCCTTCGGGTTGTAAACCGCTTTTCTCTAGGATAAATTCGCATCTCTTTGTTGTTTATGCAAAGGATGGTTGTTGATTATTATGTTGAGCAAAATGAACCTATTGATAATAACGTACTGTACCTAAAGGAGGTTTGTGATGGCTCTTAAAAGAATATATATTGTCAGACATGGTAAGTATAGTCGGCAGAGCGGTGAGCTGATTGAAGAAGGCGAAGGTCAGGTTAAAGAAGCCGCCGTTCAAATAGCATCCGAAGTAGCCGGTGGAAGAGAAAAAGTAGTCGTTTTTCACACCAATAAGATAAGAGCAAGGGAAAGTGCTGAAATCGTTAATGAAAAAGTAAAAGGGAAACTGCTTCAGATAAGTGACGAAAAAGACATTAATTTATTTCTTGGTTGGTGGCAGGGTTTAATTATAATTGATGAACAGGGGCTTGCATTTGTTGAAGCTCTTGAAGCAACAATTGTAGTTTGTGTAACTCATTTAAATGCATTTAGAAAACTAGACAAACTAGGAGAAGAAACTGGAATGGAAATAGAAAATATCGAAGCAGACAATGGAGGTATGCTCGGTATTAACCTAGAAACCAAAAAAGCCACATATCATGGCAAGATTAGAAAAAAAGATGGTTAAACATGGGGGGGGGGGCAATTCTTTCTGTTTTATAAATGGCACATTGAAGAATCATGTGCCCTCAACATAATAATCGACACGATCATAGACAACAGTGAGATGCGAATGATCGTACTAGAGGAATAAGAGGTTGCTAACTCCGTGCCAGCAGCAGCGGTAATACGGAGACCTCAAGCGTTATCCGGATTTATTGGGCGTAAAGGGTGTGTAGGCGGCTTAAATAGTCAGATGTTAAATCGTCCCGCTCAACGGGACGGCTGCATTTGAAACGTTTAAGCTAGAGACAGGTAGAGGCAAACGGAACTCATGGTGTAGCAGTGAAATGCGTTGATATCATGGGGAACACCAAAGGCGAAGGCAGTTTGCTGGGCCTTGTCTGACGCTGAAACACGAAAGCGTGGGTAGCGAACGGGATTAGATACCCCGGTAGTCCACGCCCTAAACGATGTGCACTAGTCATTGGGAGCTTCGACCCTCTCAGTGTCAAAGCTAACGCGTTAAGTGCACCGCCTGGGAAGTACGATCGCAAGATTAAAACTCAAAGGAATAGACGGGGATCCGCACAAGCGGTGGAGCATGTGGTTTAATTCGACATTAAGCGAGGAACCTCACCAGGGCTAGATATCCAACTGCATACCTTTGGAAACATTGGTAGCCTTCGAGGGTGTTGGACAGGTGTTGCATGGTTGTCGTCAGCTCGTGCCGTAAGGTGTTCCATTAAGTTGGGTAACGAGCGCAACCCCTACTGTGTGTTACAAGTGTCACACGGAACTGCCCCGCCCAAATTTTTCGATTAAGAAATAAGGATAGAAAAATTTCACGAAAAATAGCCGATGAAAGTCGACTATCAATTCTGAAAAGGAAATCGAAAAACTTGGGCGGGGAGGAAGGTGGGGATGACGTCAAATCAGCATGGCCCTCGACGCCCTGGGCGACACACGTGCTACAATGGCCAGTACAACGGGTTGCGAAGCCGAAAGGCGGAGCTAATCCCTGAAAACTGGTCCCAGTTCGGATTGAGGTCTGCAACTCGACCTCATGAAGTCGGAATCGCTAGTAATCCCGAATCAGCCATGTCGGGGTGAAT
Source organism: uncultured Bdellovibrionales bacterium (assembly GCA_964556685.1). Classification (GTDB taxonomy): domain Bacteria; phylum Patescibacteriota; class Minisyncoccia; order Moranbacterales; family DUUL01; genus CAZKWX01. The sequence continues at coordinate 33,625 of CAZKWX010000010.1, forward strand.
ACGTTCCCGGATCTTGTACTCACCGCCCGTCACACCAAGGGAGCCGGTAGTACTTGAAATTCCTCCACAGAGCGCACTTTGTGCTTAAATTTTTAAGTTTTAATTTCTAATTTTCAAACAATTCTTGAATGTTAAAATTTTCAATGATTAAAACATTAGAGAATTGAAAATTGTTTAGAAATTGCAAATTGCAAATTGAAAATTGAGCGCGAGCGAAGCGAGCGCGTTCTGTGGGGGAATTACGGTAAGATCGGTAACAAGGGTGAAGTCGTTTAGTTATTCTAACTGTTGCGACCTTAGGGAGTAATCTCTAAGAAAAACCTGGCTATATGCTGGAAAATCTGAGTATCTTGAGCTACTCATGCTATAATTAAAGTATGAGTGATAAAGCTTCAAGTGCAGACAATCAGCAGGGAAGTCGTCTCAAATTTTTCGAGATTGACCCCTCAGAGACTACACGCCGGGCGCCTTTTTCTGAAAAAGAAGTTAAGGCTTATCTTTTGGGTGCAATGCATGATGCTACTTTTAGTTCAAATAAGAGATTTAGATTCTCTCAGAAAGGGAAAGAGTGGTTAGAAATCCTGAGAAAATTGTTCAAACAAATTGGATATAACTCATGGATTTATAGAGAAGGAAAAGACAGAGAAGTCTACGTTCTAGAAACACTGGCAAATTTTCTTGATTTTAATTTTAATCCGTTGAGGTTAAAGTCTAAAAAAGAAAAAGCGGCCTATGTTAGGGGATTTTTCGATGCTGAAGGTGGTATCCCGAAAAATGGTAAGAGATTTTACATTCAGCTTGTTCAATCGGACAGGTTGAAAATCGAAAAAATCAAAACCATTTTAAATCAATTGGGAATTAAAACTGGGAAAATTCACAATCCCAGCAAGAAAGTTGATCCTAATTATTGGAGAACCTATGTTTTGGCAGATTCTCATAAAGACTTTGCTAAAATTATAAACTCCTGGCACCCAAGAAAAGCTGACATCTTTAGAAAAAGGATGATGATATAGTCCATGCCTTATAGCGATATAGGGAGAAACATGAACAAGGCATCCGTAGCGGAAGCTGTGGATGGATCACCTCCTTTCTAGGGAGAATATTGATAGAATCCTAGAGTATTTCACATTAAGATGCATTGACTTTTTTAAGTTGGGCATCGTGAAGTATTGATTCTATCCGCCCCAAACCATCACGGTTCAGGGCAAGACGGTCGATCCGCCTAAGTTTCTTTGAAATTTTGGCGGGAAACGTCAAAGCTTAGCAGAGCTTTATGATCTGTAGTCGTGTCCTTGTACAGACGCGCATAGTTCAAAGGACTCCCCGACGTAAAGTCGGGGCCCTGATCTCGCTTAGCGGGACGGGGGATCGCATATGATTATGATTGTTGATTTTTGTCTCCGACTTCGCCAGTTGGCGAAACGTCGGAGCAACAAAAACCAATCCCGCTTCGCGTGGATGATTTGAAAATTTGCTCATTAGATTTTGGAAAAGTCGTCGGACTTCTACTATTTTCGAAGCTCTATTCCCGGTTCTAACCCGGGGTAGCAAAGTCCGGCTTCTTGTCCTCTGGCGAAGAAACTCATCGTTTATGAAAAGCCTTTGTCATCTTGCAATGTGGATCGAGTTTCTTCCCAGAGGACATACCAAACAAATAAGGGGATCTGAACTTCGATCCCCTCCAAAATCTAGTGAGTAAAAAAGAATGGGGCGAAAGCCCTGTTTTTGTAAAAAAATAAATATACAAAAAATAGAAATAAAGAACATCAGAATGGCTGAGGAAGAGACGATTGGTCTTGGTGATTCAAATTAAATTATCTACATAGGAAAAAACAACGATGGAAAGATTTAAGGAAGGTGTCTGACTCTTCTTGTAGTCATAGACAATCTCTTTGGCAAAATTGCCATCAAAAACAAAAAGCCTCCGAGCAAATCATGCCGGAGGCTTTCTGCTATATCTATGCTGCCTTGATTAGAAGCAACAACTGTCTTTGTCATCGCAACAAAGTGTTTTTATGGCTTTGTGCTTTTCTTCCAGTTTGGCGATGTCTTCTTTGGTGCCCTCAAAAGTGACAACAAATTTTTCACCTTGATTTTCGGTGACGATTTTGAATTTCTTCAAAAAATCTTTCATCTTTCCATGATGGAACATGATTTTGTTTTAATAATTAAGAGTCTCCTAGGATACTCTTAATTATATACACATATTTAAATATGTCAATACGTAGTCAACCCTTTTTCTTTTTTTTACGACCACAATATTTTTTAGAAAATCCATGGCAACAATGCTTAATGAACTTTTCATCCAGTCGATAGAAAGTCTCTTTCCCTTGTTTTTTCGAGACAATCAATTCTGCGTCTGAAAGAATTTTTAGATGGTGAGAGACAGTTGGTTGAGAAAGGCCAACCTTTTTGGTGATTTCTGATACATTGGCACGTTCTTTTTTCTTAAGCACATTCAAAATCGTGTGCCTGTTGCTGTCGCACACCGCTTTAAAAAATTTTAAAATTTTTTTTCCGTTGCAATGATGTTGCATCTTTAATATCACATTGATGTATGTCGATATGATAGCAGAAAAAACAAACCAAAGCAAGAATTTACGGAGAAGTGGCTTAACAAGATTGGATGTATAAAAAGGCACCCAATGGAGGGGTGTTTTTGTGTCCAAAATAGCCGGAAAATAGGCAAAAAACCAGGATTGACAAAAATATTAAAATATGCTATATTAGGGAATAGTTTTTTGACAACCAAAAGGGTTGCGAAGTAGCCACGAAATGGTGATTTTTTGCCACTTTTTGGCTACTTCGTAGCAGCACTGGCCAGGTGGCGGTGCCAAAACACTATTAGGGAGGTGCCAGATGGACCGAATTGTATTGACAGTCGAAATTATTGAGAGGGGACTTTGTGAGCTTGAAGGTTTTAATACTCGCAATAGACAGCGAGTGAAAAATGCTCAAGACACGATCCACGCTGCCCTTGAACTTATGTTCAAACGTGGCATTTATCCCCCGGAAATTCCTAAAACGTATCGGTTCTTGCGTCGGACCGAACGGGAAAAAGGAGAAAAAACTATGTTTAAGAGAACAGATTTTTCAGGATGTAATGACGACTTCCGCCAAAAGAATATTGAATTTTTTGAGATTCTTGAGGCGGAGAAGGCAGTGACCTATGTAGTGCGAACCTATAACGGCACAAACTATTACGACCTTCTTGAGGTTAGTGATAGCAATGCCATTCCAGTTCCAGTCTTTCTCCGGATTATTGGAAGAGACGAAAATCTGGTAGCCGGTAAGGTTATCACGATACTTCGCGAAAAAGGTATCAAAGTCACCATCCGCAAGGAGAAAATTCAGATCTCCTACTGGGGTGGCGAACATGTAGACACCTTTTTCATTCGAAGCGCAAAATTTCATGTCTGGTTTCATCTGGGTAGCGGACTCCATACTGGCGGAAATTATGACATGGGAAATTTTGACATGAGCCCATCATTTAACGGAGAAAAAGAACCCGATGGATCTTTTCTAGATTCTGTCGAGCTTCTCAACTTCGTTTATGAACACACCGGCCTCGAAAGCATCGAGAAACTTTTATCAGACGAAAAAATTGGTTGGATCTGGATCGATATTTTTCGACATCTTCAGGTTAAAGACCACTATGGAGTACCATTGACTGAGGAAGAGGAAATTTGGTTCGGAATTGGTAATCATAAGGTCTGGGAAGAGCACAAAGATTACGTTAAGTCTTCCTGGGGGGATTGGAGAGTGCGAGTATCTTCTCGTTATGAGGGAGATCCTATATGCCGTAGGGCTATTGATTGGGAACTCCTAGAAATACTCTCTAAGGAAGCTGAGCAGTTAGACGAAGCCACTCTGGAAACGGGTGAGAAAGTTGCAGCGCTTTGTGTTGAATTGCCTTGGCACTATGTCGATGTTTTCGATGACACGATAGTCCGTCGAGGTAACCTCGGTCCCTTTCAGGTTATTCCCTGGGGAAAAATTCGAGAGGGAAAACTGGGTGAACCTGGAGTCACATGTAACGGACAATGGATTGAGTGCGGTGAGGACAGAGGCGTCAACGTACCGGAGACGTCTAACCCGATCCCGTTTCTGACTGACAAAAAGGGCAATAGGTATTATCTTGCTCGTAATACGGGACTGCCGTACCAGCGAACTCGAATCGAAAGAGACGGCAAGCTGGTTGCTTATGAGAAAACTTATAAGTATGTCGGTAAGTCCAGCTTCGTTTTCGTGATCGGGAACGATATTCCGGAGTACAAGAAGCGGGATGATGGTGCTGTCGTTGAGATAAGGCTGAAAGGCTATGACGAGCATCGAAGGTATCCTGGTGACAAAATTGATACTCCATTGTGTTTTCATGGACCACCTTCTCCTCTGATGTACATGTTTCATTCGGACAGAAAGCACCATCTTCTCGACAAAGACCTGCTGTGGAATAATCCCAGTTTCACGAAAATGTGCTTGCTTTATACGAAACTTAGGTGGGACAGGAATCAAGCTCTCGAGATGTTCGAAAAGTTCACTGATCTTACCGAAAGTCAAGAGCACGAGGCTCTTGAAAAAACTAGGGAAATATATGTGTTTTTCGAAGAGCTTTTCAAAGATTCAAGTGGGGGAACGATTCAGCTAACTCCCAATTTGGTAATCACCGGATACGTTAGCTTCATAGACTCGGATAGCGGAATCTATGTCACGGTAAAATTTGGTGATCTGATTACCAAGACTATTCAGGCTGAATGGTATTATACTCCCGGACCTAATAGGGAAGAGGAAGAAGCTTTACAACGAATAGCTCTTACTCTCGCCTATTTCGGCGAGGAACTGCCAGATCTGGAAACGGCTAGAAAAATCCTAGATTCAAACTAGGTTCGGTGAGCTTCCTGCCGAAAACTAGGGAGTAAAATGGATAACAATCCAAGGGGCGAAGTCTAATGAAGACTTCGCTCCTTTTGATTTCCATGAATGATGCTATAATATAAGTGTTACACAACACTTTACTTGATACTTTACATAACCCCAGTTGAATAACATGACTTTGTCATGATTCAACGAGGCAAGCAAAATGCCAACGCAAAAGCTGAAAGATAAGAATATTAGGAAACTGACCCGAATGGGAAGAGAAGGAAGCAGCTTGGGCCTGACCATTCCCAAAGAAATGGTCACTGAACTAGGC
>CAZKWX010000011.1:0-35544 GCA_964556685.1 uncultured Bdellovibrionales bacterium
ATTGTTCTAGGAATAATCTTGACTAAGGCTCTAACGTCTTTTGCAAACTTAAAAGTTCTCTCTTCTAAATCATACTGTTTAGAATTTTTCATGCTTTATTATTTAGGATTTGTTTCGGATTTCTAATTTCGTGCTTCGGGTTTTCCTAGTTTGAAGTGTATGAAATCGAAGCTCTTCTCATTTGGCTTGTGAGTCCAAAATTTTCTTTATCTGGAAAATTCTCAGTCATTCGACATATCATCAAAACCAGCTTGTGTCCTTCTTGCCAAGCAACTAAATCTGTAAACTTTGTAATTTTTTCAAACTCACCATTCTTTATTCTCATTCCAAATTCTCAATTCTCAATTCAAAATTCTACTTTGGGATTTTTCTCGGCTTCTTCCTCGGCATCAAAAAAGTCATAGGCTTTGAACTTTAACATTCCTGCAATCAGATTGTTGGGGAAAACCTGAATTTTGGTGTTGAAATCTCGCACGTTTCCGTTGTAGAACCTTCTTGACGCTTGAATCTTGTCTTCTGTGTCAGTCAAGTCTTTTTGCAACTGCAAAAAGTTTTGATTAGCTTTGAGGTCCGGATAGTTTTCCGCCACTGCAAAAAGGGTTTTTAACGCTCCAGTCAGCATGTTCTCTGACTGAGCGTGATCTGCCGGAGTTTTGGCTTCCATGGCCCTAGTCCGAGCTTTGGTCACGTTCTCAAAAAGTTCTTTCTCATGCTTTGCATATCCTTTCACTGTGCTGACCAGATTGGGAATCAAGTCATAGCGTCGTTTGAGCTGAACTTCAATGTCCGACCAAGCTTCATCCACTCGATTGCGAAGCTTGATCAAGCCATTGTAGACCGCAATTAGCCAAATGCCAAGGATGATCAAGATGATCAAAATGAGTAGTCCAAATGACATATTTTCGCTATTAAAAATTAGACATCAAGTCTTAAGCATTTCGAGCCTCATGCTTAACACCAGATACTAGTTTCATCATATCTCAAAGACGCTCTCTTGTAAACTGAATGACGAACTACCAGTTCACACTGGTGGCTTTATCTTGCCTCATTCAGCGGGGCTTTGAGTTTTGTTAATGGCATATTTATGAATCTTTGTAGAGGTTTCACCACGAGTACTCGTGGTGAAACCTCGGGACTTAGATAAGGGTTACATTCTAAATACACACCCCGCTAAGTGGGGTGATTTACATGGGTAATAAAGGAACGCAAAAAGAGCCTTCAAGCTCTTTTTGCTAAGAAGTTTCGTTATGCGCTATAGCGCATCAAGAATTCATAACGAAACTAGTTTCGTATACAACTTCCTGTCGACACCGTACAGGTAACAACAGCATCAGCCGGAAGAGCTCCCGTGCCAGCACTAATAGTAGCATCAGAAGTTGTTATGTATTGATACCCAGCATTTTCCAATCCCTGAACAGCGCTCAGGTCTGGCCAAACTTCTGCTGTGATTGTTGAATCACTACAAATTGCTCCTCCTCCTGCGGTAGCAGATGTTGGAGCACTAACACTTCCTGCATCGTTAATACAAAGGTTAGCCAATGTGGTAATAGAAGCCATAGTTGACTGAAGCGAAGCTACTCTTGCTCGATCTCGAGCACTGTTAAGGCTAACTAATACGATGGCAGCCAAAATTCCAATGATAGCAACCACTACTAACAATTCGACGAGAGTAAATCCTTTTTGGTTTAGTTTTTGTTTCATTTTGTCACCGTCCTTTCTAGTTTTTAGTTAAATATTTGTTGAAATTATTATCGATTGAAACAACAGCGAAAATCATTGGTGTTCCCCATATTAGCAGCACCAAAAGTACTGCAATCATCGCTCACTATTATTGCTTCTCCTGTGTTCGTTACTGTGTCTGTCCATTCATCATCATTGAATGTCAGACTCCCAGATTCACAAGCAGCGAACAATTCCCCAGCCGAACATAGACGACCATTAAAATCTACACAATCTAAATAAGCATTTGACCACGTTTCTGATTGACTATCATCATTTTGCACACAAAAATCACCTACTGAAATAGTTTCAAATCCGCCTGCCCCAGCAACATTGGGGCAATTGGGCGCTGCATAGGCCTCAAGGGACCGATTCACTTCTTCCTCATTTAGGCCAGATCTTCCAATCGAACGAATGGCATAGATGTTTCTGACCAATAAACCTGCATCTCTCATGATCTGACTATCTCGATCAATAAAGAACAAAGAAAAATCGACATTGGGAGCATCTCCTCCAGAGCAGTTTATTTCTCCAGTGCTCGTATCAAATGAGCAATCTGGATCAGGAAAAACATCAGCCAATGTTTCCGGCCCATAACTGTCGTTAATCTTTCTCAACGCCCAATCAAGACCACTGTCAGCCGCTTGAAAAGCAGGCGTTGAATTTCTGGCTTTACTGCTAATTTTTCGTTCCATTACAGAAATAACCGAGATGGACAGGGATATTACTAAAGCAGTCACTAAAACAATGACTGTCAAGACTAAGGCAGACCCTCCTTGGCTTGTTTTTGCTTTATTTTTCATTTTAGTCAATTGGCATAAGCTCCGGAGCAAGCTCTGAACTTTTGTTCATCAGTAAGCTGCGAGAAATTAGACCAACTAGCCTGTCCTTCGTAGCCACGTCGCTCGTGAGCGACAGTGGCGAAGTAGGATTAAACTTGGCTTAATTATACGTTATTTTCTTTTTTTGTGCAAAGTATTTAACTGATACATCAACAGGGACTTGGAGTTTATAGTCTTTATTGTAATCTAGCCTGTGTTACTTAGTTTTAGTTATCTCGCCCAATAACCTCATAATCTCGAAGTGAAACTCCTGATTGGACTACGGCGGTGTCTCTTTCTGATACTGGTGTACTGGCTGATTTAGTATACTCAATTTCAACTACTATCCGAACAAATCCCCTTTTGGGATCAGCCGTGTCCAGCTCAGTCGATTTTATATAAAATCCTCCCGTGGCTGTTATTTTATCATCTACGCCTACCAAGTCGCTAAAAGCAATCCCTTCGCTGACGAAATCAGCACAGTTATTGATCGTGCTATAATCCGCATCACTCTCAGCTACTTCAGCTGGCTCTAGGTTTCCACTACTGAATTGATAGCAATGTTTTGAAAAATCAACGTTGTCAACAATAAATACTTCATTACTCTTGGTGCTGAATGCTCCTCCATTAACAATATCACGACTGGTTCTAATTTTCTTGCTTAAACTTTCAATGGCAAAGCGAGCATTTTCCAGCGAATTTTGCATGGCTTTTGATTTGGTGTGAGCCTCAATTGTTCGAACACTAAAAATCACTACGCCGGTAATAATAGCAATGAAGATTCCCACGGATACGATGATCTCAACCAAAGAGAAACCTTTTTCTGAATATTTCTCGTGTCTTCTTTTCGTATTCTTTTTTAATTGTAATGGTAATAGTTTCATTTTTATTCTTGCCAGTTAGTTAGGACACTGGTAGCAGCAACCTCTCGGGCAATACTGGGGTTAAAAAAGCTAGTCCATGTGATGGTGCATGTCACTGCAAATTGAGTAGTTAGGCCACTAGTAGGATCTATCACGATGTCCCCTATTGCACATGACCTTTTAAAATCAGTTTCTTGCTCCGAACAGGGATCAGAGTCACAATTTTGGTATACGGTATCCGTGCCCAAAGTTTCTTTTTCAATTAATTCGTTCCGGGTTACGTTGTTACAAATTGGTTTTCCGTTGCTTCTTATATAGGGATAGCAGGTGTTATCCAAACCGTCGTTAATTTCAATTCCTAAGGACGCATCATTAATTGACCTAAGAAAATTTTCATCCCTGATATTTCTGATGATTTCAACCCCCTCTTGGGCAAGATTAGCTGCAATTATTTCATAGCGACTTTCAACATCATGTTTAACAGTGTTGGCAAACAATGCATAACTAGCCAGAAAAACTGTTCCCGTGATCATAATTACCAAAACCATCTCTATTAATGTGAAACCTTTCTGACCTGTTTTATATTTGTGATTTTTTAAAAATTTTCCGAGCATATCAATTGATTTTTCCGGTTTTATTAATTGTCACACTCCTATTCATGGAAGCATCTTCAGTGCTAATGATGGTGAAGTTTACATCTCCTCCAAGAGAAGCTCCGTCGTTTCGCACTTGCCCATAAGGAACAATGAAAAAAATACTCCTCCCTGATCCCACAGTAACATCATCAAAATATAGATCATCCGAAAGAGAATAAATATTTATCTCTTGACGATTAGATGCGCCGGCGTCATCAAAGTCATGATAGGTGTTGTCTTCCTGACAAATATTAAGATTGACTTGAAAATCTGCCTCGTCTACGAAAGTATAAAAGACTGAATAGTTTTTTTGATCTGTCTCTATAGCTTCATTGGTGATATGAACACCAAAACCACAAATATGAGTGTGGTCATCGGTCAACCCCTTGGGTATTGAAAGAGCAGCACTTTGAGCTGATCGGATTGCCACAGTTAACTCGCTGGTGGCCAAAGTAAGGCTCTTATGAGTATCAGAAAATCGAGAAACTTGAATTATTGCACCCGTAAGAATAACAATCATCCCAATAGAGACGGCTAATTCGACAAGGGTAAATCCTGCTTGTTTGTTTTCTTTGTTTTGATTGACTTTCAAGATTGATAAAAAAATATAATGAATAGGTATTAATCCTAGAACAAGTTCGGGACTCCTATTTCGCAGTTCTGTTGAGTGGGATAAATAAACTTGTCCTTCGTAGCCCCGACGTAACGTCGGAACAAAGTAGGATTAAAAAATAATACTACGATACCAATTTAAAACTACCTCTCCAAAAAAGAAAATTATAAACGCGCTGATAATCAAAAATGGTCCAAAAGGGATTTTTGATTTGAGGTTTTTCTTTTTGCTCAGCAAGAGTGGGAGAACAGCGATAGCTCCAAGAACATAGGCCAGCAATAAAAAAAAGTAAGACATCTTCCAGCCAATTAGAAGGCCTAGCCAGAGCCCAAGTTTCACATCACCTCCTCCAACCCACTTGCCGCTAGAAATGATAAACAAGAGATAGAAAAAACCTCCTACAATCAGTGCCCCAATCAAATTCGAGCTTAAAGAACAATTTGGATCAAAAAGCGAGCAAGAGGAGATGTAATATTGGTAAACTAAATAAATAATTGTAACCACAACTCCTCCTAGCACGAGACCATCAGGAATGATCATATATTTCAAATCCCAAACAAAAATAAGCAAAAATAGAAAAGCAACAGTCAAAGAAAAACTCAGAGTCATGGTTTTTTCAAAGCCATAAATTCCATCCAGAGTTCCGGTCCTCCAACCAACAAAGACAAAAAGCAATCCCGAAACTATTTCAATTATGGGATATTGCCAAGAAATCTTCTTTTTACATTTCCGACACTTTCCTTTTAAAAAAAGAAAGCTCAACACCGGAATATTGTCATGCCACTTCAATTTATATCCGCAATGATCGCACTCCGAAGAGCCTAGAAAGCTTTTTTCCTCCTGACCCCGATCTATGACAACGTTAGCAAAACTTCCAAAAATCAGTCCCAAAATAAATAGAAAAAGCGCAATAAGCAACATTTTATTCTAAATTAGTGTCCACGGCACAGTTAGTACAGTCGCCATTATCAATCAGTTTACAGCGCGAATAGGTGCTATTGCAGCATATTTGAGTATCCGCGCCATCATCGATGCAAATGCGCCAATTTCCATCTTCAAAACCGGCATTGTCTGATGCTTCATAGGGGGTTTCGAAACCTCCAGCTGTTGGGGGCACTGGCCAAGTTCCATAGTTGTTGTTAGCGCCACAAATATTGCCTCCGCCCAAAGTGCTATGGGGAGTGTTAACTGTTTCGTCATCAGACCGACACATTAATATCGGCTGAATCACTGCAGACAATTCAGATATCGCCTTGGCCTGATGGGCCCTTTTTCTTTGAGATGAAACAGTTACCAATATAATACCGGCTAAAATAGTAATAATTGCCAAGACCAGAAGCAATTCAACCAAAGTAAAACCTGATTTTTTTCTTAGCCTGGCTTTTTTTTGACCCTTGCTTCTCATGAGCCCGCTTTATTTTATTAATTGCAATTATAACTGTCGTCAGACAAACAGCACCTGCCCTCACCAGCTACAAAACAGGAAACATAATAATTTCCATCACAAGAAATTTGGAATCGATTATTGACGCTGTCATAGGCAGATGAATAAGAGCAACTGCTATTAAGACCCGGCCAAGCTACTGGAGTTATTCCGCAAATATCAACTCCGACAGATGGGTCGCTAATAGTTTCTTCTTGCAAATAGCAATCAATTGCATAAACTAACGCGCTATTAGCCGATTCCATAGAAGCAATTGTTCTGGTTCTTTGCCTTTGGCTCCCCAGCCCCACCATCAGAGTCCCGGCCAAAATTCCAATAATGGCAATCACCAAGAGCAGCTCGACCAAAGTAAAACCTCGTAGGCTGACAAATGTTGTTTTTTTATATATTTTCATTTTTGATCCCTAAACTTTAACCGCCCAACACTAAGTTTTTGGACCGCTAGCGCTTGTCCAAAAACTTAGCAGTTGAAATGTCAAGCATAATTATTCACAATCAGCAAAAACACATCCGTTCACGTCACAAGAGGCAACGCAGTTAGTCGCTGCCGCAGAAGTTGTGCAAGTAGCCGCGTAAGTCCAGCTATCTGCATCTTCATTAGCAATAGTGAAGCTAACAGCCGGGATGTCACCACTTCCATCACAATCAGCTATATTTGGAATATTCCCTATATTATTAGCTGGGTTACAAACGGCTGCACCTTGAACTGCTAAAACTGTTCCTCCTGCATCGTGACAAGCTGTTGCCGCAGTAACTAAACCTCTCATATTCTCCTTGAAAGTAGTCATCCTAGCTCTTTCACGCTGCTTTCCCAAAGACACGAAAAGCACCGCTGCCAAAATTCCAATAATGGCAATCACCAAGAGCAGCTCGACCAAAGTAAAACCTTTTTTGTTTATTTTTCTCATATCTTCACCTCACTTTCTAGTTTTTTTATTGATTACAAATTTTTACAGATATACAGATTATTTTAATATTCACTTTAAATCCATTATCCTTTTTATCTTAATTCCTTCTTCGGTAAAATAAGCCAATAAGCCTAACTTCAAACCGGTAGCTTTCAAATAGGAAAAAAGCTGCGTTATATCTTTTCTGGAAAAATATCTACCTTGCTTTAGTCCAATAACAATCTTTTCAAAAACCAAAAAATCTAAAATATATACGTCTATCTTTTCTTTTTTATATTCTATATTGGCTCTCAGCTGCTGTCTAAACAGAATGTTATTATTTTCAAACTCTTTCGCTATGGCTTTTTGATATAATTTTTCTTTATGTCCAAAACCTAAATCATTATACACATCATACAAAATCTCAATTATTTGATAGCTTTCTTCTTCATAAATTAGACTTTTCTCTCCCTTCATCTCACTGGATTTATAATAATACCTCTTGTTTGCCTGGAAAACCTGATTTAATTTCGATGATTTATATATCTGTATATTTGTACCAATCTGTAATCATACTAAGCTACTTAATCGATGTTGCCGCTTGATAGATTGGAAGCAGCACCGCTGAAACCAGAATTCCCACACCAATAGCTAAAACGACCATCAAAATCGGTTCAATCAGAGAGGAGAAGTTTTTCACCATGCGATCAGCTTCTTTGGTATAAAAATCAGTCACCTTAGCCAGAGTAAAATCAATTCTTCCGGTTTGCTCGCCCACTTGAACCATCTGCACTACTACTGGAGGAATAACTTCATTTCGATCCAGCACATCGGCAATGGCACCGCCTTTTTTAATTTCTTCTGCTGCTTCTCGAATAATTTCACGATAAACTTCGTTCCCCACCACATCTGAAGTGATCAAGAGCGATGTGGTGATGGGCAGACCACTTTTAATTAACGTAGCTAAGTTTTCAGAAAATCGAGCGATGTAGACGTCATGTAAAATTTTGCTAACCACTGGAATTTTAAGAATGATCTGATCATATTCTCTTTTTCCATCGTCTGTTTTTAAATAATACGTTAGTCCAAATATTCCAGCAACTGCTACAATCAACACTGCCCACCAATAACTAGCCAAAAAATTGCTAGTAGCTATTAAAACTCTTGTCTGAATTGGCAACTGAACTTCTGCTTCTACCAGAATCACCAACAACTTGGGCATTACGAAAGTCATCACCAAGAATCCCACGGCAATCATTGCTCCCAAAATAAACCCGGGATAATACATGGCTCCTCTCAATTTTGAAGTCAGTTCATAGTTTTTTTCAATATTGTCAGCCAAGTCATTCAATGCTCTTTGCAACGTTCCTGAAGCTTCCCCTGCTTTGACCATGTTGACATAAAATTTGGAAAAAGTTTCTGGATGTTTAGCCATAGCTTCCGAAAGAGACATCCCCCCATCGATATCAACCATGATGGAGCTTATTTTAAGAGCGAAATATTTATTTTCGTTTTGGTTAGCAATTGATTGAAGTGACATCAACAGCGGTACTCTGGAATCAACCAGAGTAGCCAACTGGCGAGAAAAAATAACAAACTCTTTTGGCCGCACACCTTCCCAAAGTCTCAAAACTGATGAAATAATGGGAATTTCTTTGCTTTCATTTAAACTAATGATCGATAGACCGTTCCGAAACAATAGCTCAGCGGCTGATTTTCTAGAAACTGCTTCGACCACTCCTTTCTGAACTTCTCCTTTTTTATTTTGTGCCTTATATTTAAATTTCATCTTATAGTCCCTCTAAAATCATCTTAAATGAATTTGGATCGGTAGCATATGATTCTGCCTCTTCAAGAGTCACCATTCCTTCCTTAACCATCATGGCCAAAGATCGATTGATGCTGATCATGCCTTCTTCCAAAGAAGTTTCAATGGTGACACCGATTTGATGGGTTTGATTTTGTCGGATGAGGTTTTCAACGGCTGTGTTTTTTATTAAAACTTCGATAGCCGGAGCTCTTCCTCCTCCCACCTTTCTCAAGAGTCTTTGCGACACAACTCCTACGAGAACATTGGCTAGCTGAGCCCTGATCTGATTTTGTTGATAGGCGGGAAAAATATCAATGATTCGATCCACTGTTTGAACTGAATCGTTGGTGTGAAGCGTTCCCAAGATCAGATGCCCGGTCTCTGCCGCTGTGATGGCCGTTGAAATTGTTTCCAAATCTCGCATTTCACCCAACAGAATCACGTCTGCATCTTCGCGAAAACAGGCTACCAGAGCGGAGTTAAAATCAATTGCATCCTTGTGCACTTCTCTTTGGTCAATCAAGCATTGGTCCGATTCGTGAATGTACTCAATAGGATCTTCAATGGTGACAATGTGATTCTTACTATTGTGATTAATGTGATCAACCAAAGACGCTAAAGTTGTTGTTTTTCCGTGACCGACTGGGCCAGTTATCAAGAATAATCCTTGGCTTTTTTTAGTGAAATCATAAAGATGCTCTGGCAATCCCAACTCTCCGAGAGATCTGATCTCCTTGGGGATGAACCTCAAAGCCAGGCTCAATTTTCCATTTTGATGATACATATTGGCTCGATATCGATCCCCGGATTCTGTGGTTATCGAGAAATCCACGTCTTTGTTGTTCTTTAGTTTTTCCAATTGGATTTCATTGAGAATGCTTTTCGATAAAGCCACCATATCATCTTGAGAGATGATGCTTTCTTTTTCCAGTCGATGCAGATCACTATCAACTCTCACGATAGGATGCTCACCAGCTGAAAGATGCAAATCTGATCCATCATTTTGAACAACGTAAGCTAAATATTTCTTCAGCTTTTGATCAAGCTGGCTTTCTTTCATTTTGCTTGTCCCGTTGAATCGTGACGAAGTCGCGCTATTCAACTGGGGTATTTTTGTTTTATTTTAATTTATCTTTAATTCTTTCCACTACTTCATCGGGAGTAAAGTTTGATTTAATCAAATAATCACTAGCTCCCAATTTCATCGCTTGAGATATATAATCTTTTTCGCTGGCATTGGTGAGCACCACTACCCTAATGGATCCGAACCTGGAATCTTTGTTAATCTTTTCCAACACCTCTATTCCATTCATTTTAGGCATTAACAGATCAAGTAACACCAGATTAGGCAGCTTTTTTTCAATTTTTTGCAAAGCTTCTGTTCCATCTTCTGCTACCACCACGTCAAAACCCTCCGAGACAAGCTTGGTCGTATACACTTCGGCAATAAACCGATCGTCTTCCACGATCAAAACATGTTTCAATTTTTCATCAGTCATTTTGGTTTTTACTGTTTATTTTTCACACTTTATTCTCCCCCTTTAGCTTCAATTACTTCCTCCTCGCTTTCATCCTCAGTCACTCTTTGAACTTCTTCAATGGTAGTTAGACCCTTAAGCACCTTGATTATACCATCCTGCTTCATGGTTGTATAGCCGTCTCTCTTGGCTGCTTCTTCAATTGCTCTTTCTCGAGAATCATCACCAATCAATTTATTAATTTCTTCATTGACCTCTATGACTTCGAAAATTCCCATTCTTCCCTTCATGCCCGATTTCTGACAGTGACCGCAGCCCTTTCCTCGATAAGCTTGTATTTTTAATTGATCCAAGCTCTCGATTTCCATTTTCTTTTTGAGAATCTCTGGATCCGTAAGTTTTAATTCTTTCTTAATCATTTCAGTAGCGTCTTTTGAGATATCCTTTACTTCTTCTTTACATTCCGAGCAAATTCTACGCACTAGTCGTTGAGCCATGAGCAATTTCAAAGAAGAAGCCAGAAGAAAAGGCTGAATTCCCATATCAACCAAACGAGCTACTGCACCCACTGCTGAATTGGTGTGCAAAGTCGAGAGAACCAGGTGACCCGTTAAAGCTGCATGAATGGCCAGCTCGGCTGTTTCTTCATCACGAATCTCGCCCACCATAATAATATCTGGGTCTTGGCGAAGAATGCTTCTCAGTCCCGAAGCAAAAGTATATTCAATTTCCGGTCTCACCTGGCTTTGATTCACTCCTTCCAACACATATTCTACCGGATCTTCCAACGTCACAATATTCACTCCGATTTTATTCAAGATTCTCAATACAGAATAAAGAGTAGTCGACTTTCCGCTTCCCGTTGGACCAGTTACCAAGATGATTCCATGTGGTTCTTGAATCACCTTTTCTAAGACCTCTTTTTCTCTGCCGGAAATACCCAGTTTTTTTAGTTCAACAAGACCAGCTTTTGTATCAAGAATACGCATCACCACCTTTTCTCCATGCGAGGTTGGAAGCGAAGAAACACGAAAATCAATTGTCCTTCCGAGATCGTTTATTCGAAAGCGCCCATCTTGAGGCTTTCTCTTTTCGTCAATCTTTAGATTGGATAGGATTTTTATTCTTGAAACAATGGCTGGACCGATTTTTTTGGGCAAAGTGATGCTATTATAGAGCACTCCGTCAACTCTGTACCTTACTCTCACGTTTTCATCTAGTGGTTCAACGTGAATATCGCTAGCATCGCCATCAATGGCGTTCTTTATGATCACTTCAACCATTTTTGCCACCGGCGCATCTTTTAAAACACCAATGCGAGCTCTTTTTCTTCTAGTCTTCCTTGATAGTTCCTCCCCTTCGACCTTGGCTTTCACTTCATAATCGCTCAAAGCTTCTTTTATTTTTGAAGAGGGATCTTTGATCTTTCTCAGCAAAGTTTGAAATTCATCTTCAGTCACTTGAAACAGTTTGGCTTTTTTCTTATTGCGTCTGGCAAAAAATGTCAGAGCATTTTGGGAATTCAGATCTTGGTCATCGACAATAGCGATGCTAATAACACCCTTTTCGATTTTAAAAGGAATGAACCGATATTTTTCCAGTGACTCTACTGAAATCAGTGAAGTGATTTCTTCATCTATTTCTACTTTTTCCCAATTAATGGATTCCTCAGTTTTCTTTTTATCTTTATTCATGGCGATATATTATTTTTTGTTTCTCTGGGAAGATTTATAAGAATAGATCCAGCTTTCCTACTCCTTCAGAAGTGACCGGATAGAAATGTTCTTTGGTTATTTCATCCTTAAACATTTCAATGGCATTCATGTTAATTGATCCTTTGAGGAGACTTTTTAGAACCGCATCCGAGCTGCTAAGTTTGGAGAGCTTGACCTGATCATCTTTGGTTTTATTAAAAATTTTAAACGAGGTTTTTGCTTGAACTAGTGTTGATTCACGTTCAGGAGTGTCTTCTGGAGCATTCACCGAATCACCCTTTTCTATATCGTAGTCAATCAATGATGTCAGCCTGTTTTGAGTCTCCAATTTCTTAAAGAAGTCTTTTATTCGATAGTACTCGCCGATGACTTCGATGTCAGCTTGCACCGATATTTTAACTGGAGGACAATAGGCAGCCGCTCCGTCTTTTTTCTTCTTCTCATTATTTTCTTTCTCACATTCAGACTGAATATCCTTTTCTTCGGATAAGCTGATTCCAGAGATATAGACTCCGCTTTGAAGCGAATTTCTGTGGATTTCTCCAACCAGATCATCATCGTTTCTGTCGGTGGGAATTGCTGCATTAATAAGATTTCGGGTTTCATCATCAAGAACATCATAGTCACTACGAGCATTTTTCAATGAGGATAGTCCCTTTTGAAATTCTTGTTTTTCTTTCCTGAGATTTTCAAGTTCCGCTTTTTTTAACTTATGCTCTTCCCAGGCCGGTTTAGTCATCCAAATAAAAATGACTAGTGCTAGGACGATTGAGAGGGGAAAGAATAAAATTTTTGCTTTCATTTTTTGTTTTTATATTTTAGAGTGTCTTTTTATTTCTTATTGCTCTTCTTTTTTTGAATTGATCAAATCAGCTTTTTCGTCTTCAATAAAGAAGCTCACTCTGATTCCCATTCCATTTTCATCTGGATTGCTTTCAATGAGAGCCAACTCCTTCACTCCCTTCATTTTGCTGAACGCGTCCATTTGCCGAGCAACCATTTCTTGATTATAAATTTTTTGTCCGTCTCTCAGTTCATAAATGATCATGTTTGCTGTGACATTGATACCTCTCCTGTTTTTCACTTCAATAACTTCGGCAATATCAACAAAATGGGTAAACGGAAGGGTATACTCAGATATTCGATCAAGATAGGCTGCGCCAAGTATGCGAAAAGAGATCAAGTCTT
Source organism: uncultured Bdellovibrionales bacterium (assembly GCA_964556685.1). Taxonomy (GTDB): domain Bacteria; phylum Patescibacteriota; class Minisyncoccia; order Moranbacterales; family DUUL01; genus CAZKWX01. The sequence continues at coordinate 13,174 of CAZKWX010000011.1, forward strand.
CCAGCTCGAAAAGCCGGCTTTGAAAATCATAAAGTTCTCTATAGGCATCGCTATCCATTTCGGCTTTAGTTTTTTCAATGTTGGCTTGAGCATTTTTCAAATCGCTTTCCTTGCTTTTGTTTAAAAAGAAAATTAAGCCATAAATACTCAAACTGACTGCTAGCACAACAACACCAACCACCAAAGATTTGCTGGAACTTCTTTCCTTTTTGGCACTCACCACATTCTTTGCCTTGAGGTTCATTTTTTTCATTTTTTTGTTTTATTTTTTATCTTGGAATTGCTTCCCAGCTAATCTTATTGTTCTTCAAAGTTAAGCATGGCCAACCCCACTGCTACTGCGAAAAAGGGATCATGGTTTTTGACAACTTTTTCAATTTCTTTTGGATATTTTACTTTTGCCAATGGATTGCCCATGATTGTTGAAATACCCACTTCCTTTTCAATAAATTCTTTCAGCCCAATCATTCTGGAACCTCCTCCCGTCAAGATCACATTTTTAACCTGAAGATGAGGATAATCTTTGTTTAATATTTCAATGGTTTTTTTAGTCTCATCAGTTATCAATCCCAGCGTGGGCGCCAAAAGATTACCCGGGCCGGTATTAGACGATAAATTCACACCTTGTTCTATTTTGACCTGCTCTGCCCTTTGTTGATCCAAGCCCATACCCCGCTCAATCACCCTGGTCATGCGAGCTCCAGCAACATCAATTGACCGATTATTCAAAATGCTACTTTCTGAGACCACCAAAATATTACAAACCTTATGTCCAATATCTAAAATCAGATAACAGCCTCCGTCATTCCCCACCAAGGAACGGACCAGTGAAAAAGAATCTATTTCCAGTGCATCGATAGCCAGATCATGTGAAACTAAGACTTTTTCATATCGGTCACTTATCTCCTTCATAATGGCCACAATCAAAATTTTAAATTTGCCATCTAGCGCCTCATTGCCATTGCTTAGAATTTTCCCTTTTCCGCTTTTTTCTTTCTTCTTTTCGGCAGACTCTTCTTTCTTTCTAGGATCATAAATAATTTCCCAGTCATAAACGACTTCGCTCAATTTGACTGGAATGTACTTCGGAGCTTCGGCCCGAATGACTTGATCGATTTCCGAATTAGACATCAATGGCAGTTCAATAACCGAAACTAAAGAAGCAAAACTTGGAATTGAAACGTTGACACTTTTTGTTTTTATTCCAGCCTCGTTTAGCATTTTAGCAATGACATCCCCTGTTTGATTGCTGATCACACCAGTGGTCCCTGCTTTCAACAGGTCTTGCTTAATTTTTCCAATGGCATAATTTTTTAGTTCAATGTGGTTACTCTTTTTCTCAAGTTCAACAATCTTCACACTGCGATTTCCAATATCCACTCCCACTGCACTCTTCACCCTTTTCTTAAAAAGGCCTCCGCTGAAAAATTTCTTTATTTTTTGTATTTCTTGTTCAATACTGCTTGCTTTATTAAGCTTATCCTTCATTCTTTTGTTTTTATTTTTCTAAGCCACAACATCTACAGCAACAGCTGTAAATCAATGAGCAATTTATTTTTTGTTTATATTTTCTATTATCAGAAATTTTTTGACCTGTCTTCTGTATAACTAAGAAACTATTTAAAAAGTTTTTTTCGTCGCGAAAGTTTTAGATTCCGAGCGAAAATTGTGAAGAATGAACACTGAATGAAGTGTGAATAGGTGTATACGGAGTATCCATCGACGAGTGATGAATAATTTGCAGCCGGAATCTGGAACTTGCCCGCCTGCAATGCTTTGTGCTTATGACTGTTTTACCTGAATGTAGGAAAACGTACTATAACCTATGTCAGATAGAAATATCATTGGCATTACAAAGCGGGCAGGCAGCAGAAAACGGACTTTTAAAACAGTTTCTAAATGCTTAATAGTATTATACAACTATTTTAAATCAACATCAACCTGTTGTCGAACCAAAAAAACCCTTGATTTTAATAGACATTAACCCCAAAGTAAGCTCTAGATTCTCAATTTCACAGGTTTGTTAAGTAAGAAGAAAAATTAGGTCCTAAGTAGTGAACACCCATGGGTGTTCACTACAAGCCTGCCCTCCTTAGTTCCGAGCACTCGGAACTAAGGAGGATTGAAAAAAAACGTGTTTATGCTATTCTTCAAAAAGCTTTAACTAATTTTAACATTGCTATAAAAATGCACAAGCGATTCAGCAAAAATGCTCGTCAAGCAATTGAGCAAGTAAAAAACAAAACCAAACAAAAAAATCTAAAAACGATAGACGCATTTTTTTTAGTTGAAGAGATAAGACAAAAAAGAGGATGTTTTGGCCGGATGATTATTCAATCTCTTGAGGATAACAAAGAAGTCACTTTTTCCAAAAATAAGCTTACCGCTTCTGAAATGATTCATCAGGCAACCAAAATAACTTTAGCTACTACTAGCAATTATATCGGCACAGAACATCTGGTGTGGGGATATTTGAGCCACCCCAAAAATGAAAAAAGCATCCTCAAGAATAGTCGAATGAAAATGAAACAAGATGTTCCCATGGATGATATTTTCGACATTGAAAAAGGGAGCGGTCAATCTTCAGGTGAAATGTTCGGTGAAATTCACTCTATGATTGATAATTTTTTCTCTGCTCCTCATCTCAAGGGAAATGAAAAAAAATCTGGTCTGGGAAGCTATAGCACGGATTTAAGCCAGCAACCTCAGGATTTCATTTTAGTGGGACGCAAAAAAGAACTGGAGAGAATCTCCCATGTCTTAGGCAGAAAAATGAAGAATAACCCTGTGCTAGTGGGCGATCCAGGCGTGGGAAAAACAGCCATTGTTGAAGGTCTAGCTCAGAAAATCAAACAAGGCAAAGCGCCCTATTATTTGAATGGGAAAAAAATTCTAAGTCTAGATCTTGGTTTGTTAGTGGCTGGAACCACCTTTCGCGGTGAATTTGAAGCCCGTCTCAAAGAAGTTATCACTGAAGCCAAGAAAGATAAAAATGTAATTTTATTCATCGACGAGATTCACAATTTGGTTGGCGCCGGCAACGCTGTGGGTGGAATGGATGCGGCCAACCTCTTAAAGCCAGCTCTTTCTCGAGGTGAGATTCAAGTAATTGGCGCCACCACTCATGAAGAATATCACAAGCATATTGAAAAAGATGCTGCTCTAGAGCGACGATTTCAGCCTATTCAAATCGATGAACCAACGATAGATGAAACAGTGAAAATTCTTGAAGGAATTAAGCCTTATTACGAGCAATATCATAATGTGACGATTGAAAAAGAAGCTAGTTCAGTGGCTGCTAGTTTGGCTAAACGTTATGTCTTTGATCGTTTTTTACCCGATAGCGCTATCGATTTGATTGACGAGACTGCTGCTCGACTGCGCAGCCAAGTTTCAGATAATCAGCTCTACTATGAATTCAAAGAAGCAGAGAAAGAATATGATCGGATTATTCAAAGAAAAGAAGAAATGGTTATGTCTGATCGTTATGAAGAAGCTATTCAAGCCAGGCAGCAAGAGAAGACTCTGGGCGACAAAATGGATGCGTTAAAAAAGAAATTGCATAATTTTGAAAGAGTTCACCCCATCACCGTGGCCGAAAAAGATATTCAAGGTACCCTTTCTTCGATGGCCAACATTCCTGAGGAGCTGCTTTCACAAAAAGATCGAGCTATTGCCAACAATGTTGACGCCGTCTTAAAAGAAAGTCTGATTGGACAAAATCATGTCCGCAAAGAAATTTCCAAAACTGTAATTCGCCAAATCAGTGGCATCTCCAATCCTAATCGACCACTAGGTTCTTTTCTATTTATTGGTCCAACCGGAGTGGGCAAAACAATGTCAGCCAAACTTCTGGCCGATGCCATTTCGCCCCAAAAGCAAAGCTCATTGATTCAGTTGAACATGAGCGAATTTGGTGAAAAACACACTATTTCTCGCCTTCTGGGTGCACCCGCTGGATATGTTGGTTATGAAGAAAGCGGTGAACTCACTGATAAAATCCGAAAAAATCCCTATAGCGTTGTGCTTTTTGACGAAATTGAAAAAGCAGAGAGTTCGGTGCTTAATGTCTTGCTGCAAATTCTTGAAGATGGAGAGTTGGTCGATTCCAAAGGAAGATTGATTAACTTTCGCAATACTGTTGTCATTCTCACTTCCAACATTGGAACTCAAGAATTGGATCAAATCTCGCAGTTGGGCTTTGAGGCTGGACCCAGAAAAGCTAAGATTGCCAAAGAGGAAGTTGAAGATGTGATTTCACAGCAACTTAAAGAATATCTTGCTCCGGAATTAATCAACCGATTGGATAACACGTTGATCTTTAATTCTTTGACAAAAAAGGATATTGAAAAAATTGTTGTTCAAGAGCTCAACAAATTAGAAGACCGATTGAAGGAAAAAAATATCAAATTAGCTATTCATGTTCCTGTGGTGAAAAATCTTTCCGAGCAAAGCCTTGATCCCAAACAGGGTGCTCGACTAGTTCGCAAAAGTATTCAAGATCAAGTTGAGCCGGAAATTGCTAAAAAACTCTTAGGAAGAAAAAAGGTTGATTCAATAAAACTAAAACTAGAAAAAGACAAAGTTGTTGCTCATTAAGGCTAATGATAAAACTAAAAGAAAAAACCCATCTCTTAGATAGCTTTATATTAGATTTATTATTCCCTACTTCTTGTCTTGGGTGTCACAAAGGAAATGAAATCATTTGTGATTCTTGTTTTAAGAAGATTAAGACATTAACCGTTCAGGTTTGTCCCATTTGCGAACGAACCATCATGCCCTCAGGAAAAGTTTGCCACTTGTGTAAAAAGAGACAATCTTCCCCCATCAATAGTTTAGTCGTAGTTTCCGACTATCAAGATAAATTGCTTTCTCGAGCGATTCATTTTTTTAAATATAAATTCGTTCAGGATTTAGCTAAACCTCTTGGACAATTGATGTGTCGGGGCTTTGAAAAGAATCATTTGCCCGTGCCGGATGTGATTGTTCCTGTGCCTCTTCATCGAAGGAGACTTCGCTGGCGAGGGTTTAATCAGTCAGAACTCCTAGCCCAAGAAGTTTCGGAGATTATCATTCCTGGCCTTGGGGTTCCCGTGGAGAATGAATTAATCAAAAGAAATCGTTACACTTCCCCGCAAATGAAAGTAAAAAACTATCAAGAGCGACAAAAAAACCTAAGAGATGCTTTTTCAATTAATTCTACCAGGGATCTTTCGGGTAAAAATGTTTTGATTGTTGATGACATTTGCACCACCGGATCAACAATCCTCGAATGCGCCAAGGAGATCAAAAAATTGAATCCTAAGTCAATTACAGCCGTCGTCCTGGCCAGACAGAACTAAAAATTTAAATCATTTATCTTTCCAACCAAAATACTACCATTTAAATGGTAGTATTTTGTCACCCCGGCCTCCGAGCCGGGGTCTAGTTATTTATCTTTTCTGGATCCCGGATCAAATCCGGGATGACATTCTTGCAGGATGTCACTCCGTCTCTCTCTGATAACAATCCTCACAATATATTATTTCCTTCCTTTCTGGTGAATAAGTAGTCTGAAATTTATTTGGACACGGTTGATCTTCAGTGTGAGATGAATGTTTCTTTGCGACGTTTGTATAAATCTTATCTTTTGAATGCTCTCCTTCGCACATACACCCTCGCTCATAAAGCTTCATGGGATTTCTTAGTTTGATTCTTTCATGGTGACGACATTCTGGACAGAGTCTTGGCAATGGCAAGTCATATTTCTGATAGAATTTTAATTCAGCCGAGACAATCTTAAAAACCCCTGAGCTGTGACATTTATTATCGATCTCATTATCACATTCTATCACTTCATCTAAAATACTATTTTTCACTTCTTTGATATGGTCAGGTAGATCTTGAGCTTTAATAGTTGGTTTATATTCATTTTTCGACTTGTCGTACCAAGTATAACCTTGTTTGAGAGCCTCTTCTTTAGCTAGAGGAAAAAATTCATTTGCGATGGTTTCATTATAGATGAAAGGAGACATTTCCGGTGGAAAGAATTCTCCATACTTATAAACATTCCCCTGGGAATCAGTGTGGGGCATATCATCCATGTGCTTTTTAATTCTTGGGATCATTTTTTCATAATCTTCTTTAGAGTACTGCTTATTGAGAATACAGTATTGTTTGTGACGCAAAGCAACACAGCCGAAGACGTCGGAAGACGATTCACAATTTATCGAGTATTCTGAATCAGTACTGTGATCAAAACAGTGCCAACAGAATTTTAAGTTATGTACTCCCCCGCCTACAGCAAAACACTCATAAATATTTTGCATATCAACCCCATAACCCGCTGAATCATAGGTGTCACTTTTGAAGTACTTAGTATCCAAAAACTGACAAAACTTCAAATCTTCTCCGTTTCTGATGCTATAGGAATCAAAAACATTTTTTGAGTTGTCGATATATTCACCGATTGTATTGACATTGTGTTTTCCAAAAACAAATTTCTTGGGATATTTGAGATGCTGCTTTGTAGTTTTTGTTTTTATCTGTTCAACTATTTTATAGCTATCAACGTTAAGTTCTTTTAATTTTTCAAAGTATTCTTTTTTTGAATAAGCTTTGTTAAAAATATAATACTTTTTGTGTTTAAGGTTAGTACAACCAAAACAATTCGAACAATTGATACAGTTTTGACAAAAAAATATTTCTCGACAGTCTTGGCAATGAGCAGAAAAATATGCCTTGTAACAACCGAAGGTCATAAAAGTCTGATGGCATAGTTCCGAGTCATTCAAGTGCATACAATCGACTGAATCTTTTGAATTGTGGACTCGATAGCAATAATAACAATTTTCTGCTTCCATTGCTGAAAAAGTCATATAGCAGTTTTTAACATCTCCAACATTTTTACAATAGTCACAGTTGATCATGTTGATTCCAGTGAAATTTGGCCGAGGAACTTCAAAGCTCATTTCCTTCATCTGCTCGAAAAAAGGTCTATCAAAATTATATTCTCTTGCATAATCCATCGGATCCCATTTATCCGAATTATAAAAGTCTTTGTCACAATATTTCTGGGGAGAAACGGGAGAAAATTCCGTAAAAATTTCCTCTCCAGAAAAACAGTCTCTTCCTTTGTAGAGTTTCAGATCATTCCAGTAGATCAGTCTTCTTTGAATTCGACAATCTGGACAGAACGTTGGCTCCGGAACCTTCATCTTTTCATAAAACTCAAAATCTTCCGGCTCAATCCGAAATTCATTATTACAGTTTTGACAGTTTTTAGTTTTAGCTTCGCTCATCACCCTTCTTCTTTTAGAGTAATTAGAACAATTAGGTCAATTAGAATAATTTACTCTACCTCTTTCTGATAACAATCCTCGCAATATATTACTTCCTTCCGATCAGAAGCATAGGTCGTTTGAAACTTATTGGGACAAGATTGATCTTTCGAATGAGAAGAGTGTTTCTTGGCCACGTTGGTATATGTTTTATCCTCCGAGTGTTCGCCTTCACACATACATTTTCTCTCGTGAAGTTTCATTGGATTTCTTTGCTTGGTTCTTTTATGGTGACGACAAACTGGGCAGAGTCTAGGGAGCGGCAGGTTGTGTTTTTTATAGAATTTCAACTCCTGAGGAATCAGCCTGAAAACTCCCGAGCCCAAGCACTCATCCGAAGCATGAGCACATCCAATGACTTCATCTAATATTGAATCTTTTACGTCTTTGATATTATCTGACAATTCACTGGCTCTCACAGTAGGTTCATACTCGTTTTTAGGTCGATCAAAGTTCGGGTAATGATTTTTCTCTACCTCTTCCCTGTTTAAAAAAAACTGTTCTTGAGCAATTGTTTCATCATAACTAAACGGTGACATTTCAATTGGGAAAAACTCTCCGTAGGTATAGACATTGCTCTTTTTATCAGTATAGGGAGTGTCTTTCATGTGTTGTTTGATTTTAGGAATCAATTCTTCGTACTCTTCCTTAGAACATTGCTTGTTAAGAATACAATAATTTTTGCTCCTCAATCCCACACACCCGAAAAGGTTTCCTGAATTACGACAGTTATAGGAATATTCCGTAGCATGGTTATACCAGGACACGACTACGAACATGTTTTTGGTTCCACCCAAGCCCGTGTTGACTACTTCATAGGCTAGCTCTGTCATTGCCGCACCCGGTCCACAATCATATGAGTCTTTTAATGGATAGCCAAAACCGGCCCAGTTTGCGTATTTCAGATCTTCACAATCTTTGACATCAAAACAGTGCTGACAATTTTTTGAGTTCCCGATCTCATCACCAGTTGAGTTGGTTGATTTGATGATATTGGCATATCGATGAACAGCTTTGAGTCGCATTTGTTGAAGTTTTCCTTGATATTTCATTAAGCTTTTGAAGCTACCTAAATTAAACTCTTTTAGTTTTTCAAAATATTCCTTTTTTGAATAAGGCTTATTGAAGATATGATATCTTTTGTGTTTAAGATTAGTGCAACCAAAACAGTGTTCGCAATTACGACAGTCGTAGAGAAAATATGACTCAACACAAGAATCACAATGACTACTAAAAAACAGCTTATATGAATTTAAACAATAGAGTGTTTGGTAGCAAAGTTCCGATTTGTTGATCACATACATATCCAGTGAGTCTTTGCAATCGACCGATCGGTTGCAAAAAACTAGATTCTCCGCATAGCCCGAGTTAGTGGTTAAGTAGCATCCCTTAACGGCGTTGCAATCATTACAATAATCACTTTCCACTGCATCATCATTGATGGTTGCTGGCTCAGGCACATTGTGAAGCAGCTCTTTGAATTGTTCAAAAAATGGTTTGTCAAAATCATAATCTTCTCCGTGGTCCATCGGGTCCCACTTGTCTGAAAACCAATACTCTTGATCGTAGACCTTGATAGGGCTTTTGGGATTGTAAATACTGATTAAATTTTTTCCCGTGGCCTCACATTTTCTCTTGTAGAAAATCAGATTTTCTTTTCTCCAGGCCATTCTTCTCTGCATCCGACACTCTGGACAAAAAGTTGGTTCTGGAACTTCGATCTTTTTATAATATTCAAAATCTTCCGGTTCGATAGTAAACTCGGATTTACAGTTTTGACAGTTTTCAGTTTTAGCTTCGCTCATCGCCCTTCTTCTTTTAGAGTAATTAGAACAATTAGGTCAATTAGAATAATTTACTCTACCTCTTTCTGATAGCAGTCTTCACAATAGACAATTTCTTCCCTGTCCGGAGTATAAGTTGTCTGAAATGAATTCTGACAAGGTTGATCTTTATGAGAATGCCTCATCTGATTTTGATAGATGTTAGTCTGATCAGATTTTCCACCGCACATGCATTTTCTCTTGTTCAGTTTGATGGGATTTCTTTGAGCAACTCTGGCATAGTGTCGGCAATCGGGACAAAGCCTGGGCAAAGGCAAGTCATGTTTTCGATAGAAATCTAATTCCATGGGAACAATCTTGAAAACACCAGAGCTATGGCATTCACCCCTGACTTTATTAGCACATTCGATCGCTTCATTCAATATGCCATCATTCACATCCTCAATGGTATCAGGCAAATCATTGGCTTGCAGTGTTGATTCATATTCTCCTTTGGTTTTTCCGCTCCAAGCATACCCTTGCTTTTCCGCTTCTTCTTTGGTGAGAGGAAAATATTCATTGGCCAGAGTGTGGTTATAGAAAAATGGGAATATTTCTGGCGGGAAAAACTCGCCATATTTGTAGACATTTCCTCTTTTGTCAGTGAAAGGGATTTTCATCATCTGCTTTTTTATCTTGGGCACTAATGCTTCATATTCCTCTTTTGAATATTGTTTGTTGAATATGCAATACTGCTTTTTTCGAAGACCAATGCAAGCAAAAAGATCTGAAGAAGAATGACAATGAGAACAATATTCCATGCTGCGACAATCTGGCCAACATTCAAAACAGAATTTCAAATTATTTAATTGCATGCCGCCCATAGCACACTCATAAATCAAGGAGGCGATTCTGCCAACAATTAATGAGTCATAGCAATCTTTGGTACCTTCAGCAAAGCTAATTTGGATATATCTTGAATCTTCGGTGTGGTTAACCATATATGAGTCAAGAGTATTCTTGCTGTTATAAATATAATCTCCTGACACATCAACATTTTTTCGTCCTTTTAGGAATTTAACTGGGTGGGTTAGCCAAAATTTTTTTGACCTACTTACTGTCTTTTCTTTGTTAATGAAAGAATCGATATTAAATTCCTTGAGCTTTTCAAAATATCCTTTCTTTGAATAAGCTTTGTTGAAAATATGATACTTTTTGTGCTTAAGATTAACGCAACCAAAGCAGTCTGAACAACCAACACAATTGGAGCAAAACCATATTTCGCGACAATCATCGCAATAAGAAGAAAAAAATACCTTGTAGCAATCCCTCAGCATAAAACCTTCGTAGCAAAGCTCACAATTTCTTAGAAAATAGCAATCAAAGCAATCCTTCGAGTCATCAATGTTATCGCAATAAGCACAGTCCTCAGCAAAACCGGCACTAAAAACGAAATAGCAATTCTTTGAGTATCCAAGATTGATACTATAATCACAATTAACCGAATTATGGACAGAGCGACTAATCCACGGAACATCTTTTAACAGTTCTTCGTATTGCTCGAAAAATGATCTGGTAAAATCATAATCTCGACCATAGTCCATCGGATCCCATTTATCAGACCACCAGTTTTTATTGTCATATACTTTTATTTCAGAATTCGGCGGATGCATCGAAAAAATTTCTTTCCCATCTAAATCGTCTTTCCGCTTAAAAAAATTTCTTTCATTTCTAAAAGATAAGCGTCTGATCATCCGACACTCCGGACAAAAAGTCGGTTCTGGAACTTCGATCTTTTCATAGAATTCAAAGTCTGAAGCGTCGATAGTGAAAGATGATTGACAATTTTGGCATTGTTTGATTTTTGGGCTATACATAATTCGTAATTCTTAATTCATAATTCGTAATTTCTATTCAACTTCTTTCTGATAGCAACCTTTACAATACACAATCTCCTTCCTATCTGGGGCATAAGTCGTTTGAAACTTATTAGGACATGGCTTGTTTTTAGCATGATCTAAGTGCTTCTGAGCTTGGTTTTGATAAGTTTTAGTCTCATCTTTTTCTCCCTGGCACATGCATTTCCTTTCATGCAAAATCATTGGATTTCTCTGTTTAATCCTTTCGAAATGACGACAGTCAGGACAAAGTCTTGGCAGAGAAATATTCTGCTTCTTATAAAAATCCAATTCAGCTGGAATCATCTTGAAGACTCCCGAACCTCGACATTCTTCTTTTTCTTCATTTTCTCGAGCACACTCAATCACCTTATCCAAAATGCTCTCGTCTACGCCTTTGATGTGATCAGGAAGATCATTTGCTTTTGTAGTTGATTTATATTCACTCTCTGGTTTTTTATACCAAGTGAATCCTTGCTTTATTGCTTCTTCTTTTGTCAGCAGTTGATATTCGTTGGCAATCGTTTCGTTGTAGCCGAAGGGAGACATCTCGGCTGGAAAAAACTCTCCGTATTTGTAGATTTTTCCTGTTTTGTCTTTAAAAGGCATTTCGGCCATGTGCTTTTTTATTTTAGGAACTAGTTCTTTATATTCTTCCTCGGTATACTGTTTGTTGAGAATGCAGTATTGCTTCTTTTTCAAACCGATACAACCGAAAAGATCGGATGAAGATTTACATTGAAAACAATATTCTAAGTTTCGACAGTTGGGATAGCATTCGTCACAAAACTTTGCATTATTAATCCCATCTCCCACTGATACACTCTCATAAACCAACCTTGCGTTTAGTCCCCAAATGGTGTAATCATAACAATCTTTCGCCCCTGGTTTATACTCAACAAACTGACAATATTTTAAATCCTTGCTATTCTTTACTAAATAGGAATTCAGTACATTCTTGCTGTGATAGATATATTCTCCAGTTACATTAGTGTTTTTCTTCCCTCTCATAAACTTGAAAGGATATTTCAAGTGGAATTCACCGGCTTTTTGCTTCAGTTCTTCCTTGATCTGAAAACTTCCCACGTCCAGTTCTTTCAGTTTCTTGTAATATTCCTCCTTGGAGTAGGGCTTATTGAAGATATGATATTTTTTGTGTCGCAAATTAGAACAGCCAAAACAATTGGAACATCCAACACAGTCAATGCAAAACGTAATTTCCTGACAATCCTCGCAATGGGAAGAAAAAAAGGTTTTATAGCATCGAGTAAGCATAAAACCTTCGTAACACAATTCACATCCATCGATATTATAATTGTCGTATGAATCTTTTGAATAATTAATCAGATTTCCATAGGCGCAGCCTTCGCTAATACCAGACTCAAAGATTAAATAGCAATTTTTCAAATATCCCACATTCATGCAATAGTCACTATTAGTAAGATTAGTGTACGAGCGACTAAAATGCGGCACTTCTTTTTTCAATTCTCCTAGTTGTTGGAAAAAAGGTTTTTCAAAGTCATAATCTTTAGCGTACTCCATTGCATCCCATTTATCAGAAATCCAAATCTCTTTGTCATAAACTTTAAGCGGGACATCTTTGTTATACATGGAAAAAATTTCTTTCTCAGAAAAATTGCATTTTCTTTTATAAAGTTTTCTTTCATTCCGAAAAAGATTCCTCCTTTGCAGTCGACACTCTGGACAGAAAGTCGGTTCGGGCACCTCAATTTTTTTATAAAATTCAAAGTCCTCAGGATCAATTGTGAAATCGTCTTCACAATTTTGACAAGTTTTATTTTTTGACTTATTCATATGTTTTGCAACTTGCCCCGCACCCAATCGAAGGTTGTGGTGCTGGGGTTTTGACATTTTTTGGTTTGAGCTTGTTTCATTTTGAGATGTTTCAAATCCCCCTGAAAAATATGACTCGCAAAGCTCGCCTCTATTTTTCCTCCCCCTTTACTAAAGGGGGAAAAGGGGGGTTTCAGTATAGTTATATTGCTAATTCATGAATTAATTCAGGAATTAACTCCGGAGCTAATTCCTGATCAATATATATCTGTATATCTGTGATTGTATCTGTAATCTGTAAAGATTAAACCAAAGGCCCGGGACTTTCCTTTTTGTCTTCCCCTTTTTTCTCCAATTCTTTTTGGCTCTTCAGGGTACCCCTTTTTTCCATCTCTTTCTTGGCTTCTTCCAAGGAAGTAGCGTATTTTTTCCGGCTCAAAGAAATAATTTCTTCTCTATAAGATTCATGAGCCGGTGGCATCACTGTGAGCGTCTCTGCTGAAAATGGATCAAACGTCTCGCCATCAATAGTCTGCTTGATATAGAATTCTCTCATGCCCAAGTTGATCATATCGGCCACAGAAAAGATCGGAGCCATTTCTGGCTTCATTTTTTCCGCATCATCACCACCAATTCGGAAAATAATAATTGTTCCGGTGTTACCTAAAACCGTGGCCAAAACTTCCGGCAACAATTGAGAGATATATTGGTGAGCTACCATAATATTAAAACCATATTTTCTTGATTCAGCAAAAAGATTTTCAAAAGTTTTGGTTACTAAATTATGGAACTCGTCCACATAAAGATAGAAATCTTTCCGGTCTTCCTCTTTCATTGTCGCTCGGGCCATACCGGCTTGATAGAGCTTGGTGATGAACATCGACCCAAAGAAACTACTGTTTTCCTCTCCCAATTTTCCCTTAGAAAGAGAAATGAGCAGAATTTTTTCTTCATTGAGAATCTTTTCTAAATCAATCTTGTTTTCTCTTTGACCAAAAATGCTGCGCAGCAAGGGATTAGAGAGAAATTGCCCCAGTTTATTGACCAAAGGAATAATTGCATCTGTATCAAATTTCTCTGACCAATCAGCAAATTCAACTGCCCAAAATCTTTTAACCATGTCATCCTCAATATATTCAATGGCTTTTTGACGATAGTTTCGGTCAGTCAGCATAGAAATAATTCCATGCATAGTGGCTTCTGGATAGTCCAAGAGCGCTAGGATGGTGAATCGAAAAACATGCTCCAACCTTGGTGTCCAATTGGCACCGAATTGCCTTTCCATCACTTCAATAAGCCCCTGGGAAACTTGGTGTTTAAGTTCATGCTTCACATTGAGAAGAGGATTGAAAGATACCGGATAATTAATATCTGATGGATCAATCACGATCACGTCATCAGCTCTTTCTTTTGGAATGAAATTCAAAATAGCTTCCATTACATCACCGTGCGGGTCAATTAAGCAAACACCCTTGCCATGAGCAATGTCTTGGCGAATCAAAAGCTCCATTAGTTTACTTTTCCCTGTGCCGCTTTTCCCGACCGTATAGATATGTCGACGCCGGTCTGGTCGCTTGATGCCAAAGACAAACTTTTTCTCTTCCAAGGCTGCTTCGTAATTGGTTTTTCCAAAGAAAGAACAAATCTTTGGATCTACTTTTCCGTAAACCGGTAGTTCCAAAGGAGGCGGAGCGTATTTAATTTTTCTAATTTTTCCAGTAGTTGGCATTGTGTTGGTTGATTAGTTTACTGGTTTATTAGGTATTGGTTTGTTGGTTTATCGGCATTTATTAATACCCAATCCCTAATAAACTAATAAACTATTCTACTTCCTTCAAGTAACAGTCCTCGCAATAAACTATCTCTTTTCTGTCTGGTGCATAAGTTGTCTGAAATTTATTGGGACAAGGTTGATCTTGAGGATGATCGGCATGATTCGAAGATTGATTTTGATAGACTTTGTTTTCCGAATGAGTTCCGTTGCACTGACACTGCCTTTCATACAATCTCATTGAATTTCTTTGTTTGATTCTTTCAATATGGCGACATTCTGGACAGAGCCTAGGCAAAGACAAACCTAGCTTTTGATAAAATTCTAATTCAGAAGGAATTATTTTAAGTGCACCTGCTCCCTGGCACTCCTCTTTCTTATCGCTTTCATGAGCACATTCTATCACTTCTTTCAGAATAGTCTCATCGACATCTTTAATGTTATCCGGTAAATCCCTTGCTTTAATAGTGGGTTTATGTTCGCTCTTAGGTTTATCATACCATCTATAGCCTTGCTCTATAGCTTCTTTCTTAGTGAGAGGAAAATGTTCTTGGTTGGGAGTTTCATTATATGCAAGGGGAGAAAATTCTGGAGGAAAGTATTCTCCATATTTGTAGACTCTTCCCTTCTTGTCAACATAGGGCATGTCATTCATGTGCTGTTTAATTTTGGGAATCAGCTTTTTGTATTCTTCTTTAGTATATTGTTTGTTGAGGATACAATACTGCTTTTTACGCATGCTCACACAACCAAAAAGATTCGAGGATGAGATACATTGGAGACAGTATTCTAACTCACGAATATTTTCATAAGAGTTGTAGCAGAATTTAATTTTGCTGGCATTTCTTCCAACGATCATGTTTTCATATGATAGCTCAGTGTTCTTTCCAATACCACATTGATCGTAACAGTCCTTGGCACTTGGTTTAAACCTAATAAGATAACCGAATCTGACATTCTCAGCATTTTTCATAGAATAACTATCTTTTACATTTTTACAGTTATAAATATAATCCCCAGTAACTCCGTTGTTCTTTCTTCCTTTTATGAATTTGACTGGGTATTTGAGATGATGCTTTCTGGTCTTCTCTTTCAATTCCTCTGTCTTTTTGAAACTACCAATGTCCAGTTCTTTCGTTTTCTCTTTATATTCTTCCTTAGAATATGGCCTATTAAAAATATGGTACTTTTTGTGGCGTAAATTGGAACAACCAAAACAATTAGAGCATCCCACACAGTTTTTACAAAAAATAATTTCTTGACAGTTTTCACAGTGAGAAGAAAATAATACCTGATAACAATTAATCAACATAAATCCTTGATGACACAATTCGCATTTAGTCAGGCCATAATTGTCTACTGAGTCTTTGGAAAGATCCACTTCAACACCATAGGAACAACTTTCACTGTTACCAGAATTAAAAACCAAATAGCAATCCCTCAACTCCCCCGCGTTCATACAATAGTCGCTGTTAACAAGATTTATATAGGTTCGACTTGGCAGCGGGGTTTTTTTCAAAAGCTCAGCAAATTGTTGAAAAAAAGGTCTATTAAAATCATAATCTCGACCAAATTCTGTGGCATCCCATTTGTCAGACCACCAGATTTCGCTGTCATACATTTTGACCGGCGCTTCTGGAAGAAAACAAGAGAAAACTTCCTCACCTGAAAAATCACACTTTCTTTTATAGAGGTGCCTTTCATTTCTAAAGATAAATCTTCTTTTCAATCGACACTCCGGACAAAAAGTCGGCTCGGGGACATCGATTCTCTCATAAAACTCAAAATCCGAAACGTCAATAGTAAAAGAAGCCTTACAACACTGACACTCCTTGGTTTTCGATTCCATCTTGAAATATGTTATGTCTTAGTGAAGTCCCGCACCATCCCATTAAGCAGGATTGGTGATTTCCCCGAGATACGATTACTGGTACCGGTAATCGTATCTCAAAGAGAATCACTTTCTCCCTTGTCTGTGCTGTATTTTCTCCCCCTGCCCGAGGGGGAGATTAAGAGGGGGTGGGAGATTCTTAAATCCTAACTCTTAATTCCTTTAAAAAATATGCTCTAGAACAAAAATATCAAGAGCATAGGATAGCACTAAAATCAGTTAAATCAATATGTTTCATTCTTTCATGGCATCCTTTATGGCCGCCCTCACTCCCTTCAGATCAACTTCTTTTTTCTTCGGGGGAGGAGAATATTTCTTTTGTCTTCTGTTGCTCCTGTCCTGTGGGTGTGATGGGTTGCTAGCTGGAGTACCGCCTTCTCTTTCCCCTGAAGACACAACGTTCACACCAATCCCTAGCATTTCCAACTCTGGACTGGGCTTCACCGGTTGACTAGTTTTCTTCTTTTGAGCACTGGCCTTAGGTTTGAAAGGCAAAGGAATATCTTGACCAGACTTTGATTTTTCTCGCCTTGACTTGGCCAAACAGTCTTTGCAATAAACTGGCCGTTGCCCATCCGGCATGAATTTCAACTTCACATCTTTGCCACAAGCCCAACAATTATCTGGATGAATGGCTTCGGGATCAGTCAGAGATGGATCTTCTTGTTCACCACTAGCGGGTTGATCGCCAGCATTTCTGTCCCCTCTGTCATGATCGTGATCTTCTGCATAACCCACACCACTCCAACGATTAATTTTCTCTTCAACCTCTTCTCTCGAATTTGCATATCTCTCCCGAGAAACCTTGACCACCTTTTCTCTGTTTGCTTCATCTTCTTCCTTTAATTTCCTTGGAGGCAGTGTCTTTGCTGAAAAAGGACGGCTAGTGACTCCATTGATCATCAATCTCAAATAAATATTAAAGTTTTCCAAATTAACCAAATCTTGAGCATAAAACTTTGGCTCAAATTCTTTTTCCAGGAATTCTGCATCAGCTGCACCCACTCTGAAAGAGACCAGTGTTCCCACGTTTCCAAAGACGGCATCTCGAACTTTGGTGGTGGTGTCAGTGATCAACTGTCCAACATACTGATGAGCAAAAACCAAATTGAGGCGATATTTTCTTGCCTCAGACAAGATGTCGGCAAAAGAATCTGTCACGAAGTTTTGAAATTCGTCCACATAGAGAAAGAAATCTTGCCTTTCTTCTGGTCTGATCCTGACTCTTTCCATGGCCGCCAACTGAATTTTGGTGATCATCATAGCACCCAGCAAAGCAGAGTTGTCTTCACCAACCAATCCTTTGGACACATTGACTAGAAGGATTTTCTTATTATCCATGATGTCTTGAATGTCAATGGTGCTCTTTGGCTGTCCCACAATGTTCCTGATCAAAGCGGCTGAAAGAAATTGACCGACTTTGTTTTGGATAGGCGCAATCGCTTCATTTCTAAATTGTTCTCTCCAACTGGCATATTCGTTGATCCAGAAAGATTTGACCACTGGATCTTTGAGATTGTCAACAATTTTCTGACGATAGTCTTTGTCCACTAAAATTCTGGTAATTCCCAAAAGGGTTGTATTGGGGGTGTCCAGCAGCGCCAACAGACAGTTGTTCAAGATATATTCCATTCTGGCTGACCAAACATTGGCCCAAATTTTGGTGAAAATGCCCATCAAGCCAGAAGCCACCAAGTGTTTATACTGTGGATCAGGAACTTGCAGAATATTAAAACCTACTGGGTTTTCAACGTCGGCTGGATTAAAATAGACAACATCATTAATTCGGTGAGAAGGAATTTGATTCAAAACTTCTTCAACAAATTCACCATGCGGGTCAACAATAGCCAAACCATGGCCATCTTCAACATCTTGCAAGGCCATATTTTTCAACAATTCCGTTTTTCCAACACCCGTTTTTCCAATGACATACATGTGTTGGCGTCGATCTTTTCGATAAATTCCAAAGTCTTGCCCTTGTTCACGAAAATTAGTGCTGGCAAAATAGGTGATTGCTAATTCATTTTCTTTTTCAGGTGACATTTTTGTGTTTTTCGAAAGCCCATTGGTTTTAAGAAATATTATTCCCAAACCAAATCAGAGGCCTTTCGGCACTTAGTCAAATGTTTCTAATTTTCACTTCCCTTCTAGATTATCATTGAGCCCCTTCTTTGTCCAGAAGAGATGTGTATATTATTGTACGTCCTAATTACCTTCCTATTTCTCATAAAGCATTGATATAGAGCCTAATATTAATTAAATAAAATAATATCCCGTCTCAGTTTTGGCCGAGTCGACGGGATATTAGGATATAGTGAATTCTCACAATGGATCATGAGAACACTTCGATTAACTTTTGTTTGTCGTCTTTCCTTTTTTCCTCCTTCTTTCTGCGACTTTCCTCTGAAAAGGCTTTGTACCTTTCTCTTTTTCGTTTTTCTTCTTTTTTTCTCTTGGCAAGAAAAGCTTCGTATTCTTTAATGTAACCATAGTGAGCAGCCACCTCTTTATCAGTGTTAACATAAAGTAATACCATTTGAACTTTCCATTGCTCTAGCCACCACCAAACATGGTCTTCTTCTATGTGTGGACGTCCTTGAACATTTATAAACGCTAAATCTCGTTCATCGAATCCAGTTTCTAGGTCAACATAAGAATCTTCTCTGGGTATATTAAAATAGCAACTGTCAGTAATGTACACATAATAACATCCGTGTTCATCATCAGAATTAATACCCGATCCAAATCCATGATTGAAGCCTTGATGTTTTCGGACAATATCAAGGAAGTCACGCCAAATAACTATCTGCCAGATAAATGGAATTAGTTGTTTCGGTGTTTCTGTAGAAGCGATTTCAATACCTTCAAAAGGTTTTCTCTTCAATCGATCTTTAGGACAGTTAATTAGTAAATTAATCAGTCTTTTCCGAAATTCTGGTTTTTTCTTAAGTTGACGTTTTAGACGTTCATCATTCGCAGTACACATTAATCTTAGTGTTGCTTTTTCCCTCCAAGTGAACCAGGATATGAGGAGTCTGCTCATATCAATCGGCTCTTCAAACAACAAATCAACTTCAATTAGGCGAGCTTTGTCAATCGGAGGAATATCGTCCATATCATCAATGTTGATGTATGGAAGCTCACCGATACTTCCCGATGTTGTACCATCTCTCATAAGAAAGACTCTGTGTAATGGCGGTAGGTACATTCTTTGCCTCCAATCTGTTTAGGAATTAAGATTTTGGTTATTTTGTCGAAATTGTGAATGAACCAATGTTATTTTAAAAATTATAGTTAATTTGTTACATTAGTAATTTATAATTACATATAAATAACATGATTTCAAGTTTTTCTAATCCAGCTTTTGCTTCTAGACAGAGCCGGCAGTAAATGATATCTTTTAAGAAGTCTTGAATTTGCGTTGAAATTTATCTAAGCTAATATCTTATGAGAAAGAGGTTTAAAATTGTTCCAGCATGTTATTTGTATTTGATTCAGGATAATAAAATTTTACTACTGCAAAGAAGTAATACTGGATTTAAGGACGGAAATTATAGTATGGTAGCAGGACACCTAGATGGAGCCGAAACCTTTAGGCATGCAATGGTTCGAGAGGCTAAAGAGGAGGCAGGAATAAAGATAGATTTAGACAAGATTGAAGTGGTCCATGTTCTGCATCGAACCTGCGAAGATTTCAACAATGAACGTATTGATATTTTTATGACGGTGGATGAGTGGGAAGGAGAAGTTAAAAATATGGAGCCGGATAAGTGCAGCGATTTGGGCTGGTTTCCCCTAGATAATATTCCCGAAAATACAATTGATTATATAAGACATGTCATTGAACGAGTAGAAGAAGGTAAAGTTTATAGTGAATTTGGTTTTTGACAATTTATTATTTTCACGGAGAGGTGGCTGAGCGGTCGAAAGGATCAAAGCTCATCCGCTTTGATCCACTGCTAAGGTGTTACACCTAGCAGGTTCTATCTAACCAAGCACACTATTTATTATACAACAAGGAGAGGTGGCTGAGCGGTCGAAAGCAGCACCCTGCTAAGGTGTTGGGTCTTTACGGGCCCCCAGGGTTCGAATCCCTGCCTCTCCGCATAAATTTTTAAAAGGAAGGTTTTTGCCTTTCTTTTGAAAATCGCATTTGCGAGCTGGGATTCGAAAGGCGCAGCCAATACAAATGAGCTTGCGAATTTGGGAATTGGCGAGCCCGGGGAGGAAGTGCTTAATGAAAACGAGTCGTAGGCGAAGTTTGAATTTAGCAACTTGACCCCGAATCCCTGCCTCTCCGCTAAATTAGAAAAGTCGTCCTTCTGGGCGAGTTTTCTAATTGTAAAAAGAAGGGATTCAAACTGGCAGAAGCGAATGTAATGAGCGTCGCTGGAAGCGAATAGCTTTCAGCACTGCCGTGGACAAGGAGTCCCAAGAATTCGGGACGACACGAAAATCCCTGCCTCTCCGCATAATAAAACCGGCTTCTGAGCCGGTTTTAGAATTTATATGAAAGTAGTGTTAACTCCTAATCACCTTCAATAATTCATCCCTTTTCTCTTCCATCAATTTCTCATCTCTTGCTTCCAAATTCATCCTAATTTTTGGTTCGGTATTTGACCCCCGAAGATTGAACCACCAATCTTCATATTCCACTGTGATTCCATCCAAATCATTCTGTTTGCCATCATTATACTTCTCTTTTATCTCTTGGATCTTTCCTTGAACATCGTCAACCAGTGAATTAATTTCTCCTGAGTGATGATATTTTTTATAAGGCGTCACATATTCGGAAAAGCTCTTACCAGATTCTGCGACTTCTTCCAGTAATTTCAAGGTTACAATCATGGGAACTTCGTAGCAGCCCTTTTCATTCATGTTCATGAAAAGATGCCCGGAAGATTCTCCGGCAAAGACAGCTCCTTCTTTGATCGCTTGTTCCTTGATGAGAGAATGTCCGACAGGAGTCAAGATTGGCGTTCCCCCATTTTCCAAAATTGTGTCAGGGGTGATTCTGCCTGGTCGAATATCATAGGCAATTTTCGCACCTGGATTTTCTTTCAAGAAAATTTTTGCTAGCACCGCCCTGACAATTCCAGGGTCAATTATTTCTCCTTTATTGTCCACAAAAAATATTCTGTCACCGTCACCATCCGTGGCTATCCCCAAATCCGCTTTTTCTTCTTTGACCTTCTTTTGCAAATCTGCCATATTTTCAAATTTGAGTGGATCGGCTTCATGAGAAGGGAATGTTCCGTCTAACTTCCAATACATTCTCACCAATTCACAGGGAAGTTTTTCAAAAAGCGCATCAAAATAAATTGATCCCATCGCATTAGCCGGATCAATAACAATCTTGATTGGTTTAATCTTGCTCACATCAACAAAGCCCAAATCATGTTCAATTTGATCAGCAAGAACGTCATTCTTTTCTTCTATTGATCCTTTTTTGTCAGCCTTTTCTATTTCTCCTTCCACCACCATATCTCTGAGATCAAAAATTCCTGAATCCTTGCTGACTGGTAGAGCTTTTTCTCGGACAATCTTGAAGCCATTCCATTCTTTGGGATTATGTGAGGCTGAAACTAAAATTCCTCCATCATAACCATAATTGGCTACTGCAAAATAGAAGGCTGGAGTCGGCGCAAGCCCAATGTTAATTACATCCATCCCTCCATCCCTAAGTCCTTCAATTAGTTTTCCCTCAAGTGATTCCGAAGAAAGTCTCATGTCTCTGCCCACCACTACGGTAATTTCCTCCTGATCAGGCAGTTCATTTCTTCTCATCTGACCATAAGCTAGCCCCAATTTATATGCCAACTCTTCATCAAGGTCTTCCTTGTAGATTCCTCTGATATCATAAGCTTTAAAAATTTCTGGATTTGTTTTCATATAATTAGATTATATTTAAATTGTATTATAATATAATTATTTT
>CAZKWX010000012.1:0-5647 GCA_964556685.1 uncultured Bdellovibrionales bacterium
ATTAAGAAACCGGATTTCCAAGGAAATCCGGTTTCTAATGTAAACGCGCTGGTCCGCATTTGTAATGCGGATCTTTGTTTACCAGTGTCAGAGAGTAAAAGAAGATATAGTTAAGCAAACCAAAACATAGGGTCCGAGTTACAAACTCGGACCAGCGCGTAGGCAGGTAGGCGGCAGGTAGGTAACTCGGACTTATTTTTTTGACGTTCATTATGTTTTTAGTTTCAAATATTTAGACTGGGTTATGAACCCGCTCCAGCGTGTTTCTGGAATTTATATCCCCCATCAGACGCTCGAACTTTCTCAATAAATTATAGAACCGTCATGCTTGTTTCAGTGCACGACGGTTCTCTAAAAACTGCTCCGACCTTCTATCTTTGTCGAAGTTCGGAGATTAATTCCAGGGCCTTGAAATACTTCTCCTGGGTACCTAGAATAATTTCTTCTGGGAGATCCGGACCTGGAGAAGTTTTGTCCCAGTCAAGAGTCTCCAACCAATCTCGTAGAAACTGCTTGTCAAAACTGGGCTGGGGGCCACCAGGCTGGTACTGCTCCTTGGGCCAGAAACGCGATGAATCTGGAGTTAATAATTCATCAATTAGAACAATGCCGCCATCATCATCTAATCCAAATTCAAATTTGGTATCGGCGATAATAATTCCTTGCTGCAAGGCCAATCTGGCACATTTGATGTAGATTTTCAAGCTGGCGTTTTTAATCTGATTGGCTGCTTCCGGACCAATTTCTGCTATGACTTCATCGAATGAGATATTTACGTCATGCCCTATTTCCGCCTTGGTGCTTGGAGTGAACAAGACTTCGGGTAATTTATCTGATTCAACCAAGCCGTCAGGTAGCTCAATCCCACAGATCGTTTTATTCTCTTGGTATGATTTCCATCCCGATCCAGAGATATAACCTCGGACAATAGCCTCCACGGAAAGTGGGGCAATCTTTTTCACCAATGTGCTCCGATCTTTGAGCTGATTGGCATAGAGAGTGAACTCTCTTGTAAACCGAGGACAGTGTTCGGCAAAATCATCTACGTTGCCGGAAACAACATGGTTAGGAACAATTCCCTCTGTCAGTCCGAACCAGATGTTGGAAATCTTGTTAAGAACACATCCTTTCCCTGGAATTCCCTGCGGCATGACCACATCGAAGGCTGACACTCGATCTGTTACGACCATAAGTAAATGAGTGTTCAGGTCATAAATATCACGCACTTTGCCACGTCGTGGTTTGCCAATACCGAATCCTGGAAAATTACTCTCTATCATTATGGGGCTATTCATTTCACGCCACTCCTTTCATTCTTTTTTTAGTTTCTCTTTAAATTACTCATTACCTATAACTCCTCTTTTGCCCTGAGGAAATGCTCCACTAACCCCAAAGCACGCCCGGTATAATTCGCAGGTGTCAACTTAAGCAAATAATCCCTGGCTGTATTTGACAATCCATCCACGCTTCGAATAAAAACATGCAAAACATCGGCAGTGACAACCTGACCACGAGTGAGTTCTCTCAACTGTTCATAAGCATTCTCAATGCCGTGTTGCCGCATTACAGTTTGGATTGCCTCAGCTATTACCTGGGGATTTTCTTCAAGATCCTTGCGAAGTTTGTCTTCGTTTATGTCAATTTTTTTCAATCCACGCAGAACGCTTTTCGTTCCGATCAGAAACCAGCCAAACATCAGTCCAAGGTTACGCAGCGTTGTGCTGTCAGACAGATCACGTTGTAAACGTGATTTCTGAAGTTTGCTGGCCATAAAGCCAAAGAGAGTCTCGGCCATTTCCAGATTGCCTTCTGCATTTTCAAAGTCAATTGGATTGACTTTGTGTGGCATAACCGATGATCCAACTTCGCCCTCCTCCAATTTCAATTTGAAATTATCATAGGATATATAAAGCCACATATCCCGAGCTAAATCAATGAGAATTGAAGAAAGGTTTTTCAGCTGATGAAGAATATCAGCCAAATATAGGTAGTGGTTCGTCTGTCCTGTTAAGAGCTCTGCTTCGAAACCCAAATGATTTTCGATGAAATCCTGGCTAAAGTTAATCCAATCTATTCCAAGCATTGCTGAAGTGTGAGCGTTATAGTTACCGCTAGCACCATTCCATTTCATTGTGATGGGCAAAGTTTTTAGATTTCTGTTTGCTGTTTCTATCCTGCTTGCAAAAATCGCAAGCTCTTTTCCAACAGTAGTGGGACTGGCAGACTGGCCATGAGTGCGTGCCAACATTGGCACCATCTTCCATTTATCAGCCAACTGATAGAGGCGTCCAAAAAGCCTGTCAACTGCTCCGGACAGAATATGTCTTCCAGCAAAAACCATCAGCCCAATTGCTACGTTTGTTATATCTTCAGAGGTAAGGAAGATATGGACTTTTGGTTTCAAATATGAGAGACCGAGATTATCCAATTTCTCACAAAGGAAATATTCTACTGCTTTGACATCATGGTTGGTAGTTTTTTCAATTTCTTTAATTCTTCCGGCATCTCGAACAGAGAAGTTTTCATAGATACTTCGTAATTCCTTTTGCCTGTCCTCGTCTGTAATATGATTGTAGAAAATCAGATACTCAATCTCGACCAAAGTTCTGAAACGTTGTAATCCGGCTTCCGAAAAAAAATTACTTAACAGATAAACCGCTCCGGCATAACGACCGTCGTGTGGTGCTAGAGCAAGTAATCGAGATTCTATCGACGGTGGAGATTCTACCAATTTGTTCAGTTCTAGGATAATTTTTTTCATGATTCTTTTCTCCTTTCTGTGTGAAACTCAACCTGTTTGCAGAAAATAACAATGACGACAAATGTTTATCTCCCATTATCAACGAACAAGGAGCTAGATATAATGCCCAGCTCCCCTCCTATCTCCTTAAAAGAATGCCAAAAACAAAGTCAAAAAGCAAGAAATATGGTGAGTCGGGAGGTGGGTGAGAGTAACTGTTATACTTCGTTTAAAACGGCTCTAGCATTCTCCATTCTCCCTGCCTAAGACGAGCAGGCACTAGTCAGAGCACGAAACATAAAATACCCATTTTTGCAATCCGCCTTTGGAGGAAAAATACCTATTTTAATGGGTATTTTTATTTTGTATCAACTTATGATAAATTAGAGAAATCTCGGGTCTTGCGATAGAAAACTTATAATCAAACTTTACTTTTAAAAATATAAAAGCAATGAAAATAATGAAGGCAGTTTTGCTCCTGGTCATCTTAACTACGATTACTTATGGAGGTTTCTATTTCTACAAAAGACAAAAAGCTAACCAACGACAGATTTCTCAACAACAAAATCAAAATGACAACCAGAGCGGTCAAAATAATAACCAACCAAAAGATGTGAAAAATTACCCCGAGTTGGGCATTGGTGACGAAGGAGATGATGTAGTTGAGTTACATCAAAAATTAAGCGACCTGGGCTTGTTCCCTGCAGATTTAATTGACGTCAATCATTATGGAGAAAAAACCCAACACAGCGTGATGCTTTTTCAGCTCACTCAAAATCTGGAGCCCAACGGCGTGGTGGATGAAAAGACTTGGGAAGCTTTGGATGATCCAAAACCGGTTGATAAAGATTCTCTGGCTGACCTTGAGAAGAAGATACCTATTGATCCCGGACATGTGTCAGAAGATCATGCTCAAGACAAAATGGTTGGCTCTGACACAAAAATCGAAGTCAAAGGTGACACCAAAACCAGCCATCTCACTCCCCATCAAGACAAAACTGATCAAGGAAAAAAAGTGGCCTACTTCACTTTCGATGATGGCCCCCACCCCACTTGGTCGCCAAAAGTTCTGGAAATTCTAGACAAATATGACGCTCGGGCAACATTTTTTGTCATAGGACAGCAAGCTGAGAAGCTTGAAGACATACTCAAGAAAGAAAATAAACATGGTTGTGTCATTGGAAATCACACTTATTCTCACATCAATCTAGAAACCGCTTCCGAAAATGAATTCATGAGCGAAGTGACCAAGACCAATGACATTATTAAAACCTGTGTTGACTATGCACCGAAATGCCTGCGACCGCCCTATGGATCAATTGCCAAATCAGAAAAACAAGAACTGTTAGACAAATTGGGAATGAGAACTATTTTGTGGGATGTTGATCCCCAAGATTGGAGCCGTCCTGGCACTCAAAATATTATTAACCATGTCTTGAAATACATTCAACCAGGCGAAATCATTTTGATGCACGATGGTGGCGGTGACCGTTCTGAATCTGTAGCCGCTTTGGAAACCATCATGAAAACTCTCAGCCAGAAAGACTGGGTCTTCAAATCAATCTGCGATAGTTGAAAAAGAGAAACCGAATTTCCCTAGAAATCCGGTTTCTAATGGAGCAGAAGCTTAGCTTCTTTTGGCATTTTTACAGATTTATTCCGCCGAACTTTAGTTCGGGTTCGTGAAGCCTTAGCTTCATGTGCGACTGAAGTCGCACAACCCGCGCTAAAGCGCGGTGGAAATTATTAAAGTAAAATGATATTAACTTGCGCTGGTCCGAGTTTGTAACTCAGGCCTATTTTTTTAACATTCAATATGTTTTCAGCCTTGAACGGCATTGAAACAAAAAATATCCATTTAAATTGCAATTTTAATAGGTATTTTTTTCAAACTTATCCAAAAATATGCTAAAATCAATTTAAGATTAAGCAATAAAGAATAACTATGGAAAATAAAAAGAAAAAATATTTGAGTGTTATTGTTGCAATTATTGTTGCATTAATTGTGTATATTGGACTTCGTTCAACAGGAAGATCGCCAGAGCCTTTAAAGGAAGATGTTGCTCCACCTGCTGAATCAACAACCCAAACATACTCCACTGAAAAATTTTCCGTTGAACATCCATCCAGTTATGCAGTTGGAGTGGATAATGTTGGAATCGTGACCATTTCGAATCCAAAAGGAAAAATTATGATTGGTAATTTTAGTCCAGGCGCTGGGCCAAGCCCAGCCGAGGTAGGAGAATATAATACTCTTCTCCGAGACACGAAGTATCATGGCTACAATGAAGGTGTCACCAGCGCGATCTATTGCGCAGAAGATGATGAAAAAACGATGAATGAGTTACTAGAGATCCAAAGCTCAATTCAATTGAAATAGAAATCCTACTCACAATTCACAATTTGTGTTATAATTACACAAATCCATCTTTTTTGCGAAAAGATGAAAAACAAAAATAAAATCTCTACTTTTCTCCTCCTTTTGGCACTTTTTTTGATTGCCCCCTTTGTTGTGTTGGCTGATTATGAATTGGACGACAGTTTTAGCGGTGATGGCATCGTTATCCACAATAATGCAGCTGGCGGAAACAATAATGATATTGGCTATGATGTTGCCGTTGATTCCAATGGCAACGTTTTTATTGCTGGCTCCAGTGACAACGCTTCTGACGATACTGATTTGGCTCTCTGGAAATATGACTCAAATGGCAATTTGGCTAGCGGCTTTCCCAAGACTCACAACAATGCAGCCGGTGGGAATGACGACGATGTTGGATTGGACATCATCATCGACGACAGTGACAACATCTACATTGTTGGTTCCAGTTATAGCGCTTCTAATGACTACGACCTGGCTCTCTGGAAATATGACTCAAATGGCAATTTGGCTAGCGGCTTTCCCAAGAC
>CAZKWX010000012.1:5747-8197 GCA_964556685.1 uncultured Bdellovibrionales bacterium
TCACAACAATGCAGCCGGTGGGAATGACGACGATGTTGGCTATGCCGTTGGGATCGATTCAACTGGCAATGTTTTTATTGCCGGCTACAGTGAAAATGCTTCCAGCGACACTGATCTGGCTCTTTGGAAATATGACTCAAATGGCAATTTGGCTAGCGGCTTTCCCAAAACTCACAACAGCGCGGCTGGGGGGAATGACGACGATGTTGGTTATCGATTGACCATTGATTCTGGCAACAATATTTATATTTCTGGCTCCAGTGAAAACGTTTCTGATAATTCAGATCTGGCTCTCTGGAAATATGACTCGAATGGCAATTTAGCCAGCGGTTTTCCCAAGACTCAAGATTATGCATCTGACGATGACACTGGCTATGATCTTGTCATCAGTGAAGGCAACATCTTTATCGCTGGTTTTGTTACTAATATTTCTAGCAACCTCGCCGCCGCTCTCTGGAAATATGATTTGAATGGCAATTTGGCTAGCGGCTTTCCCAAGACTCACAACGGTGCAGCCGGTGGGAATGATGATGTGGCCTTGGGAATTGGGGCTGACTCTAGCGGTGATCTTTTCTTGTCCGGTGCCAGCAAAGATGCCACTGATGAATATGATCTGGCTCTTTGGAAATATGACTCGAATGGCAATTTAGCCAGCGACTTTCCTAAAACTCACAACAGCGCGGCTGGTGGGAATGGCGTCGATATCGGCTATTATTTGATCATTAATTCTGATGACATCTATATTGCCGGAGCAAGCGACAACACTGCTGGCAACACTGATATGGTGCTTTGGAAATATTCTTCAGAGTCCGAGACAGCCACTTTGAGCGGCTATTTTGAAATCAAAGATGATCGCTATGCTAACAAGAGAGTATATTTGTATAGTAGCGGCGGAAGAAAAATTCAAAACGACAAAACCAACCGGAGAGGCCTGTTCAATTTCAAAGATTTGTCAATCAATCGCAATTATTTTGTCGTCGCTTCACAAAAGAAGAAAATCACGGCTGAAAAATACTTTGCCAAAAAACTTGCCTATGAGCAAAAATATGCGGCTACTTTTGGTGACGATTGGCTGAAAAAGTTTGAAAAAAAATATATTACTGAAGAGAAAAAGGATGGTCTCCGATATTACCGAAAATATAGAGCGCGCAAAAAAGTGAATCTAACGGAAGACAAGGAAATTCAATTGGAGTTGAAATAATTTCTTCTAAAACTTATAGGAAACCGGATTTCCAAGGAAATCCGGTTTCTTTTGATGAAGCTAAGCTCCCTTGAGAAGCTTAGCTTCGGTTTAATCAAAAAATCAAAGTCCTATTCATAAACTAAACTTTGTGTTATAATTTCTTAAAACTATTAAAAGTAAAACAAAAAAGGGTGAAGAAGACATTTCCAAATTTACCAACAATAATGGTGGGTGTGGTTTTGGTTGTTTTTGCTTTTTTAGCTCTATTGCCTAAGTCGGCCATTGCCGCCCCCCTCCCTCTCGTCCCCTCTCAAAACATGAGAGTGGTTTCAACTGACAGCGCTGATCCGAATTATGGCGCTGCCTTGGCAATTGACGGCAACTCGGCAACTTTTTGGCATACCCAGTGGTCGCCTAGTATTGTCCCTCAACCTCATAATGTCGTGATTGATATCGGTGGCACGGGAATGATTGGCGGATTGGATTATCTTCCTCGTCAAGATGGCAAACACTATGGCTATGTAAATGGCTATGAAGTGTACGCAAGCACTGATGGTTTAGATTGGGGCGAACCGGTTGCTCAAGGAACTTTTCTCTTGTCTCAAGGAGAAACTACTCAACAAACAGTCACCTTCACTCAAAAACAAGGCCGGTATGTCAAGTTTGTTTCACTTTCCAACGCCAGTGGCACAGCTTATGCGTCAGCGGCTGAGCTGGGTGTGAGGGCAGCGGATGTGGTTGAGAATTCTTCTTCTCTTAACACAGTTCCCTCCCAAAACATGAGAATAGCTTCAACTGACAGCGCTGATCCGAATTATGGCGCTGCCTTGGCAATTGACGGCAACTCGGCAACTTTTTGGCATACCCAGTGGTCGCCTAGTATTGTCCCTCAACCTCATAATGTCGTGATTGATATCGGTGGCACGGGAATGATTGGCGGATTGGATTATCTTCCTCGTCAAGATGGCAAACACTATGGCTATGTAAATGGCTATGAAGTGTACGCAAGCACTGATGGTTTAGATTGGGGCGAACCGGTTGCTCAAGGAACTTTTCTCTTGTCTCAAGGAGAAACTACTCAACAAACAGTCACCTTCACTCAAAAACAAGGCCGGTATGTCAAGTTTGTTTCACTTTCCAACGCCAGTGGCACAGCTTATGCGTCAGCGGCTGAGATAGAAATATTAACTTTGGAAGTAGTCCCGGAAACTTCCCCCCTCCCTCTCGTCCCCTCTCAAAACATGAGAGTGGTTTCAACTGACAGCGC
>CAZKWX010000012.1:8297-31704 GCA_964556685.1 uncultured Bdellovibrionales bacterium
CACAGCTTATGCGTCAGCGGCTGAGCTGGGTGTGAGGGCAGCGGATGTGGTTGAGGAAAGATTCTTGGGCAATGAAATATCAGCTGGCCTTTGGTCTCTTACTCGCAATGAACTTAGAGATAGATCTTTCAGAATCGAGGCCAACAAGGATTATGTGATAAAAAACAGTGCCGGAGAAATAATTGCTACCGTCAAAAACGACTCTCTAACCAGAGTGAAGTATGACGGCGATAAAAACCTGAGAGTCTATGAATCTATTGATGAAACGTTGCTTCATAAAGAGGTTCGTTTTGAAGCGGCTGACGGCAACAACCTTAATCTCATTTTCGATGTTCACAAACAAAGTTCTTCTTATGACGAATATCGAGGAAGGGTCAAACTAAGATATAGTGATGCCACTAAAAACATCTGGGTAATCAACACCTTGCCGCTCGAACAATACATTTGGGGCATTGGCGAGATGACTGGAACGGGAGATGAAGATTATAATCGAACAATGGTTACCGCGTTCCGAACTTATGGTTACTGGAAAATATTGTACAGCACAAAATATGCCACCGAAGGCTTTAAGGTAGATTCCACTTCAGCTAGTCAAATTTATCGCGGTTATGAGTGGGAGAAAAACTATCCTCGAATAAAACAGGCGGCTGAGTATAATTTTGGAAAAGTAGCCAGATATGGCAGCGATTTTGCTCTGACTCCCTACAGTTCTTGGACCGACGGTCGAACCCGAAGTTTTGAGGAACGCTGGGGCTCAAAAAATTACCCCTGGTGTCAATCCGTCAGTGATCCCTATGGAAAACATCCCACCGCAACCACGGCTGAGTTGGAAGCCGCCGGCAATCACATGGTCGGCATCAGCGCCCATGGAGCACTGAACTTAGCAACTAATCATGGCTGGGATTGGGAAAGGATTCTGAAATATTATCTCACAGGAATAACCATTGAAAAAATCTACTAATATGCGAAAAGTAATTTATCTGGTCATTATTATTGCCGGCCTGATTGGTTTACTTTATTATTATTTTCCTGAAATAAAAAGGGTTTTGTTAGAGAAAAAGACTCAAGAGATTGTTTCTGATTCCTCATCAAAAAATAATGGTGAAGTGATTGCCGATTTTCAGAATGAATTGAAAAAAGATAAACAACAACAGGAGTCGCTTAAACAGGAAGGGAAAATTTTCCAGGAAGTAACTCTGGAAGATTGCAAAACGGAATGTCAGGGTTTTTCCGGTGAGATCTTGGAATACTGCCAAGAAGTGTGCGGCTTAATTCCCCTCCAAGAAAATCTCGATAACTGTGAGGATATTTCCGGAATTAAAAAAGATTATTGTCTTAAAAATCTGGCGATTGAACGAAAAGATTTTGAGACATGTGAAAAAATTTCTGACGAAAATATCAAAAAAACTTGTCAAAACAGAATCACGGAAGAAATTTTTGATAGTAATTGGAATCAAGAAGCTCTAGAACAGTAAGCCTTTTCAAATTTCTTCTTATGATCTTGTTGTTTCAGTTGACAGAGAAACAGTTGCTGATTCAAAATTAATATGTCTGTAGCAACTACTATTAGTAAACTGCCACCAGTGTCATTGGTGGTTTTTGTCTACCGGCAGACTTTGATCATACTCAGATAGAATTTGGAATAGTAAAGGAGTGACGATATTTTATACGATTCTATCTTTCTTTGAAGCTAAGCTTCCATGGAAGCTTAGCTTCTTTATTTGAAAAATCCCTAAACTAAAGCTATACTGAAAGGCATGAAGAAAAAAGTGAAAAAAATTAGCCTCAAAGATTTTTGGAAAAAACTTTGGAGCTTGATCTCAGTTTCCCACAGGCAAATAAAATGGCTGGCGGTTGTTCTTTTATTCATGGAGATAACTGCTTTAATTGGTCCCTACATTCTAAAGTTGATCATCGACGCACTGACTAACTTTAACCAAGAAGATATTTTGCTACTTCTCGGTTTGGTAGCGGCTATGTTTTTGGCCAACCAATTTCATTCTTTGATTGATTATGTCAGCGATCGAAAAATATTTAGAATTATAGCTGACATTGAAGTTTTCATTCTCAAGAACGCTCACCAAAAAATGATGTTCTTGGATTTGAACTATCACGCTCGAGAAAACACTGGCAATAAAATTATCAAAATTCAAAAAGGAGTTGAGCGGATCAGGCACCTAATGTCTAGTGTTTTTTGGGAAGTTATTCCTACTGTTTTTCAAATTCTTCTCACTGCTATTATTCTTTTTGCCATTGATTGGCGCTTTGGTCTGATTGTGTGTTTTTTCGCTCCAATTTTTCTGCTGCTCACATTCAAAGCCAACAAAAAAGCCCATCCCTACAGGGTGGAGCGTTTTGATAAGGATGAAGAGTCTTCTGGATTAATGGCTCAGTCAATCATCAACATTAATACCGTCAAATCTTTTGTGCAAGAAAGAAGAGAAGTTCTTCAATACAAAAACGTTATTAAAAAAATCCTTAGCCTCTATACCAGAGAATATGATATTCTCTTGAATCACAATTTGTTAAGGATGCTGACGATTGATTTGGGCCGAATTCTAATTTTGCTTTTTGGAATCTATCTTGTTTGGAATGGAAGTATAACAATTGGTAGTTTGGTGTTCATCGTCACAATCTCTGAAAAAGCCTTAATTTCCCTTTTTCGAATTTCCCGACTTTATGATCAAATCATGCAAAGCAGTGAAGCCGTTGAGCGACTCTATACGCTTTCTCAGGACAAATCTGAGATTAAAAATCCCAAAAGAGGTCTTAAGCCGAAAACTGTTATGGGGAAAATTGAATTAGAGAATGCATCCTACACTTTCAAAGACAGCGGCATCAAAGCACTGGATGATGTTAGTGTCAGGATTCCTTCAGATTCCATCACTGCCTTAGTGGGACCATCAGGCGGTGGGAAAACCACTCTGGCTCGTATGATCTATCGTCACTATGATCTTCAGAAGGGTTCTATTTCGCTGGATGGAACAGATTTGAAGAAGTACGACCTATATGGTTTTCGAAAATTCATTGCTATCGTTCCTCAAGAGGTGGAAATTTTTAATGCTAGTGTTCGAAACAACATCGCCTATGCCAAGCCCCGAGCCTCTATCAAAGAAGTGCGTGCTGCAGCTCGCGTTGCCAACGCCGAAGAGTTTATTGATCAACTTGAAAAAGGATATGACACAATGGTAGGTGAACGCGGCATCAAACTTTCTGGCGGTCAACGACAGCGAATTGGCATTGCCCGGGGAATTTTGGCCAACCCCAGAATCCTTATTTTTGACGAAGCCACCAGCAGCCTTGATTCTCAAAGTGAAAAACTCATTCAAGATGCCATTGACAAAATCAGCCAGAACCGCACGATGATTATCATTGCTCATCGACTCAGCACCATCAAAAAAGCTGATAAAATTTTCGTTCTTGAAAATGGAAAAATTGTTGAGCAAGGAAGTCACGCTGAACTTTCACGGCTTGATGGCGGACTTTATAAGAAACTGCTATCGCTTCAAGAGATGGGTGATGTGAAATAATTTTTGTAAATAAAAGAAAGCAGCTGGATTTCCAAGGAAATCCAGTTTCTTCATAGACTTTGTTAATAGACATCCGACGTCTCTAAAGACCTCGGATGTCTATTCTACAACTAGTACTTTCTTATTCCCTGAAGCTAAACTTCTCAAGAAAGTTTAGCTTCTTCAGCCCTTAAACATACAAACCGGGTTATAAACCCAGTCCAACGTCACGAATCTCTTAAATAATAGAAAAGAAGAGTGGGCGGATTATAAAATCTGCCCACTAAGAAACTTTATTTAAAAAACCAATTAGGTTGATCTATTTAAAATTCTGTTCCACTTTTGAACCCATTTTTGGTCCCATTGATCGAATCTGAAAAACCATTCCCAGACAGATTCAATTCCCTTTTGAAATGAATTCAACACAGTCTTAATTCTTTCTTTAACCATCATGGTTCAGCCCTCCTTGTTTTAGAACCGATAGACAATTTTTCTGAAATTTCTGATTTTTCTTCGAGCAGTAATTTTGATCCCCTCTTTTTTCAGCAGCTTTATTTTCTTGCGAATCCCGTCGCCATAACCTCCCAATAAACCATCACTCTTAACCACTCGATGGCAAGGCACGCGTGGTGCCCAAGGATTTTTATGTAGCGCATTGCCTACCGCCCGAGCTGCTCTGGGCTTTTTCACTGCCCGAGCCAGTTCTCCATAAGTAGTTACCTTTCCTCGAGGAATTTTTTTCAGCCTATCTAAAACTTGTTTTTCAAATTTGGTTAGCATTTTTTCTAAGCGACCCTAATATACAAATTTATTAAAACTCTAAACCCTAATAGCTAAACTCTAAATAAATTCAAATCTCCCAAATCTCAAACAGTTTTGAATTTTGAACATTTGAATTTTGAGATTATTTAGAAATTAGAGTTTGGAGCTTAGGATTTTTATTGGTATATCTGTGCATCTGTATATCTGTACCAATCCGCCTGTCCTTCGTAGCTCGTTAGAGCGGAGTAGGGTAATCCGTAAATAACTATTTTAATTCAAATTTAACATCTTTTTTCAAAGTAATTTTTTGCTCTCCTTGTCCATCCTCTGTCTTGATTCGAACAGTCAACGGCACATCCCCCACCCCGGATTGTTTTTGAACTAGCAGTCGATAATCATTTTTTATTTTTGCAGGAAGTTCATATTTAACGATTGCATGAAGCTTTCTGTTAATCAGCACATCGGCTTTCATTCCAAAATAGGTTTTGCCAAATTCTTCATTGGTAATTGGATAGCCTACCATTTTTCGTTCAACCAAGGTTGATCCCAAGGGAGCATAGATCCTTAAATATGAATGATAATCACTGGTGCGCCAATCACCGTGGGTAGCATTGTGTGTGTAGGTGTATTCCAAAGTGACCATGGGTTTTTCTACCGTCAAATCCACGCTATAGACAATTTCGCGTCGCATATAATAATCCGTTTTGAGCGCTCCCATGTTGGCATCCACTAACATCAAATAATCTCCGTCCCAATCAACGGTCACTTTTCCTCCCCAATGAACTGATTCAACAGCTTGCTGTATCTTCTGATTCTCCAGATTGAGCATTACATTCTTGTTGCGCAGTTCTTCCAAAGCTAGCTCAGCAATTTTGGGAATGTTTCTCAGCTTGAAAAGACGATCAACAATTTCCGGAGCTAATTTTTTCATAATCCACTTCCGATTCTGAGTATCAAGGTCTTCATTAAAAATATATGGTCTTTCCACTATTTCTTCGAGTTTTAGCACAGCATTTTTACTGTTGAATTCATGACCACTAACAGTGACTGGGCCAGTCAGTTCCAAAATATGATCAAGCACGACAGCATTAACAGCAATCACTCCATCAAAGTTGTTGTTTCCACCAGCTAAACGATAGAAATATTTGGCCTTTTCCACATTAGTGGGAAAATCAGGAGAAAAATTGGAGTCACGAAATTTCCACTTTTTAATATCCATCAGCTGTTTGAAAGGATAGGGCGGCTTGATGCGAGCTTCAATTCTCTGGTCAAGAATGTTTGCATCTTCCAGAAACAAAGATTCAACTTCCCCATTTTTAATTTCCATCACAGCATACTGGCCTAAAAATCCTCCCCCCGGGCGGAGCTCCATATTGTTCTGAAGCATTAGGAGATATCTTCTGCTAACATTGTCTTCTTTGGTGAATTCTTGGACTAAAAAATCAATAGTCTCAATTTCCTTTTTTGTGTCCGCATTGATAGGCAAAAGTTTGACTGCTTTTCCAAATGCTGACAAGGAACCGATGGCTAATCTTTTCTTGCTTAATTTTTCAATTGAACCACTGAAAAGCAATAAAAAACCGGCGACTAGAATCACCAGAATAATGGACACTATAATAATCTTCTTTCTCTTTTTTTCCACTCTGTTAATTTGGTTTAGTTTTTTTAAAAGAGTTGCGCGTTTGAATAAATAGTATGTATAAATAATAATCCATAGGCAGCTAAAAGCGTAAGCCCTATTTTTAAAAAATTCTCTAATAAACTATCTGAAACACGCTTTTGAATCTAGCACAATTCTATGTTATTGTCGATATTTGAATATTGAAACTAAAAACAAAGGAATCACCATCCAGAAAAGTTGCATCCCGTCTGAAAGAAAAAGTTGAAGTGAAAACACTGAGAAAGAGGCTTCAACAACTCGAGCTGGGAGCCAGGTCATGATAATGCTGGCCAAGAGTCCCAAAATGGCAAACGAAAATAAAATAGTTTTTATCCAAACGGTCATTTTTTTCCCGGTGATGTTTATCTTAAAAAGCCTTTTGAACAGAGAAAAAACAACCAAGATAATTATCAAAAAGTAGACCACTTTGGCATTCGAATTCTCCAAAAAAGTGAACGAGCTTTTAATAGTAATCGCAAAGACAACATATACTGAGATGAGCAGACTTCCCAGGTTTCTTTTCTTAACCAAGGCTATCAGAATCAAACTGGCAACAGCAAAAAGGATTAGCAGCCAAATGTCTCCGGCTCGCTGCTCTGGCACGCCCATTTGAACAAGTAGATCGATCATTTTATTTACCCCGTTGGATCACAATGTAGTTGTGTTATCCAACTGGGGTTTTTGTTTTTGTTTATTTTAATAAAAAATCCCCCGTAATCATAATTCTAGCACATTTTTTATTTGATAGAAATCTCTCTGATCACTTTTCCGCTAGTGTTAATTGCAGTAACCGAAATTTTTTCATCAGCAATTTTGAAAATTGAAAAAATGTTACCCTTAATTGCTTCTTTGTGCCTGGTTGAATTGCCTGAATTTCCACTCAAAACAAAATCTATGTCTGATTCAATTTTATGATCAAACACATGTTCGTGTCCTGAGATAACTAAATCGACTTTGTTTTCTTTGAAAATTTTCAGCAGTTTTTCCGGAACTTCACCGCTACAGCTCATGTCATGACATTCTTTGACAGATTTCTTAAAAAAGGAAACCGGTGGAACATGCTGAACAACAATTTTATTAACTTTCAAAGTTTTATCCAAGTCTTCTTCAAGCCACTTGAGTTGCTCCTCGTCGATTGAGTGCTTCAGTGGATAATCGCTGGAAAGTAAAACGAAATGAGTGTTGAGATAATCAAAAGAGTGAAAAAGGTCTGGTTTTTCAGTGGCTCCTAGTTTTTGATCAAAGAAAATTTCAAACCAGAGTTCAATACAATTCCAGCCACACTCAATATCGTGCTTGCCAAAAGCAATATAATAGTTGTTAAAATACTTTTCAATTAAGTTTTTGGATCCTTCTATTCTACTACGATTCTCATTTAGATTGTTTGCTCCAGTGGTAATTATGTCTCCAGTGAATAAGGCAAAGTCAGGTTTTTGTTCTTTGGCTTTTTCCAAAATCAAGGGTAATTTCTCATTATAGCCAGTGCTACTTTTATAGTTTTCCGAATCTCCGATAGCGACAAAGATGAACTCTCCTTTTTTGTCTCCTTCTGTGCTGACTTTTTCTTCTTTAACCTCTTGACCTTCAATGTCAACGTTTGCTCCTGCGTCTTCATTCTCAGCTAATTGATTTGGTAATTGTTCTTCATTAAGACTTACTTTTGAAGCCTTTCCAGCTAAAACTACCTGTTCTTCCAAGTCGGTGTTATTGGCATCACTCAATTGATGACCTTCGTCAAAACGCATGTTGCTCCAATCAGACAAAGTTGAAACTCCAATCAGTCCCAACACGAAAATCACCAGCACAACTAGCAGTATTTTGTTTGTTTTTTTGACAATTTCTATTTTCATTTTCTGTGTTTCCATTATACCTAATTTCTTCGAAACATGAAACTGGCTTATTTCTCTTCTGTTATAGGAAACGCACATATGCGTTTCTATGGTACAATGTAGTATTCTTAGCTTCTTCTGTTTCCCTGAGATGCGATTACCGGTACCGGTAATCGCATCTCAAAGATAGCTTCTTCCAACACTTAAGGTAATGATTTTAACAACCATAAAAAACCAAGAATAATTTGGAGCTTCAAGTTTTTATCATTATAATAAACTTATAGATTTAATATCAATTATGTCCGAAGGTTTTATTATTTCTTGGCAAACTCTGCCTTTTCACATCAGTCCAGTTGCTTTTTCGTTGGGTTCTTTGGCCATTCGCTGGTATTCCCTTTCCTATCTGATCGCCTTTTTGACTATTTATCTGCTTTTGCGCTGGCGAATTAAAAAAGAAGAAGGAATAAATAAAAAAATCTTATTGCTAGATGAGTTGATGCTCTCTGGCATCGTAGGATTGCTGATTGGTGCTCGAGTGGGCTATGTTTTGTTCTATGACTTGGGCAGTTTTTTCGAAAACCCTTTCAGTCTATTTTGGCCTTTTAGCGAAGATGGTTTTGGTCTCTCTGGTATGTCTTTTCACGGGGGATTGCTAGGCGTTCTGTTGGCAGTTTATTTATTTTGCCGAAAAAAGAATATTAGTTTTTGGGATCTGGCCGACTTTATTATCCCCGCCGTTCCTTTGGGCTACTTTTTCGGTCGCGTGGGAAATTTTCTCAATGGAGAACTTTTTGGTCGAGAAACCGATGCTCTTTGGGGGATGATATTTCCCACTGATCCGGAAAAATTAGTCCGGCATCCATCTCAACTCTATGAAGCCATTGGGGAGGGCCTGCTTATTTTTGCAATACTCTGGCCGCTGAGGAATCATCCCAGACTGAAACATAAATTTTTTGGGCTTTATCTGATTTTGTATGGATTAGTCCGATTCATAATCGAATTTGTCCGCCAACCTGATCTGCACTTGGGTTTTGTGTTATTCAACTTGACCATGGGACAAATTTTAAGTTTAATAATGGTTATTGCTGGCGCTATTTTATTGATTGCAATTAAACCTAGGAAGCAATAACATTCCGACTGAAGCGAGTTCGAGTAATCGGAAGAGCGAAGTGGAGAGTCTGCCCTGAGCATAGTCGAGCGGGAATCTCGTATTTCACTACGATTTATAAGATCTCTTGACCACGCTAAGTTCCGCCTGGGATGATATTATTAAGACAAAAGACTTTCTTGCTCAAGTTTTTACGCTAAAATAATTTTATTACGTAATGTGTTATATAATACATTATGTAATACATTACTTAAATGTTAATTCTCTCTATTGAGACATCTTGCGACGAAACGTCAGTTTCTATCCTGGAAGGAAACGAAAAATCTCAAACAGTAAAAATTCTCTCCAATATAGTTTCTTCTCAAGTCAAACTCCATGCCAAGTGGGGTGGCGTTGTGCCGAATCTGGCTGCCCGGGAACATGTGAGAAATATTGTACCGGTTCTTGATAAGGCAATAAAGGCGTCCAACGTCTCAAAAGACGTTGGACGCCTACGTCTATCCGATATCGATTTATTTGCCACAACTGTTGGACCAGGTCTCATTCCTGCACTGCTTGTTGGAACCAACGTTGCCAAAACATTAGCTTATTATTATCAAAAACCGCTCATTGGCATTCATCACATCGAAGCCCACATGGTCGCTGCTCTTGGCAGCGTAAAATCCAAATTTAAAATTCCAAATGCCAAATGCTACCCTATTTTATCGTTAATTGTGTCTGGAGGGCATACACAGTTGATATTGAGTAAAAAGCCTTTTGAATATGAAATCATCGGCCAGACTCAAGACGATGCTGTCGGTGAAGCTTTTGATAAGGTAGCTAAAATTTTAGACCTGGGTTATCCCGGCGGCCCGATCGTCTCAAGATACGCTGATGATTTTATGAAAATTAAAAATTACAAATTAAAAATTACGAATTGGGGTGTCGAGTTCCCTCGCCCAATGATAGACAGCGGCGATTTTAATTTTTCTTTCTCCGGACTTAAAACCGCTGTGCTTTACAAATGGCAGTCCTTCACCAAAACTAAAAACTACAAACTACAAACTACAAACTTATCATACAAACGGGCAGTCTGTCATGCTTTCCAAGAAGCTGTCGTAGATGTTTTAACAACAAAAACTCTTAAAGCCATAAAAAAATACGAACCCAAAACCGTCATCTTGGCTGGCGGAGTAGCCGCCAACAAAGCCTTGAGAAAAGAATTAGAAAAAGCTATCAAGGAAGAAGACAAATCTATTTCTTATCTTCTTCCCCTGCTTGAACTTTGCGGCGATAACGCCGCCATGGTTGGCGCAGCCGCTTTTCTTCGCTATTTGAAGTACAAAAAAAACGGCCAGTTAGCCGAATTAAAGCAAAATTGGAAAACTCTTGAAGCTGATGCAAACTTAGAACTAAAATGATTCTGAGTGCTTGAAATTGTAGTTCTGGGTACTCAGGATTTTAGCATACACCATCATAAGTATGACCTAGTCGAGGCTTCACCGCAAGTACTCGCGGTGAAGCCTTCGTAGGCCGCTAAGACAAAATGAAACTATAATTCCGGCGCCATTTTTTTCAATCGTTCAATGATAGACGGCAAAATTCTGGCCGTTTTTTCAATCTCTTTTTCCGTGTTGTATTTTCCCAAAGTGAATCGAATTGCGCTGTGAGCAGTTTCCTCTAGAATTCCCATAGCCAACAAAACATGTGAGGCTTTTAGATTGTCTGAAGCACAGGCTGAACCAGTTGACACTGCCACCCCCTCAAAGTCTAAATCTAGCAAGACTGCTTCTCCTTCGGTGCCAAGAAAACAAAAATTAGCGTGGGAGGGGCTGGCATTATTGAAATCAGTGTTTGATTTTATTTCAGGAATATTTTTTTCTATCTCTCTTGCCAAGAGGTCTCTTAAGCGAGCAATTTTTTTGCAATTTTCTTTCCTTTCTTTTTTCGCCCAGAAAAGCGCTTCTGCCATTCCCACAATTCCCGGCACATTTGAAGTCCCGCTACGCATGCCTCTTTCCTGATGCCCACCCAGTTGCATGGGAGACAGGGGCACGCCTTTTTCAACAAATAACACTCCCACTCCTTTGGGCCCGTAGATTTTATGGCCCGATAGAGACATCATATTGACACCCAATTTTTTCACATCACAAGAAAAATAGTTAGCTGCTTGCACTGCGTCAGTGTGAAAATAGAGCGGGTATTTATTGTCCGTTTGTTTTCTCTTTTCTTTGATCTCTTTTGTTAATTTTCCGATTCTTTCAATCGGCTGAACACTGCCCACTTCACTGTTGACATACATCACTGAAACAAATACTGTATTCTCTTGGATAGACTCTTTTAGCTTTCCAAATTTCACTACTCCCTTTTCATCAACTGGAACATAGGTAACCTGCGCTTCATTTCTCTCTGCTAGACTTTTGAAACACTCCAGCACCGCTGGATGCTCAATGGTGCTAGTGACGATGTGGATATTCTTTAGTCCTCTTGTTTTCAGCGCCTGCACCAGGCCAAAAACTGCCAAGTTGTCTGATTCTGTGGCTCCAGAAGTAAAAATAATTTCATCCTTGTGGCAATTCAGAAAATCGGCTGTTTTTTCTCTGGCCTCATTAACCGCTGCTTCAGCTGCTTGCCCAAAACTATGAACTGACGAAGAATTACCAAATTTGACATTCGAATAGGAAGTCATTTTTTTCTGCACTCTTTGGTCTGTTGGCGTTGTGGCACTGTGGTCAAAATAGATTCTATGCATTGAAGAAAAATTAATGTTTGTAGTCTTTGATAGCTGCATGAAGAGCATCGATTCCCAACATTGAGCAGTGTATTTTGGTCGGCGGAAGACCTCCGGCATCATCCAAGATAAGTTCTCTAGTAATCTGACTAGCTTCTTGAAGAGTTTTTCCCCTTGCCGCCTCGGTTAAAATTGATGAGACTGCAATTGCAGCGGCACAACCCAAAGTTTCGAATTTAACATCTTTAATATATTCTTCTTTTTCTCCTTTTTTATTTTTTCTTTTCCCAACCTTCAAATAAATCTTCATCACGTCTCCACAGGCTGGGTTGCCTTTTTGCCCAATCGCGTCTGCATTCTTAATCTTCCCCTGATTACGTGGATTTTTGAAGTGATCTAATACTTGTTTGGTATACATGAGTCTAATTTTA
Organism: uncultured Bdellovibrionales bacterium; assembly: GCA_964556685.1. Taxonomy (GTDB): domain Bacteria; phylum Patescibacteriota; class Minisyncoccia; order Moranbacterales; family DUUL01; genus CAZKWX01. The sequence goes on from CAZKWX010000012.1 coordinate 20,307, forward strand.
CTTACAAAGGTCACGTACTTTCTTGTTTCATTTAACGAAAACTTCTCGCTAAGGTATTTTTGACACCTTAGGAAGCAGAGCGAACGTTTGGCAAAAATACCTTTCCTGTGGGAAGTCAAACATGGATTACGTAACTACTATTGCTTACTTATGCTTATCAATGACATTCTGCAATGTCATTTTCTTTAGTGAGTTTATTATGGTTTTTTGTATTTGAGACAAAACTCCAACTGCCCCACATCCTGATTGTCCTATACACCTATAGCCTCTTTGGGTTTTCAAACATTCCAAAAATATCATTTCTCCCTCCAACGCTTCAATAATTTTATAGACACTAATTTTTTCCGGCTTCTTGGAGAGTTGATATCCGCCACTAGCTCCCTTTTTTGCTTTGACAAGTCCGGCTTTTTTCAGATCTGAAAAAAGTTGCTCAAGAAATTTTTTGGAAATTTTTTCCTGCTTTGATATTTCAGTCAGCGAAATTCTCTGGTTTCCATCTAAACCAGATAGTTTTGCTAATCGAGCCATGGCCCGCAAGCCATAGGTTGTTCGTCGAGAAAATTTCATAAAAAATGGCAGGAGATCGATCTCCCCAAAATCTTAATTGCAAAAGTTTTAATTCATACTATTTTAGTAGGCTTTCAAATTATACGCTCTAGAAAATGATTGTCAAGCAATTTGTCTTTGAAACTTAGTTTCCAAGGAAACTAAGTTTCTTTTGTCTTAGCAGTCTGCGGAGGTTTCACCGCGAGTACTCGCGGTGAAACCTCCGGATCTAAAAACCTCAGGACCTAGACAAAGAATTGTGCTCTCAAACATACTTGCCCTGCTTAGCAAAGCAGTTTTTCTGGTTAAGAAAAAGGTATATACCAAAGTATATACCACCGTAAGTACGTACGATAGTACGTTTTTATTTTTGCGTAAGTATTCTTTTCTTTTTCACAAAAGCAACAGCGGCGCCAACAAAAAGTCCTAAAGTACTCGAGGCTATTGAAATGATAGCTATCAAAGGAGAAATCTCCCCTTTTGGCAGGCTATACGCCAATGATAAAAGATTGCTTAAAATGCCGAAAATCATGCTATAAATCAATGCTCTGGAGCTAACACCTTTTTTAATCCAAGTGGCTATCACTGGAATAGCCAAAATGACGCTGAACGAAACAAATAAATAAGTTGCAATTATTAAATCTCCAATCAAGACAGCGATTAAGTAGGCCAGAAGTGTTAACCCGATAATTGAACCTCTCACCTTTCTCACTGCATTCTTTTTATTCCATTTCATATAGTCCTGTACAATTGCGGAAGCTCCGGCATAGATATATGTGTCAAGACTGCTCATGATGGCTGCAAAAAGAAGAACTGTTGCCAGACCCACCAAACCAGTAGGCAACAAGCCTTTGAAGCTATATATCAGCGCCAGATCAGGATCAATGTCCGGAAAATTACTTTTGGCTACAAGAGCTAAAATTGTGAGCAGAAAAGCCACCAAGGCATAGACTGGAATTGACAACAGCATTCCTTTTTTAAGAGTCTTTTCGCTTTTTGTCGAATAGACCCTCTGCCAAAGTCCGGGGGCAGCCAAAGTCATGGTTATCCCAGCCATGAAAAAACCGATCAATACAGTTGATTCTACTTTAAAAAAATTGCCAAAAGATTGAGGCACTAGGTTAACTCTTGCTGCATAGAATGTTATCACCAGCATCACAAAAAATATGGCTAAGTATTGCAAAACGTCCGTCTTGGCAACGGCTTTATATCCTCCGGAAAGAAGATAGGCTAACACCACCATTGTCATTAAGGTCGCACATAACCAGAAAGACCATCCCGTGAAGAAGACGAATATCTTTGATGCGGACATCAAATTCACCACTGTGAAGCCAAACATAATGAAAATCGTCAGAGCAGAAGCTAGCAGAGCGGTTTTTTTGCCGTAGTTATATTTAAAATAATCAGCTAGTGTATAATATTTACCCTTCGACATTCGTTTGAGCCGGATAGCAAAAGGAATGAAAATAATGGCTCCTAAAATCATTCCAATAAAATACCAAACAGAAGCAATTCCAAAAAGATACATCATCGCCACAAAAGCCATTAAAATTGCACCTGTCTTGCTGGCATTCAATGTCATCATTGTGTCCCAAGTTCCCAGCTTTCTCTCAGCAATCAAAAAATCTTCCCGGCTTTGTCCTCGAGAAGATCGATAACCAATATATAGCAGGATGACAAAATATGAGAAAATCAGAAACAAATCAAAATGAGAAAGGCTGTTCATCTCGCAAAATATTATCTGTTAGATAAACTTTTATCTTTTCTGCCCACTCCAATGATTATCACAACCATACTGATACCTATAACAAACAAACCAATCCGAAAAGGAAGTCCGAACTTGACTAACTCTGGGAAAAAGGTTGGCAAAGCTAGCATAATACTGGCAAAAATTGTGGCAAGTCTTATTTTATTCATCTTTTTTTCCTTCCGATTTTAGAGATTTTTCTATTTTATCTTTATCAAGCTCTTCGGGTGATTTCTCAGGCAGTTTTTCTTCTGGCTCAGGGACTTTCTCCGTTCTTTCTTCAATGTAATCTTTTAGTGCCTCTTCGGACAGTTCTTTTTCTTTCTTTTCCCCTTCGCCTTTATCTTCCTTATAATGCTTAAATCTTTGCTCGATTTCTGCTTCAACAGTAGCTCGATCTCGTCCCAGTTTAAAACGAGACAATTCCTTGATGGCTTCCGCTATTTTGGGATCTCCTTTGGAGGGTGGGTAGGTTTTCATGTTGAAAGCATCGGAAGATTCATTGTTGATGAGCAACTTGGTGTAACAGTTAAAGTTGTCTAAGTTGATCAAATCGTTCATGTCAAATACGGGGACAAATTGTTTTTGCAAAAATTCCGCATCTTCTGCTCCCACTCGGAAAGAACAAAGTGAACCCACATTACCGAAGACGGCTTTGGAAATTTCTTCGCTCAGCTGGCCAATGAATTGATGAGCAATCGTTAAACATAGTTTGTACTTTCTGGCCTCAGCTAAAATTTGAGCAATCGAATCAGTGGTGAAGTTTTGAAACTCATCGATATAGAGATAGAAATCCTTTCTCTCCTCTTCTGGCACATCCACTCGAGAAAGTGCCGCCATCAGCAGTTTGCCCACAATCACCATGCCCAAAAGATGGCTGTTGATCTCGCCGATTTTACCTTTGGAAAGATTGACCAGCAAAATCTTTCCTTCATCCATAACTTCGCGAAAGTTGATGGTGCTTTTTTGCTGAGCAATAATTGGCCGCATCATGTCATTAGAAATGAAAGTGGTGAGTTTAGAGGTGATGTAGGGAGCAATATTTTCCAAAGCTGCTTCTCCGCCGGCTTTTTCGGCTTCTTTTTCCCAAAACTCAACTACGGTCATATCTTTGCATTTCTTCAACTTTTCTTTGCGAAATTCAACGTCACGGAAAACTCGCGGGATTTCCATCAACGTTGAACCTATTCCAGGAGAATCCATCACCAAGAGCATAGCATTTCTCATATATTGTTCAAACATCGGTCCACCGGTTTGCTTAAGGTCATAGAGTTTATCAAAAATGGCAATCATTTCGTTGATCACGAAAGTCCTTTCCTCCGGGTGACCCTCTTTGTATTCCATCATATTAAGTCCAAAGGGCCGCTGGGTGTCAGCTGGATCAAAATAGATCACATCTTCCGCTCGCTCTTTGGGAATTGATTCTAGAATATGATCAATCAAATCTCCGTGAGGATCAATTACACACATTCCTTCTTTCTGAGTATCCTGTTTGGCCATTTCTTCAATAAAAGTGGACTTACCTGTTCCCGTTTGACCGATTAAGTAGAGGTGTCTTCTTCGATCATCTTCAGCCAAACGGATTTCGTTTTTGGTTCCTCGAAAATCGCTAAAGCCCAAGAGCAGTCCTTCTTTGGGAATGTTGACTGGAGGAGGAGCGGCTTTGGCTCTGAGCCAATCTATTTTGGGAGTCTCAGTAGTTGAAATTGGAAAATGATAAACACTAGCCAGCTCTTCCGTGTCCATGATTAAATTTTGCCCAGATCGGTAGTTGCGAAAAATAAAGTCGTAGGCCAGTTTGTGAGCATTGCGAGATTTGTCACGAGAAACGACAAACTTATTCAGGTTTGTGTCCTCGAATTGAACAAAAGCATTTTCCAGCTCTCCCAAAATCATCTCAGCTCGCTCTTTGGTTTCAGCTGAAGCCATCAGTCTAACGTTCACATCAAAGTGCGCTTTATTGGCTTTGGCTTCCAATTGCTTGATTACTTCTTGTTCTTCAGGAGTGAGCGTCACTGGATCGGCTGGTCTTTCGGAGCTAAGTGGGTTTTCGTCTTTGCTATTTTTCCCAGTGATCATCTTGCCCATTTCTTTGCCCATGTCTTTGGTCAAATCATTCACGATGGTTGTGCCAGAAGCTTTGTCGAGCCTGGTTCCCTGTTGCATTCGCTGAGCAATTTTTTCTCCTCGAGTTTTCCACTGGGCATTGGATTTTCTTATAATGAACTGAATAGCTGCTCCCTCACTCTCGTCTTCCAGCTTGGATAGTGCGTTGGTGATGTTATGAAGCGGATCAGTTTCCAAATGTTGATAGGTTCGAATGGGAAAAGACTTTTTCTTCTTGAATTTCAAAAAACTTCCGGCCGTTTTTCCTTGCGGTCGAAAAACAGTGTAATCTTTGACTCTTTCAATGTGAGCATTGGGGAAAAAGCTGTGCACTTGTTTCTCTATCACACCCTTGAACTTTCTTGGGATAGCCACAAAAAAAGTTATTTGTTCACTGTTTGACGGAACAGCTATCTCCAGTGACAGTTGAGGCTGCCCATAAAGCAGGCTGTGGAAAATATTCCTGCTCCTGGGCAGATGGGAAAGCGTGGCAAAAAGTTGTTCCATTTTAGCAATTTCTTCCTTTTCCCCAGCTTGGGTTCCTTCTTTTGTCCCCGATTCTTCCTGTTTTTTGGGTTTAACTATTTTAATTACATCCAGAGACTCGTTCAATGACCGGTTCATCTGAGCCTTGATCAGCAAAAACGATTGCAGCACAAACCAAAAACCCGTGACGACCATCACGAAACCACTCACTATCGCAAGAATGAGCAACACTCCTTCAATCATTATTAAGTTTTCTTTTTATTTATATAATTAGCTTCTAGTCTGTGTTCATTTCCGAAAGTAAGTCATTTTTGACACCTTAGGAAGCGGAGCGAACGTTTGGCAAAAATGATTTACTTGAGGAAATCTTCTAAATAAAAATATAGTATAGTTTCTATTCAAACTTCTTCCAATAAGCCTTTCTTGATCAAAACATCTCGAACTTTGTCTTCAATCAATTCATCATGAACTTTGTCCAAAATATAATTGTTGTCCAACTCCTTGGCCACTTTGATCGCTGTTTGAGGATCTTTTTGAATGGCCAATTTCACCAGCCGGTCAATCTGTTCCTCGGTGTTAGAAACTTGAGAAATTTCTTGGGCGTGTTTAATAAAGCCTCCCCTATCATCTTCGTCTGTTTTTTCATCTTTGTCATCATCTGATACAACTTTGGATTGACTTTCATCAAGTTTTTTTTCAACTATTTCCTGCTTCTCAGCTTGCTCCATTGATTTTTCTGGAGCAACTTTTTTCCTTTTCTCAGGCCCAACTTCCAGCTCTTCTCTGAGCTCAGGGTTTTCTAATCTTATTTTTTTGCCTTCTTCTTCCTTCCTCTCCTTTTTCATATACTCTTTGGGAGTTTGGTTTTGATCTGGCATGGTTTTGATGTTTAATTGATGAACGATATTATTGACCGCAGTGAAGCTTTTTCAAATTCATAATTAAAGTAGAATTTGATAAAAAATAGTGCTTCGCTTATAAAAAGTTAGATCGATTATTTTGTTAAATTATACCATACCACAAAACAAAATGATATTAACCCTGAAACACTTCGTCGCTAAAGCTATGAGGTGTGCAATAAGTTCTGGGCTCTTGTTCCATAGTCCCGAGTACTCGGGATGGGGAATTAGATTGACAACTTGTCCTTCGTAGTCCCACCCTTTGTACCAAAGAGTGGGACGAAGTAGGATTCAAGACCAAACTGAACTATTGCCCCAATAGAGCATATCGCAATATTGTGATATTATAATATTGAATAAATTAACATGGCTTCAATGGAAAAAATAAAAAATAAACGAGATATCATTTTTTACTCTTTGATTGTACTAATTTTCCTAGCTGGAGGATTTTTGCGGCTCTGGCAGCTTAGTGATGTGCCCCCGGGAGTTTGGTATGATGAGGCTTTTAATGGGCTCGACGCAATCGAAGCTCAAGTCAAGGATGATTATAAGATTTTTTATGTTGAAAATTATGGCCGAGAAGGCTTGTATATCAACATTCTGGGTCTTTCTTTCAGAACCCTGGGAGTTGACAGCTTTGCTCTGCGTTTTCCCAGTGCTCTTTTTGGATTCCTCACTCTGATCGGATTTTTTTTCTTGGCCAAAGAACTCAAATTTTCTCGCGTCTCTGTCCTTCTGGGGACTTTTATGATTGCTTTTTCCTTCTGGCACATTAATTTTTCTCGCATTGCTTTTCGCGGAATTATGGTTCCCATGCTCCTAGTTTGGTCATTCTATTTCTTTTTCAAAGCAATAAATTGTCGTCACTCTCAAAAAACCTGCTCTTCGTGGGCTGAGCCGACTTTTTTTGCTATAGCCGGAATTCTCACTGGACTGGGACTGCATACCTACATTGCCTATCGAGTGGTACCAATTATATTTTTTATATTAGTGGTCCTTTGTGTCATTGTGACTCGCGATTTTTTCAAAAAGTATTGGAAAGGGGCAATGATTTTCACAGTGGCCGCCTTTGTCATTGCTCTTCCCCTTTTCGTATATTTCTATCAACACACCGATCAATTTGTTGGTCGCACCAATGCCGTCTCAATTTTCAACAACCCTGAAATGGGATTTTTTCAGTCCCTTGGAAAAAGCATAACTTTTCATTTGGGATCTTTTTTCTTTGCGGGCGATCCCAATCAGCGCCACAACCATAGTGCCTTTTCCCTCATTCCCATCGCTTGGTCAGTGGTTTTCGCCTTAGGATTTATTCTTAGTCTTAAAGAAATATTCGTTACTCTTTTTGCTAAACTCAAAATTTCTCCCAGAATAAAGTCCCTCAAAAAAACTAAAGCTAAGTCGGCTCGGTTTTTTCATGCCGCTGTTTTAGCCCAAGCAATTTTTTGGGCCATGCTTATTCCCGGTGTGATGAGCATTGAAGGCATCCCCCATGCCTTAAGAATCATCGGGGTCATTCCAGCAATCTTTCTAATTTCCATGTTCAGTTTTGAATACTTAGCCAAAATTTATTCTTCTCTGAAGCATTCACGTCGAAGACAGTTCAAGCCATGGCGTTGGAACATCTTGAGATTTTCTTTCTATGGTCTGATCGTCGTGGTGCTCTTGGCCGGCGTCTCTCAAGCTTATCTATACTTTGAGGTTTGGGCCAAATCTCCTGAAACGGAAAAATCTTTTGAAAAAGATCAATATGATTTGGGGAAATTGGTCAGCGAGCTGCCACTGGAGAAGAAAAATTATCTGATAGTAACTTCAGAATCAAGTATAAGCCAAGATCGAAAAGATTTTGGTTCAAAAACTGCCCAGTTTACTGGTTATCCGAAAATTAAATCTTATCTTTTTTATAAGCCCTTTGAGGGCTTAGCTACTGTTCCTTGCAACGATACCCAAATTGTTTTTCAGACATCCGACGATTGGCTGCGAGAGCAGTTTCAAGAGAAATGTCCTAATTTAAAACTACAAAAAATTACTCCGCTTGGTGGAACCTATGGTTATTGGGTTTTGAGATGACAGAAAAATTTATTTTTCTGTCATCCCGAGTGGAATGAGTGAAGTATGAACGAATGGAATCGAGGGATCCCTTCGCGTCTGACAGTCCACGGCGAAGAGACTTTTTGCTCCAGCACAAGACATCCGACGTCTTTTAAAGACGTCGGATGTCTTTTTCACAGATTCTGAAAAAATACTTAGCCGCTATGGACTAAGAGTCCATGGGCTTGGTTCGAACTGAAAGTCTTTTCTACGCTGGTCCGAGTTTGTAACTCGGATCTATTTTTTTGATTTTCGATATATTCTAGTCTTAAACACTTGAACCGGGTTACAAACCCGCTCCAGCGTGAAAGAAATACTATTATTTTCTCTTTCTGTCAAAGAAACTTAGTTTCCAAGGAAACTAAGTTTCAATGAGAATCATAGCTCACAGAAAAACACCCCTGACATGGGGCGTTTTTGTTTTCAGACTGCTATGTCCTTGATTCAGATTCTATTTTATCTCTTTGCAGACAGATAGATCGTCAAACTTTCCTATCTCTTTCAGTTCGATATTCGGCCAATTACAATCTTTGTCGTCAATCGCAGCAAAATCAGGAAGTTTGCTCAACTGGCTGGTGTCGGTAATGATTTTATCTTCATCAATAATTATCCAAAGCGAAAAATCTTGCTGGGGATCATAGCGATTATACATCTTGGTTCGTCCTCTCCCCAAATAATATTGTCCTGAAGCAAAGTCAAATGGATTGTCAATTACCACAGTGCTGCAACAGCCCAGAATCTCGTCTTGGTTTTGACTAATTTGATGCCAGCCTGATTTATAATCCATTGGCTTAAGCAAGAACAATGTTAATCCATACAATCCCAGCATCAAAATCCAGAGCCATCTTTTCCGGCTTACACTACAAATAAGTCCGGCAAAAAGTAAATAGACAAGCGCTGCTGCTGGCATAAAATAGCGCTCAACATAGAGTTTGACGCCAAAATAGGAAACTAAAATTAAAAGAACCAAGGTCCCAAATGAAAGCATTGAGAGAACGAAAATTTCTCGTCTTTTTATGTTTTTGAGCCAAGCATAAACCACCATTCCCACCATTAGCACCAAGATCACCAAACCAATAGCTGCTGCATCAAAAAATGGACCGGGAGAATAATCAATTCCCAAAGACGAGAGAGTGAAGTTCTTGAATCCAATTGGTTCCGGCGCTAAAATTTTTCCTGGCACGTGGCCATAAAAAAAATATTGCAATGTTTCCGGAATTTGACTCAGTTGTACGCTCTCCACCCAGCCCAAACTCTTCCTCCCAATGTGTTTGCCAATAAATATATTTGCCCAACTGAGAAAGAATAGAATAATAATTCCTGTTCCAATCCAAAAATATTTTGTCCCCAAGAGACTGCGAAAGAATTTTGCCTGTTCAAAAATTTTCCGATGGAAAGCAAAAGCCAGATAAAACAGAACGAAAAAGAATAATGATAAGTAGTGAGTATAGAAGCTTAGCCCTCCAAAAATTCCCCAAAGAATCCAATACTTCAGTTGATTAGTTTTCAAAGCTTGGTAAAAAAACCAAACAGACCAAATCAGAAGAAAAGCAAAGAGCGAATACATTCTGGCTTCGGATGAATAGATGATGGCAAAAGGAGAAAAAGCAGTGATCGCCGCTGCCAAGAGCCCGGCTCGCAAGTTGAACATTTTCTTTCCAATCCAAAAAGTTGAAATGATCAATAGAATTCCAAAGAGCAATGAGAATGAGCGAAGTGCTGCAGGTGCGTAACTGAATACTTCCGCCCAAGGTTTGAGCAACCAATAGAAAAGTGGTGGATGAACATCGCGATAGATAAAGTCATTCATCTCAGCCCAAGGCATTCTCAGAATTATTCCGGTGAAGGCTTCGTCATACCAAAAATCCCGCTCAAAAAACATCGGCGTTAATCGCACCACAAGAGCAGCGACAATAATCAAAATTAAAATTATCCAAGGATAAAACTTTTTCATCTGCTATTTTTTTTGTGTTAATTACTTTGAATTACGAAACTAACTTTTTCATCCTGTCATCCCGACCGGAGCACAGCGAAGTGGAGGGATCTCGTGACTATTTATGAGATCTCTCCACTTCGCTCACCCTCATTCTTCGGGCTCGCTTCGGTCGAAATGACATATTTTTTTGAGTTTCGTAATTCAAAGTAATTGACTTAGCAATTTACTATTTAGCCCCTTTTCTAATTAAGACAACTACTCCTAAAATAAACAAAGCAATCCCAACCCAGTCAAGCAATATAGGAAAGAGGCTTCCACTAAAAGCAAAATGCCAATTGTTGGCCAGAATAAACGCCAAAGCTGAGAAAAGAAAAATAAATGCCGGATTCATACTTAATAATGCTTTCATTTTTTTAGTTGCTAAATATTATTCGACTCTATCCTCCCTCTTAGTGTAAGATGGAGAATTGCGGATGAGTAATTCTCGGGGGAGTTAGCTCGATAGTTAATTAAAAACTCTAACCCCTCTTAATCTCCCCTTACTCTAAGGGGAGAAATTAAGCACATGACAATCTAAAGACATTATAACTTAAAAACCTTTAGATTTAAACATCTTCTTCTGCATCAATCTCTTTATTTTCTTTTCCTTCTTCGCTAGTTTCGCTACCCTCCTTGTATTTGAAGATTCCTTTCCCTTTTATCCTCAGATCAATGTATTCCAAGTGGCCTCTTTGCTCTTCTGGAATTTTTTCATCCAGAATTTTTCTGAGCACTTCAGCTTGATTCTCAATTGGCCTGGAAGTAGAAAGATAGATCCCCCAACCATCGACAGTCTTGACTCGCACTTCCTCCGACATGGAAGAAGCAGTTGAAAAACTTGTCTCCACTTTAACTCTGGCTTGGTCTTCCAAAACTCGCGGAAGTTTTTCATAGAGTTGGATCAATTCCGGTGAAGTCACTCGAGAATTGATGATAATTTCTTTCTGACTGTTATCAAAGACTGTTACGATTTCTTTCTTGGCTTCTTCTAATTCCTGACCTTTAATTTCATAGAATATTTCGGCTCGCTCATCTACCAAATAGCACTTTCCTTGACTGCACCAAATAATGTGACTTTCCCTTTCGTCCACTTCAATCAGAATAATGTTGGGAAATTTTCTTGAAACAGTTACATTTCTGATGGAAATATCATTCGACTGAAGCGTGCTGGCGATTTCCTTTTTGGGCATCAGCAGCAAGTTGTTCTTGGGAATGAGATTAAGATATTGGTTGTTCAGAATCTCGAGTGTTCTTTGCTCGAGTTCTTGGGCATTGACTCTTTGAGTTTTCACTTCAATTGCTGTTACTTTCATCACCGGAGAAAATAATAATGTCCAAACAACTAGTCCGACAAAACCTAAAAACACCAACCAAAAAAGAATCATTTTCACGATTGACTTCCAAGAAGTTTGCTTCTTGTTTTTAGTTTTAGTTTTTTTCCTGAAATCCTTCGGCACAGTAAAACTGATTTTGTGTTTTCTGGACATTTTTTCTGTCTTTACCGTGTTTTCTCCCCTTAAGGTAAGGGGAGATTAAGAGAGATCGGAAGAG
>CAZKWX010000013.1:0-11520 GCA_964556685.1 uncultured Bdellovibrionales bacterium
GATATGAGTCACATTTTTCAGGGGGATTTTCAGTGCATCAAAAACCTACACATACCACTAGTTTTTATATCTTTTCCCTCATTTGTCTGCGAGTCCGCCGACTGGCGGAGAGCAGCAACAAACAAGGAACCCTGCGTAGTTCCGCCTTGGCGGGACAAAGAAGAGTATCGCTCTTCATCTCAATCTTTCCATTAACTCCTCTTTTGAAACTATCTCTGTTTTCTCTTCGCTTCTTTTTTTAATTTCCACTCCTTTTTCTTTCAAAGTTTTCTCACTCACCACCACTCGAATAGGACAACCAATCAAATCGGCTTCGACGAATTTTTCTCCTGCTCCCACATCCTCTCGATCATCAAACAAAACTTCGACTCCTTCTCCCACAAGCTTTTCATACAATTCACCCGCTTCTTTGTTCTTGTCCAAGGAAATCAAATGCACCTGAAATGGTGCTACGCTTTCCGGCCAAATCATGCCAGCTTCATCATTGCGCAGTTCCGCAATTGTTCCCATCAGTCTTTGCAAGCCAATCCCATAACACCCCATGATCACCAGTTTTTTTTCTCCTTTTTCATCAGCAAAGTTCAAGTCAAAAGGCTCGGCAAACTTTGTCCCCAACTTAAAAATGTTGCCGACTTCGACAGTCTTTTCTTTTCGTAAATCACCACTGCCACATTCAGGGCATTTTCCGCCCTGTTCATCAATAATTTCCTGATTAACCGCAATCTTGCAGCTGTCACAAATGTGAATCAGATCCTCGCCCGCTTCCGTTAGTGTTTGAAACTCATGAGAATATTTTGAAAAAGTCCCGCCGGAGGCATAAGTCAAAAAGGTCAGCTCTTCCACTCCACAGCGCTTGAATATTTTTCGATAAGCCTCAATCACTTGGTCATAATATTTGTCCAAGTCTTTTTGATCAGTGTGAAAAGAATATAAATCCTTCATGATAAATTCTCTTGTTCGAAGCACGCCTGACTTGGGCCGCGCTTCTCCCCTGAACTTGTCTTGGAATTGATAGACAGCGACAGGAAGATCTTTGTAGGAGCTGATAAATTTTTTCATTAGCGGCGACAAAACTTCTTCATGCGACTGATTGAGCACCAAATTCTTGGCGTGTTTTGATTCTGCTTCAAATAAAATGTCTCCCACTAAAACATCAAAACGCCCAGTTTTTTTATAATTTTCGGCTGGGCACAACGCCGGCATGAGAATTTCTTGGCCTTCAATCGCATTTATCTCTTCCCGGATGATTTGTTCAATTTTTTTAACCACTCGCAATCCCAAAGGCAAAAGTGAATAAACACCAGCAGTCAATTTGTCCACAAAACCAGCCTTGGTCAAAAGCCGGATATTGAGACTGATTTCATCCTTAGGAACAGTTTTTGTTGTTTTGGTAAATAATTGTGACTGCCTCATGTTGGTTTTGTTTTTCATAATTTATGTTATTTGCCTGCCCTTCGTAGCTCGTGTGGTCCAGAGCACGAGCGAAGTAGGGTTTCATTTTTGTTTACCCCGTTAAATGTGACTTTATTTGATCACAACTTATTTAACTGGGGTTTGTCCCGTCCCGACGATACGTCGGGGCTGGGATTTTTGTTTTAAATAAAAAAACGAACCCGAATCATCCCCAGATTAGCGGATTTTCCGAGCTCTGTCAAAAGTTAGAGTCAAATTTTTCAAGATTTATACCTCCGTGTATTGCTGAGCTAATTCGTCCTCCCCACACTCTTTGCAATTTTATTGATTCGGCTTACAAGCCAAGGAAAAAATACGACAAACGCGGACCCAGCGGTAAATACATACCAATTCATTTCCATTTTATGCCTCCATATTAAGATGCTATGCTAATAGATGGATTTTTGTAACAATTTATGCTACGGCTCCGATTTTCCTTTCGGATGTTTCTTTTTCGGTCAGAATTTGGTATATATTGATGAACACAACTGACCAAATAATAATATTCGTCAGAACTCCAATTGTTCCAATTGTTGCATATTTAACAACTTCCCATGTTTCCATCGCCACCTCCTGAAATCTAATTTATTGTTAATATATCTAAAAAATATCCTTGACTTTCTCAACTATTTCAAAATTCTTCACATCCCTGATGGTAATTAAAAGCATCAACAAAAGCAAGAGCATAAAGCCAGCTGTGTGAATGATGCCTTCTACGTTCCGGCTAACTGGTGATCCTTTCACTTTTTCAATGCCCAAGAATAAAATTCTTCCTCCGTCTAACGCTGGGATAGGCAAAAGGTTAATAATCGCCAAGTTAATTGAAAGCAGCGCGGCAAACTGCAAAATGAAAGCAATTCCCAGTTTCGTCACTTGGCCGGTCAAGACCGCGATGCCAACCGGGCCAGCTATTTCAACCGGCACTGGCTGAGCAGTGAAAAGTCGGGCCAGCAGATCCCAAAGAAAAGCCAGGATCGCAAAGACCAATGAAATACTCGTCTTGATAGCCAGCCAAAATGATTCAAAAAAATTGTGACTGACAAAAGAAGTGCGTACTAGCTGAACACCCATTGGGCCTTCTCCTTCAGGAACTTCCGTTCTGAGCATCAGTGAAAGCGTCTCTGCTTCTGTTTCTCCAGCTCGGATCACACCCACTTGAACTTCATTTCCACCAGCAACAGCTACTGCTTCTTGCAATTGAGATACTGTATTAATTCGCGATTCTTGACCGTCCACCGCCACTGAAACAATTTCATCTCCCGCTTTCATTCCCGCTTCTTGGGCCGGACTTCCCGGCACCACCATGGCAATCTGCACTTTGCTCTGATCCACTTGAGCAGCATCATCAATCACTTCTGGCAGACCAATCCAAAAAGCAAACGTGAACAAAACAATCGCCAGAAGAAAATTCATCGAAACTCCAGCGATCAAAATTTTGAAGCGCGTCCAAATTGATTGGTTAGAGAAGCTTTTCGGATCGCCTGGCTCTTCTCCGTTTTCGCCCTTAATTTTCACAAAGCCGCCCAAAGGAATCCAGTTGATCGAAAAAACGGTTTCTTCCCTTTTCCTGATTTCATCTTCAATCTTCTTGCTTCCCCAAATCCACTTGCGTTTGCCTTTTCCATCTTTATAGGTCCCCACAATTCGAGGAGGGAAGCCAAAACCAAATTCTTCCGATGGTACTCCATTCCTTTTGGCCACCAAAAAATGGCCCACCTCATGGACCAGAATCAACAGCGCTAAAATTAACAAAAACACAACAATCGTTAACAGCATAAAATTATCAACAAAGAAATTAGTATTTTATTGTTATTCTTAAACTCGTACTTGATTTTTTCCTTTCCTCCTTTAGCAAAGTGGAGCGAAGCGAATGAGCTTTGCTCAAAAATATAGGTGAGCATAGCGAGCCATATTTTTCAGGCCTGCTCTACGAAACTCCCCTGACCTTCGTAGTCTTAACGAAGTAGGTTAGCGAAGTAGGGGAAGATTTGAATTCGGTAATAAAAAACAATCCGCGCTAATTTATTTCAAGAATCTGCTTTTATTTTCTTCCCTCTTTAGCAAAGAGGGAAGAAAAATGTAGGCGAAGTATGAGCCACATTTTTCAGGGAGATTTGAATTTGTATGCTTTTTTCTTTATTAAAGTGGAGCGAAGTAGGGGGGATTTGAATCCGGCTCTGCTTTTCCTATTTAGCAGAGCGGTAAATTGCGAAAGAGCACTTCTCGGGAGGGGTCGATCTGTCTGGCAGCAGACACCGACCAATTCACTTAACTCCCCTTCAATTCAAAGCAACCAGAAAACCTAAACCTGCCTTCCGGCAGGCGAATACCAATTTGAATTTTGGACTTGATTTGTCATTAGGAATCTGACATTGAAACTTAACCTAGACGGTCATCACCTCATCCATTTTTTTCTTGCTCATCTCCTCAATTCTCCCATTATACTCATCCACCATTTTTTGCAACTTATCCTTAGTCTTGAATTTATCATCCTCAGAAATTTTTCCTTCTTTCTCGTCTGATTGCACTTTGTCCCAGGCTTCTTCCCGCGCTTGGCGAACTTTGATTCGAGCTTCTTCTGTTTTTTTGTTAGCCAGTTTGACCAGCTCTTCCCTTCGCTCTTCAGTTAAGGGCGGAAAAGAAATCCGAACCACATTGCCGTCGTTGTTGGGCGACACATTCAGATCTGACTCACTGATCGCTTTCTCAATATTAACCAGATTATCCTTGTCCCAAGGCGTGATGATAATTGTCCGGGCATCCTGAGCAGCCACTGAAGCGGCTTGCTTGAGCGGCGTCTTGGCACCATAATAATCAATCTCCAGATCCTCAACCAACTGAGGATTAACTCTTCCAGTTCGAATGTTTTTCAGCTCCTCGCCATAGAATTCAATCGCTTCCTCTAATTTTAGTTCCAGTTCATCAATCTCTTCACTTTTCATAACAGCTTCAATTTAAGAATTATTTTAAACTAGGAGACTCTTTTATTTCCCCTTTTTGGAAAGACGCTGAATTCATTAGTAATAAGTTTAGAGAGGGCTTATTTAAATGGCCGGCATTTAATTTAATTTACCCCTTCTTCCCCCTTCTGGCACAATCCAGCTAACTCCACTTCCCACCTTTTCCGCTGCACCCAAATAAATAATCTTTGTGTTCTTAGGATCAATCACCAAAGCTGCAATTACCCTCGACAACCGCAAATCAATTGGTTTCCAAGTGGCTCCTCCATCGGTTGTTTTGTGAAAAGCACTGCCAGTGACCAGATAGAGCTTTTGGTCATCGCTCGGATCAATAGCCAGCACTCTCGAACGAAGTTCTTCTGGTTTAACTAGAGTGTTGATCGGTTCAAAATTTCCTCCCGAATCAGTGCTTTTCCAAAGACCATCATTGTCAATGGCATAGACAACGCCAGCTAAATATGGATGAGCCACTATATTATACACGATGCCGCTATCTAGTATTTCGACAAAATTTTCCCCGCCATCATCGGTCCTCAAGGCTCCTGAGCTGGTTGTTCCAAAGTACACTCTCGAAGTGTCAACATTGTCAATGGTAATTCTCCTGATTCCACTTTGAGCCCAAAGCAGGGTTTCCCAGGTTTTTCCACTGTCAGTTGTTTTATAAATTCCTCCTCTTGAGTCTCCGGCATAGAGGATGCTTGAATTATTCGGATCCATGGCCAGCCTCCAGTTTTCAATTCCGCCAACACTTTGAGTGAACGGCTCGGTCCATTCAGTGCCGCCATCAACCGTTTTCATAATCTTCCCTCTGTTTTCAAAACGTGTAGTGATATAGATTTCATCCGGATTTTCGGGATTGATCACAATACTGCTGACTGCCCCAAAGCTGGTCTCATTGCGCACCCAAGTTTCACCAGCATCAAATGAGCGAAAAAGTCCGTTTTTTTCCGTTCCGGCATAGATAACATTTGAATCTTGCGGATCAAGGGCGATTGAAGCAATGTTCGATCGAAATAAATTTTCATCTTCGCTGATAAATCCCTTTTGTTCAAAACTCATTCCCTCATTAATTGATTTGTAGACTCCTCCATCATCGCTGCCGCGAAAGGTGCAACCCGAAAGTGTCAGAATTACAAAACCAGCCAAAATGACGCTGGCTATTTTTTTTGCTTTTTGTTTTTTTTGAAGCATTTTCCTGCTTCTGATTTTCCCAATCAAGAAGCGGTTAAGGCTTATCTATCAATCATTTTAATTCACAATAGGGAAGATGTAAAGCGGTTTTTTGTATAATTATATTCATATTGTAGGAACAGGGCACTGCCCCATTCATTTTTTTCAACAAGTCCTATATGTATGTCCCATCTGTCCCATTCATCCCATTAGCCCCCTTCCTCCCTTTCACCCCTTTCATCCTTTTCCTCCCCTTCATCCCCTTTATCCTCTTTATCCCATTCTCCCAAAACAAAACGGCCGAGCATCGTTGATACCCAACCGAACTGTTTTACTGTTTTTCTTTTTATTTTTTGCCAGCTCCTTTTCCGATTCAAAACATTCTTGACGTCCACGACCACATGTTGGGAAAAAGCATAGTAACAAAACCAAGACTTCCCATGACCAACAATGCTACGACTATTGCTTTTTCTAACATCGTCCATGTTCCGATTTGTTCATCATATTCATCAAGATCTCTATCGGCGTTTTTTGCATTGTAATACATTACGGGACCGCTCATTTTTCCTCCTCATTTTTCCTCAGAAGATTGACGGCTTCATCACCACAGATAGATAGCTCCCAGAAAAAGAACTATCAAAAATATAGCGAGAACAATCCCTGCATTCCTGGTTACTATCTTGTCCCACGTAAAGATTATCTTCGTCAAGTTCACCTCCTTCTCGGCTTTTGCTCTACATGCCCGGTTTGATAAAAATAAAAATGGCAATTAGCAATGCGACAACCAAAACGACCATCATCCATTTATAGAAGTTGCTGGATCCCGCCAACGACTCTCGAATCAAAAAAGATATAACTCCATCATCCTTTCTGATCCATCGTCCTATTCTGCTGGAAAGAAATGCTTTGCGTAGCCGTTCAGTGGTCGGATTCTCCACCGGTTCCACCGCGATCCCAAGCAAGAATTTTATTATCAACTTTTTCCTCCTCATTCTTACCAAAGTAAATCGAATCCCTCAAGTTCCTCAAATCCAGTTGAATTAATGTGCCCAACATTAAATTTAAAACATTGAAGGGTGTCGTTTTTTCCGACAGCAAAACATACCATAACCGTTTGATCTAGTTCTGATTCAATAGTGGATGACGAAACATCAGCGGAGGAAATTTGACCTTCCGGAGGAGCCTCGATTTCAATCCCCGCGCCATCAGCTTGACCAAAATGTAATGATAAAAAATCGTTTGTCACAACCACTTTACCATCACTGGTCACTTTCATCTCCGTCCCACTGCAGATAAGACCTTTTTCCGGATTATCTGTAAGATCTACATAGACAATGCAGTGATTATGCTTCACCTGCACTGTCGTCTTCAACTCCTGCCCATCTGCCTTAGAGGCCAGAGCAAAAGCCCAGACAATTAATAATAGAATAGCCAGCATCACTAAGATTTCTCTCCTTCTCCTCATCTCGTCGCTTTCCTTGCGCTTGTTCATTTTTTCCTCCTCCCAAAAGCCTAATTCATAAATCCCTGAATTACCTGATACCAGATAAGGCCTCCACAAAACACGTACAAAGGCAGAACCACATAACTAGACAATGAGCGAAGACTCGACCACTCTTTTTCTAGTTTGTCCCATTTTTTTTCAAAACTATTGATAGCCAAGGCTAATTTTTTTATTTCTTTAGCCAACCTATAGATTTCTTTCGCCAACATTCTATCCTCCTAACACATCTAAAGTTACTTAAGAAACTTAATCCATCCATCAGCCTAATTTCAGAATTTATATTCAGTTTTTACCGAACTTTTGCCCCCATTCTATCAAAAAATCCTCGAAAGTAAAGCCAATTCCTAGTATCATATTCATCCCATTAACCCCATTCATCCTCTTCATCCCTTTCCTCCCTTTCATCCCATTCTTCCCCTTTTTGAAAAAGGAGGATAAGAGGCCTGCCCTACGAAGTCCCGAGCGAGTACTCTTTAAAAGAGTACTCGGGACGAAGTAGGGGGGGTTAAATTTTATCCCCCTTTCGAGAAAGGGGGATAAAGGGGGATTTTCAGAAACTAAAACCGGGTCAAACACATCGTTACATGTTTGCCCGGCACTAAAAGTTTTTTTATCAACACGTTCTCACCCCTTTAAAATACTACCCTGGAAAGATGCTGAGAAATATTTCCAGAGCTTTTTGTAAAAATAATTGAGCTGTTCCATCTTTCAGTGTCACTATTAGCAGAGCAGATGAAATAGCAAGCGCAGGGATCCCAAGGTACAACCTGCCTTCACTGAAAAAAGGTTCTTTTATCATAGACTGACCTCCTCATCATCCGGCGATCATTATAGCAATAAATCCCGGCAAGCTTTCCCAGTAACCGCTTGAAATTCCATGCTCATATAGAGCTATCAGCAATCCCGAATGGACTTCCGTCACAATTAGCGCTGTCAGGTAGGCTTTGTACTTGCATGGCACAGTTGTTTCACACATATCCAGACCTCCTTAACCCCTAGTGGTCATCGCAGTTATAAACTCCCACGGATCGGTCCATTGTCCCGTAAAAAGACCATAAAAGAATGTAAGTACAACAATGGTACCCAGAATTACCATGGCAATTGGAGCCCCAATATTTATTGGCACCATATGTTCAGTTTCTTCATAGTCGCATTTTTTGCTCATTTTCAACCCTCCTTCAAAATGGATGCCATGAGCCAGTCCAGATACATAAAATTCCATAAGAAAGAAACACTAACAGTATCACTTTGCCAAAAATCTTCGCCTGCTCTTTTTCCTCTCTCTGCTTTTTGTTCATCTGCCACCTCCTTTTTCACCATCGGATCGCATGTGGTGAACCGAACAACATCCACCACAAGCAAAATGCAACAATTACGGTCAACGTTACAAGTGAAAAAATCTTACGAATACGTTGATTCCATTTTTTATTTCGAAACCATCTTTTTTTCTTCATCTCGCTACCTCCTCATTACCAAAGCAAATAGACTACCCACATACCGTTGATTGCAACAACCACAATCAGCCGCCCAAGAAACTCTGATTTTCTACCCGATTCTTCAGCCCGTTCTCGGTAAACCGCTTCTTGCTCTTTAAGAAATGCTATTTTCTTCTTTATTTCCTTTAATTCCTCTTCTGTTTTCATCTTTGCACCTCCAAAATTTTGAAGAACGTTTACAAATTTTTGTTACCCATATTCTAAAATAACCCTCCCCGAAAGTAAAGCCAATTCCCAGCATCATATTTGCCCCTTTTGTCCTATTCTCCCCATCAGTCCCATTCCTCCCTTTAGTCCCATTTGTCCTATCGGTCCCATTCTCTCCCATTCGCATTTTTTCTCCTTTAGTAAAGGAGGTGGAGGCCTGTCCTTCGTAGTTCCAAGTACTCGGAACGAAGTAGGGGGAATCTAATTAGTATTTTTCCTCCTTTAGCAAAGGAGATGGCCCCGCTTTGCGGGGATGAAGGATTTGAATTCGTATCTCTTTCTCCCTTTAGCAAAGGGAGAAAGTCCGCCAGCAGGCGGACAAGAGGGATTTGAATTCGGATTTTCATCGCGCTGGAGCGGGCTTGTAACCCAGTCCAAATGTTTAGAGTCTGAATCACAAATCTAGAAGAAACAATAGGGAATTAGCCCTTCCCCGAAATAGGCTTCAAAATCGGCCAAAATTGACTCGACGTTAGTTGAAACAAAAAAGACAGATTCGACAAGGGAAGTGTTCCCAGCCTCATCTGTCGCAGAGACAGCAAAAATATGTGAGCCTAAAGTCAGAAATGACAAATCGATTTTTTTGTCAGAAAAGGGAATTCCGTCTAGGGAAGTCTCAAAAGAAATTTTTTCCACTGGGGAAGTCTCGCCTGTTGTTGAAATGGATATTTCAACCTCTCCCCCGGTCAGATATCCCCCACCGGCTAGTGGGGAATTGATGGTGATGATTGGAGGTGTTGTATCACTCCCCTTTTACGACTTCTCTTAATAATTCTTGTACCCATTAAAATGGCCATTTTAATGGTAGGATTATTTCTTTAGACCGTTAAATTAGATTTTTTATTTAATTGGTCCAATCCTCAATCATCAACTTCTTCCCTCTTCTCTTGAAAACTACCTTCTGTTTGTTTTGCCATTTCAACTGGCGCATCATCTCCATTGGGACAGTCACCATATAGCTCCCGCCCTTCTTAGAAATCTTCCGCACGTTTCTGTTTTGGATTTTTCTTCTTGGCATATGTTTATTTTAATTAATAAATTAACATAGGTATTAATATAGGTATTTTAATAAGTACTTAATTATTTTAATAAAAATTTTTCTATAGCTCCAAACTCATTTGGTAGATCTTCTTTCTTCGCTTTCAAAGCCCAGCGATATGCGTTCTTTACTTTTTCAGCGCCCTCGCCACCTGGTAAGTTTAATAGTTTCTCGATATTCCCTGGTATTTCTATTCCTTTTTTGTTTTTAAGCGTGTTTGACAGGCTATCTATTCTAGGTGCATAGCTATTATCATCACTATCCCAAATTGCAAAATAATTATCAAATCCTATCAATCTACAAACACCAACAAAATAATTTACTCCTGATTTTCCACCACATGAAATGATCGAGATTCCTTCCCGATCCAAGTCTATCCCCCAAATATTTTCCGATAAAAATGTGAATAATATTTTATCTGCATATCCCTCAACAAAAAGATTTTTTTTAGCAAAAAACATTTCATTCCTCTCGGGATTAAAGTGGGTATATATTTTATGGTACATTTCCTTTGCTTCTTCTTGATTAAAGAATGAATCCTTCTCGAGTTTAAAGGTTCCTTTCTTTTTGCTTTTCCTTAATAAACATATATCATCTGGCCTCGAAGCATCAACAAAGTTCGGATTATGTGTTGCATAGAATACCTGCGTATTTTTTGCTAAAGTAATAAAATTTTTATATAGTGATCTTTGCGCTTGGGGATATAAGTATATTTCTGGCTCCTCTATCCCAAAGATAACTTTTCCTCCCATTAATTCTGCATAAGTTTGAAAAATTGATAACATAAGAAGATTTTTCATCCCCGCGCCTACATCTTCACAATAAAAATACTTGTCTGGGAAATCCTCTTTCACATGAATTTGTAATGTTTTATAAAACCAATTCAGATTATAAATGTTTAGCACTGGTTTAAAATCGTTGGCAAGCCCAGCACTATTCTCTTCGCACTTTTCCTTAAATTTTTCGACGAATTTTCTAAAAGTAACGCAACTATCAGAAAAATCTTTCTCCAAAAAATTTTTAGCTGGTTCTATTTTTTCTTCAAAATCTTCCCTTAATTTATCTGCATTGTTTTCATAATGACCAATATAGTTCTCATATATAAGCTTCATTAATTTCCCAAGCATTGTCCACTCACTGACTCTTAACTCATCAGTTAGATCTCTCTCTGATGGGATGTGTATGAAGTGACAATTTTTTTTAAATTGATCCTGCCCCCAAAAAGATTTTCCACTATTTATAGTTGTTTTTGCGTTAAATTCTGGATTCAGCTCCATTAAAAGTTCAATACTAGATACGGTTTGTTCATAGCCTTTGTTATCATAATATTTCACCGGCTCGTCAAATGCGATTTTAATAACAATCGGTCTTTCGGGATCATTAAAAAACTCTCTGACTACCTTCATCTTTGTAGTCCAAGCCTCTCCCAAAACAAGATCAATGGCTTTTAGCACGTTCGTTTTCCCGCAACTGTTAGGTCCTATTAAAGCGCAAAGATTTTGAGGCTCTATTTTCAGGTTCTTTATCGATCTGAAATTCAATATTTCAACTTCCTTTATTTTCATCTTTTTAACTAATTTAACCCTCCCACTTTGTGCTTTATAATAACCATTTAATTCAGCTTAGTAAAGAAAACAGGTATAAAAATACCTATTTAAATACCTATTAGATTTTTCTTACACCAAAATCTAA
>CAZKWX010000013.1:11530-30673 GCA_964556685.1 uncultured Bdellovibrionales bacterium
AGTGAAAATCCTCCAATTATTCAAAAACTCCGTCACATCATTATCAAGCGTCCAGAAGAATGCTTTCTTGTCCCGCAAATATATTTGCACCCGATACTTCTTTGTCGTTTTGCTGAACCAGACCTTCCCTGCCTCTTTTTGCTTCTTCAATTCGTCAACCGGCATCACGAGAAAATTGACTTTCTCACTTCCCTTGTCAATCCCCTCAACCATTACAAAAACTACAACGTAATTAATTCTCTTTTTATATCTCTGCTCAAAATTCTCTTTCCTCAAATCAAAGACGAACTTTTTCTTCTTATTCAAAAAAGTAGTCTTCACCTGGACAAGAAAAACCTTGTCTTCCCTTCTGACAGTCAAGTCAAATCCCTCATCAATTGATGAGTTCATCGCGTCAACTCCACGTAACAGAAGTTCCGACATCACCCGATGTTCTCCAGCATAACCAATATATTGCATGAAACTTTTAATGTCTTTCAAAAATCTCAACTGCTCATTTTTCGGCTTGCTAGCCAAAACAGCATTATTTTTTTCAAGCTCTTCCAAGCTTTCGACATCTTTTAGCAGCAAACCAATCTTCTTAACGTCCATTTTTGGATATAGGTATTAAAATAGGTATTTTAATACCTATTTATTATTTCCCCCATTATACCACCCTTCCCTTTTAGAGCCAAAAAGCAGAAGAGCACCGAAATGGTGCTCTTCATCGAAACGTTGTCGAAAATTAATATTTTTGATAAGTCCTTCACTTTTATTCGCGCCAATCACTTTGCATGCGAAAGAGCATGTCGCATCCTTTGCATTTTAAAACGTATCTGTCACCTTCGTCGATCGTCTTCACTTGCTCAAGCGTATTGTGCTTGTGACCACATGCAGGGCAATTTGTGCCATAGTTTTTTGCCACAGGAAGCTGTGAAAAAAATATGCCTTTTCTTTGGCTTCCCGGAGTCCTTTCTTGATCTCCGTAGTTAGCTCGCAGAAGTTCAAGAACTTCGGGAACACTCTCATGAGTGCCTTTGAAGAACAAATCCCCATGCTTCCACTCCATAGGCTTTCCGCCGTGCATCGCCTGCAATTTCTTTTTCACTTTCTTCTTCTGCTTCGGTGTCAAATCAAAGCTCATGTCACCTCCTTGTTGGCTTAAGATCGTCATTAAAACTCAATCTGCGAACTATTTCTTTTCAAATGCCCCACATTCAATGAGCTCGTGAACGCATTTCCCGATAAATGCCAGAAACAAATTCTTCCACATCGGTCCTTTTCGGAACCCGCATATCAAGGGCAATTGTGATGACTTCAACCTCCCCAAGGAAGTCCATCTTCCCAAAGGTGGCGTTCATCTTCTTGATCGTTAATCTAATATTCTCCTTGGTCACTGCTGTTTTCCTTGGCAACAGCAGCACACACGTTTCGAAGCCCAGAAGAGCTGTCCGGAGAAAAAACAAATATTGATCATCATCCAGCTCCAGCGTTGATTCCTCTACAGTCGAGATTCTGATCTCAAGCGGTATTGTTCTTCTCAGCTCTCTGACTCTGGTCGAGAGTTTTTCGCCGGCTTCTTCTCTTGCAATGGCGATCATATTTCGAAGATTGAAGATACAGCTAAATAATACTCCTTCAAATCCTCGAAAACTCATTCCACATTTATAGGCGCCGTCTTTGCGCAACCCATAATAAAGAAAGGTGAACCTGGTGCTCTGTGCTTCTTTTTCATCCTTCATGACGTCTCCTCTTTTTTCTTTTAACTAATTACCACCCGAAAAATCCCTCTCAAATTCCGCTATTGCCTGTTGGAAATACTTTTTGTACATCTCCTCGGGAACAACCATCGAATCCATCCCAGGATATAGGGCAATCACTGTTATTCGATCAATTAAGGAGACTTTTTGATTCGTATCACCCAAAAAATATCCTATTACGATACGAACCATTTCTTCCAATCTCTGGGACTGGTGATCGGTATACGGGAAGTCTTTTTTACCCCCAATCTTGACCTTGGAGGTGACGGTCATTTTGTATCGCATTGCTTTCGTTCCCAGCGCTTTGATGCGCTGAATCCTATTTTCGGTGCGGTCAATCCAATCCTTAATGAATGTAACCATTCCCCCCACTTCCTGTGAACTGTATGTGACTTTCCCAAGAGTCTCCGCATGCCTTTGCAGAATTTCCAATTCCGTTTTTGTCCGATCTTTAATCATCGTGATGACTGCAGTTTCATCACTCGGCGTTACTGGCGTTAATTCTGTCATCAGAGCACCTCCCTATTCATAATATGGTTTCAGTGATATCTATCCATCAATTTAAATGAACTAAGATCTCATAGTAATGTAATTTATCATTTTAGTCAAAACGTTCTGAGCGCAAACAAAAACGGCTGTGCTGGAAAATTCACAGCACAGCCGTTTTTCAGGACGATCAGATAAAAAAATTAATTTTCTATGCCTACTTCGCGAGCATACTCTGCCCATATTTCTTGAGGAACTTCATAATCATCTATAGCAGACGCAGACAGGCGCGCAATTACAGTGATTTGATCAAGGGTCACTTCTTCTTTCGTTTCATTAATGTATGCTCTGATAGCCCCCTTGATTGCCTCTTCCATTGAAACACCAGTCTTACAAAAACGATTTAATTCTTTGTCAGTGCCGCCAGACCCCCGAACACTGATTTTTACTCTAAAGCGGATCGAGCTCAGTTCGCACTCTCTTAAGAGAGTAATCCCGGCTTTAGCAACAGTGATCCGCTCTTCAATATTTTTTGCCTCCAACTGCAGACGATTTAGTTTTTCCTTTTCCCGTTCTTTGATTATAGCCACAATTTCATTTTCAACGCTTATCTCTTTCTTTTCCATCGGCTGACCTCCTTTACCATATAGTTTTTGTGATATAATTCAAAAATTCGAAAGAACTAAAACCTTATAATAATACAAATCAGCATTTTAGTCAAAACGTTCCAGACCCCATTTGCCATCAAAATAATCACCGTTTATACTGAGTATTAGAGTCATCAACGAATTTGTTTTATTATTTCCCCCTTTAGTAAAGGGGGAAGAAAAATATAGGTGAGCATAGCGAGCCATATTTTTCAGGGGGATTTGAAATTCGTATTTATTTATTTTTCCCTCTTTAACAAATAGAATAAGGCGAATAGGCTTTGCTTAAAAATGTAGGCGAAGTATGAGCCACATTTTTCAGGCCTGCCCTACGAAGCCCTGCTCTTTGGTACAAAGGATTGGGCGAAGTAGGGGGAATTTGAAGAAGCTTCAAAAAACTACGCTCATGGAAATAATCCAAGCCATCATTCTAGGAATAGTTCAAGGAATCACCGAATTCTTGCCGATATCATCCTCGGCTCATTTGGTTTTGGTCCCCTGGATTTTCGGCTGGGAAGATCCGGGACTGACTTTCAACGTCGCCCTCCATTTTGGAACCTTGATTGCTGTTGTCTCCTACTTCTGGCATGACTGGATCAGTATTTTCAAGCTAGTACTTTCTCAAAACTCCGGTAATGCTCTTCTCCCTTTAGCAAAGGGAGAAGAAAAAGTGAGACGAGCTAGCGAGTCCACTTTTTCAGAGGGATTTGAGGCCAAAAAATATCATTATACTAAGAACATGCTTTGGTTTATAGTTTTAGCCACCATCCCTGGCATCCTGGCTGGATATTTCTTCAACGACTATGCCGAAACCGTTTTCCGCAATCCCTTGATTATCGCCACTACCCTCTTTATCTTTGGTCTGTTACTATATCTGGTCGACAAATATTTTGAGCGACTCAGGAACCTCAAAAAGCTTAGCTGGAAAAATTCCCTGCTGGTCGGCTTGGCCCAAGCCATCGCCATCATCCCCGGCACTTCCCGCTCCGGCATCACCATGACGGCCGGCCGGGCACTGAAATATAATCGGGTCAGCGCTGCTCGCTTTTCTTTTTTATTGGCTACGCCAGTGATCCTAGGTGCCACCGTTTTTAAGACCAAAGACTTTTTCGTCTCAGCAGTGGCCACCGCAGAAATCTTCGGCATTCTAGCCGCTGCCATCAGTGGTTATCTGGCCATCGCCTGGCTAATTAAATTCATTGAAAAATCCAGTTATGCAATTTTCTTCTGGTACCGTTTCGCTTTGGCAGTCTTAATCATTATCTTGTGGCTGGCAAACTAATCATTAACATTCACTTTGATATATCAATATATCAAAATACTTTCTCACTCAGGCACCTTCTAAGGATTAAAAAACAAAATATGTCAAAAGTTCAAATTTTTCAAGTTAATAAAGATACCTACTTCGACAACCTAGATGAGCTGTTCTTATTTCTTTCAAAAAACGACAATCCGAAAACAATCCGGAAATACATGGAAAGCCTATTAACCGAAAGTGAATTAATCATGATTTCGAGAAGAATTGAAACAGCAAATCTGCTTCTGGAAGGATATTCATACGAGGAAATTGCAAGACAAATGAAGGTGGGTGTTGACACTGTCGCTAAAGTAAAAAACAATTTGAAGAAATTCTTAAGTAATCAAGAAAAATTTCAAAAAATGACAAAGAGTAAGACTTCAGCTCCATATTTATCATTTGATCACTTGAGAAAAAAATATAAAGGTTACTTCGCGCTTATCAATGCTTTTATGAAAGATTGAACTCGTCTTCTTTTCATTTTCGATTCATTTTCGACATTCTTGAACCTTTTGATATGTTGATATATCAATATATCAAAGGATTGAATGACAAACTAATTGCGTCTTAAAATTGGAAAAAATGAAAAAACCAACCGCTCTCGTTCTGCTCTCTGGCGGTCTCGACTCAATGCTCGCCGCCAAAGTGCTCAAAAATCAAAACATTGATGTAACTGGGATTAGCTTTCGCAGCTATTTTTTTAATACCAGCAAAGCAAAAAAATCAGCTAAGCAAATCGGCATCAAGTTGATCACTCACGATTTTTCTCAAAAGCATCTGAAAATAGTGCAAAAACCAAAGCATGGATATGGCAAGGCGCTCAATCCCTGCATCGACTGCCACGCCCTGATGCTTAAAGAAACCAAAAAAATAGCTCGAGAGAAGAAATTCAACATCATTGCCACTGGTGAAGTTTTGGGTCAGCGCCCTCTTTCCCAAACCAAGCCTTCTCTTGCCAAAGTAGAAAAGGAAGCTGGACTCGAAAAAAAAGTCCTACGCCCTTTAAGTGCCAAACTGCTTCCCAAGACTGTTTATGAAATCCCCTCGCCTTATGTAGGGAATTCGTATCATGTAGGGAACACGGATCTGTGTTCCCCTGAAATTATTGTTGATCGCGACAAACTACTCGACATTTCTGGCCGCAGCAGAAAAAGACAAATGGCCCTAGCCAAAAAATTCGGTATCAAGGAATACTCTACTCCTGCTGGAGGTTGTTTATTAACCGAGGTTGAATTCTGTAAGAAACTTGAGCAGTTATTAAACAACCAGAAAAAATATCACTCTAGCGACTTCGAACTAATCAAAATCGGAAAGCACTACTGGGGAAAAGGTACCCACATTGTTATAGGCCGAAACAAAGAAGAAAACGATTTGATCGAAAAACTGGCTCTCAAAAAAGATATCGTCATCAAAAGAAAAGACACCCTCGGCCCCACTGCCTTGATCCGCTCCGAAAGAAAATTGACCAAAGATGAAAAAGAAGATATGATTCAACGCTGCCAGAAAATAATTTGGCATCGATCAAAGGAAAAAGCTGGCAACAAAAACTGGGATAAATTAGGATACACCATTAATCACGCCTCATAATTTCTCCCTTTAGCAAAGGGAGAAGAAAAATATAGACGAGCTTAGCGAGTCATATTTTTTAGAGGGATTTGAAATATGGCCCTCAAATACAATAAAAAACTTAAGTCCGCCTCAAGAAAGCTCAGAAAAAACATGACCGAACCGGAAGTTATGCTTTGGAGCAAGCTACGCAGAAAACAAATCGCTGGTCTGCAATTCTACCGACAAAAGCCAATTGAAAAATACGTGGTCGACTTTTTCTGCCCAAAACTGAATTTGGTAATTGAATTAGACGGTGATCAGCATTTCCAGAAAAAAGGTAAGTCAAGTGATATGAAGCGAGATAATTTTTTAAAATCACAAAATTTACAAATCCTAAGAATTTCAAATATAGAAATTCATAAAAATCTAGATGGAGCAATACAGCAAATTTGGAATATTGCTGAAAGGAAAGGTTTTGTTTCGGATTCAAATCCCCCTGTGTCCCCCTTTGCTAAAGGGGGAAAATCAGAAAACAAAAGCATTTTGAATGAACCTCAAACCAAGAGGTTCCAACGAAAAATCGAAGATTTCACCTGCGAAAACTGCGGCACTTCCGTCAAAGGCGATGGTTATACCAACCATTGTCCGGAGTGTTTTTGGTCCAAACACGTTGACATAAATCCCGGAGATAGGTTAAACTCATGCCGAGGTTTAATGAAGCCTGTTGATATGTACTTTAAAAACCAGGTTTGGCATCTCATCCACGAATGCCAAAAATGTCGAACGAAAAAGACCATAAAACTGAAAAATGTGGACAAAGATAAATTAACTGACATCATCCACAAGGAGGCAACTCATGATTTGCACCGCGGAAAACCTTGATATAACTTCGACAACTGGGAGTGTGATAGGAGACTACATTCAACTGGCAACCAGCATCTTCAACATGATGGTTTTCACCTTTTTTCTGGTGCTGATCGCCTCGACCCTTTTGCAGGCCTTATATACACCGAGGCCGAAATCTTATATCCTGATGATTCAGGTCGGCGTGCAATCAGTATTTCTTTGGCATTTCGTCCATTTCGAGCTCATTTCAGGGTACATCCACATCTTGAAAATCACTACCTGGAATGCGAAGTATGTGTTCTATCTGGTCTTTGAGATCATCACTCACGTCGTTTCGTATGCGTTTCTTGTGTTCGCCACCATACGATTCTACGCCTATTTTATTCTCGAGCGGAGTCCTGCCCTGGAGTTTGAATATATTGGTAATCTAATTGCTCTGGGGATCATCTCGTTCATTCTAAATGCATTGTGCTTTTTTGAAATAGAGAGAAAATCCAGACTGTGGGAGTGCCTCAGAAGACCCACTCCCTTTGAAAGGTTCTTTGCCAATTCACAAGAAGAGTGTGTTTAACCAGTAGAAAAGGCGATTACAACGGCTCAATCTACTAGGAAGGAGACTGATATGGAAATCAAAATTGGCAACGAGATGGTTCTTGCTTCACTGATCGTGATGATAATTTATTACGGAATCGTTGCTCCTAAAATGTACCAAATGTACTATGAATGGTATGGGGTACACAAAGATTATTCCTTTTTCACCGCCAAACAGTTTGGGATTGAGATCTTCTGGAATAAAATTGTCATAATCTGCAGTTTCGTCTGCTTTCTAACAGCTCTTGTCATCGGATGCTTTGCCCTATCAATTGGCACTCTTCTAAACCCAATACTGTTTTTGTTCTGCGTTGTAGGATCCTGTTTGCAAATAATTAAATGGGGTGATCTCGCTGAGCCCATTCCCTGCCCCGGTTAAGCTCAAAACTTTGAGCTAAGCTACAACACCAGCCCTACGCATCTCAATCCGCGTGGGGCTGAATCTTTTTTATACGCACTTTCCCCCTTTAGCAAAGGGGGTGTCCTGGTAATCCGGGACGGGGGATTTGAATCCAAAAACAAAAAACAACCTTCGAAGGGTTGCACTTTTCTGCATCAATTACTTTTAACTTTTTACTTTTTACTTTTTACTGCCTGGACCAACTTCTCAAAAACTTTCGGATCTTCAACCGCCATTTGAGATAGAACTTTTCGATCAAGTTCTATTTTTTTATCCTTCAGTAATTTAATAAATTCAGAATATTTCAAATCGTGCTCTCGCACAGCATTGTTCAGTCGCAAAATCCAAAGTTTTCGAAACGTTCGCTTTTTGACCTTCCGGTCCCGATAAGCATACTTCCCTGCTTTGATCTTGGCTTCTTTAGCCGCTCGATAGTGAGACTTCCTTCGCCACTTATAACCCTTGGCCGCTTTGATGGTCTTCTTTCGTCTCTTTGATGCAGTTGTTCCTCGCTTTATTCTAGGCATAACACTGGTCTACTAATTATCCCGCGAAGCGGGATCCCGGTGTGCGGGACTAATCAAATACCAATATACCAACGAAAATCCTAAGCTCTAAATTCTAATTTCTAAATAGTCTTAAAATTCAAATATCTGAAATTCAAAACGTTTTGGGCTTAAAATCTGGGAAATTCGAATTTATTTAGGATTTAGATATTAGGGTTTAGAATTTCAAACATTTGTATATTCGTATCATTCGCATTCATTCGCGTATTTGTATTATACACTTCGTATATTTGTAGAGAAAACTATACCTCAGAAAGTATATTTTTTGCCGCCTTCCCCGAAACTTGTTTATCACTTCTCTTAGCCCGTTTCTGATTAGAATCCTGTCGAGCATTGAAATGGTTCTGCCTTGAAGCACGCCGAAGAACCTTCTTCTTCGAAGTAATTTTAAAACGCTTTGCAACTGACTTACGTGTCTTCATTTTTGGCATGTTTGACATAGAGCTAGTAAGTAATAAGGCCGTAGGCAGTGGGACAGACAGTTGGTCAATGATCACAGGTTTGGGACCTAAGACCAGTAACTTACGACTTGTCCTACAGCTTACAGCCTTTTTACTAAAGACTTATCACTGCTATTTCGGCGCTATAATAACATTAAAACCGTTAAACTGTTTTTGAGCCGACTGTTCTATTTTATATGGAAAATCGATTTTGTCAACAAAACCTCGCAATTTATCCTTCGCTTGAGGCATGAAAGCCTTTTCTCTTCCGCGCAAAACAATTTCCACTTTCACTTTGTTGCCTTTTTCCAAAAATTTAATCGCCTGGTTGGTTTTGAAAGCCAAATCGTTCCTATCAGTCGAAGGACGAATTCTCACCCCCTTAATCTCAACCTTGGACTGCTTGCCCTTGCTCTTGCGCTGTTTTTTCGATTGTTCGTATTGATATTTCCCCCAATCGATGATTTTGCAAACTGGTGGTCGAGTTTTGGGAGAGATTTCAACCAAATCCAACCCGGCTTCTTGAGCCATTTTCAGAGCTTTGGCAGTTTCAATCACACCCACTTGATTACCATCTTGGTCAATCAATCTGACGGGTGAGATTCGAACCATCTCATTAATTCTCGTTCTTGGCGCCTTCGGCGCCTTAAAATTCCTTGATCCTCTATACATAGATATTATTATCAACCCTAGAACAAATCATTAGCTCTTGTTCTATCACAGGCCACAAAAGTAGTATTTGCGTTCCTGCCCTCCGTAGTTCCGAGCAATCGGAACGAAGTAGGGTTGTTTTTTTTCGTTCCAATTATTTCTTAATTATTATTTACTTAAGCAACCTCTTTTTCATAAATGCTTTCCCTGATGGTGTTTTTAAATATCTCTCAAATTCCAGAGCTTTATTTTCATCAGAAAAAAATATACAGGTCTTCAATCTCCATGGCATATATTTTTTCGTATGTTTCGACGCTCCCTGATTGTGATACTTTATTCTCTTCCTTATGTTAATTGTAAAACCAACATATATAATCTCAGAAAAATTCACGCTTTGTATAATATATACACCAAACATTTTGATAATTCATTAGCCCTACTTCGTCCCGACTTTACGTCGAGGCTTCGAAGGGCACCAAACTTCCTTCCTTTTTATCTTTTTGCGAATAATTAATGATCTATTTTTCAATTCACGCGAAGGAGGCCTGCCAAACGAAGCCCCGCCCCACTTTTGTACTTGTTTTTTTATAAGAGTTGAAAGTAAAAAAGTTACTGAATAAATAAAATAAACATTTAGTGCAAAAGTGGGGCGGGGCGGAGTTTGGTGGAGGTGGTGGGAATTGAACCCACGTCCAAATTTGACATTCAAAAACTTTCTACAAGCTTAGCTCATTTTTATTTACCGATCGATGACCAAAAATAAGCAAAGCGCCATTGATCGTTTCTCCAATATGCTCTTAGGACTATTCCTGGAGGGAAAATGGTCAGCATCTCAATAACGACGCCGGGTCTAGTCTATTGAGAATCAACTAGTCGACGGGCTGTCGCTCAATTAGGCAACAGCAGCAGCAAATTGAGGTGCAAAAGCTTGCGCTAATGCGTCCTTTGCCTTGTTGTAAAGATTTGCACTTAAATCTTGTGTCGTTTTAATCACCGCGAAGCGGGATCCCGGTAAGCGGGACGAGGACGACCCCTCGGCTTGCTAGTTTTCAAAAGTACAACTTGTCGAAACCTTTCACCCCCGTATTTAAAAATAACAAATTCTAAATTATGAGTTTTAAATGAAATCAGAGACGTCCTGCCCTCCGTAGCTCCGGTACTCTGGAGCGAAGGACGGGTCGAAACCTGACACCCCCCGAAAATATTTTCAAAATTAGATTTGAAAATATTTTCGAAAGTATCAAATTTCAAATAACAAATGCCAAATTTGAGCTTTGGACTTGATTTGTCATTTTTAATTTGTCATTTGCCTTTCCCTGTTGTCATCCTGAACTTGTTTCAGGACCTAGTCAAAGAATTACTGCCGGGGACGATGAAAGATGATTCTCTCACGCCCCGGCCAAAAATCACTACCAATTTATCATACCACCAAGAAGCCAACAAAAGAACAACATTAAAATCCAAAATGACACACGACCTCCTCGAGATAAACCAGCTCCGGTGCCATCATCCGCATCCTGCCCCGTATTCTTTCTTAGCATAATAATCCTCTCTTTTTTCGCTAGATTTTTTTAAATTATTCATAACACTCCCAGCTCAAAATTCCACCAAATCCTGAACTCGAAATGTCAAGATTAGTTTTTAGTTGTTAGTTGTTAGCAAAAAACGCACACGCTCCCAATTCAACTATTCAACAACACAGTAATCCAACAATACAACAATTTAACAATTCAGCAACTCTATCCATTTGCATATTCGCGGAATTTGCATGCCATTCGCAGATTAGTATTGCTCCGCTATCTGCGTCCTTTCATCTTCCTCTCTATCTTGATATCATCTTCCCGTTTCTTGATTGTTTGACGCTTGTCAATCTCTCTTTTCCCCTTAGCCAAGGCAAATTCCAACTTAATTTTACCTGATTTATTATACACCGAAAGTGGCACCAATGTCAAGCCTTCTACTTGTCTCTTCCCTAACAGTCTCTTAATTTCTCTTTTGCGCAAAAGTAACTTTCGCGAAGCTGACGATTCATAATCTTCAATTTTCCCAGCATGTTTGTAGAGCGGAATGTTGGCATTAGTTAAATACAACTCTTCCTGGTGAATTGTGACAAAAGCTCCTTTCAGTGACATTCGCCCATCTCTGATCGACTTGACTTCATGCCCTTTCAAAACCAAACCAGCCTCAAATCTATCCAGAATTTCATAATCAAACCTTGCTCTTTTATTAATCGCCAACTTTTTCATTACATTTTATTTAGTATATTCCTACTTTTCCTCCTTTAGCAAAGGAGGTGGCTCGGCGAAGCCGAGACGGAGGATTTGAATTCTCACTTTTCTCTATAGCAAAGGGGGTCGAGAGGCCTACCTTATGAAGCTTCATGCGAAGTAGTGGGCTTTTTTTCTTCCCCCTTTAGCAAAGGGGGAAGAAAAATATAGGTGAGCATAGCGAGCCATATTTTTCAGGGGGATTTGAATCCGGATCTGTTTTCCCTATTTAGCAGAGCAAAGAATCGCGGACAAGTAATTCTCAGAAGAGATTTCAGTTTTTTGCCTTGTCGTTCCCGCCCTGGATCTTAGTCCGGCATAAACTCCGGCAGGAATCCATTATGCATGTGTTACGTAGCATGTTACGTAACAACCGCTTCAGCCCATTTTCTAAAAAGTTTGATGTGCTTCCCCCTTTAATGAAGGGGGGAGAAAAATGTAGGCGAAGTATGAGCCACATTTTTTAGGGGGATTTTCAGGGAATTTTCAGTAGAATAATAGACCCATTCCCCTCCCAAGCATTCTAACACCAAACCAAATAAATTCAACTCGGTATTCACCCTTTTAATGAAAGAGTATCGTCTTGAACTCTCGGGACAGGGGCCTGCCCTACGAAGCTTTCCTGACCTTCGTAGTTTCAACAAAGTAGGTTAGCGAAGTAGGGGATTTTTAGTAGACTCATCTATTGCTAAACTTTGTAAAACAATCCTCCAAATCCTTTTACAAATAGTTATCCACACCCCAAGTTTGCCTTTTTTCTAATCTTTTCGTATAATATAGACAGTTCCATATAAATATACAAAGCAGGAAAAGGCATTTAACGTGTCCGGTTTTTCGCACGGACACTTCATCATTTACACTCTCGCAGTTAACCTTACAAGAAACCCACCAGCAAAAGGAGGACGATCATGTATTCACGACAATTGAAAAAACTGTTAATCGCCTTGTTGGTATGTTTGATCGCATCCGCTGGTGCAGTCGGCATTACCGTTGCAACGGACACCACTAACTTAACAACGCATACGGCCATTACAAGTACGACCCCGAGTGGCACCGCCGATGAAACCAACGTTTCTGGCACCCATGCCGCAACCACGAAGACCGACACCGGTCAAGCTGCCCTTCAGGGATCTGGTGGAATGGTCAACCCGCGAGGTTATGATGAAGCTACGGCACCGATCGCAGTCGCCGACAACACCATCGAGACCTATACCGGCCAGGGCACCACGAATTTGGTCGCCACCGGTACGCAAGAAGCCACCGTCAAGACCGACCAGGATATGAAGGTTATCGGTACAAAAGATGAAAATGGTGAAACGGCTATCGCCACTCTAAAGCATGAAGGCACTTCGCCGCCCACGACTATCGGGACGAAAAAGGGCAGCGACACCGACGATGAAACGACAACCCCTACGATGACAGTTAAAGGCGCCGGCCCACCGAACGAGCTGGAGACCGAAGTGGGCGGCGGCGGAACGAGTACCTCATTGATCACGGCCGGAACCACCGGCAAACCTTCGACGGATACCCAGGGTGAAGTGGATGTGGGTACAAAGGTTGCGAAAACCGATCATGATGGCATAGTCCACACGGCTAGTACGATCATCGACAGATCCAACGATCCGACTGAAGAAAACAAGGCTGCCATCACCGAGACCGCTATCGCCAAAAAAATGACGCTCACGGGAACTGGTCCTGCTGTCCATCTCACCCAGTAGCGCAGATATAGCCTGCTAGGTACGATCTGGCTTAAAAAGCAGATCGATAGATGGAAATAAATTTGAACCGCAGAGGGTAAAGACTTCTCTCTGACGGTTCATTTTTTTATATATATGGTTTCATTTGTCTTATCGGTCCCATCAGTCCCATCCGTCCTATACGACCCATCACCACAATCTCTCATACAAAAAAGAGTCATCCATAGAGTACTCTGCCGATGACTCTTTTTTGGTTATGATTTCGCTACATTCTTCCTCCTTTAACAAAGAAGGAGAGCAACAAATTTGAATTTGAATTCTTTTCCCCCTTTAGCAAAGGGGGACTAAGGGGGATTTGAATTTGAACTTTCCCCCTTTGAAAAGTGGAGAATTGCGGATGAACAATTTTCATTGGATTTTTCAGTTTCTCCCCTTTCTTAAAGGAGGATACAGAGGGGGTGGGAGCATATTTCCTCCTTTAGCAAAGGAGGTGTCACGTCGCTTATAAGCGACGTGACGGAGGATTTGAATTAGTCCAAAATCGATCTACTCCGTCCCCCAAAGCCCATGAACATTACAATACTCCCTCGCACTAACTGCACTTCCCTTCTTTACATGAAATTCTGCCTCTGGTTGGTCGGAAGTATTTAAATACTTCTTGCAAGCCACACCATCCACAACCAACTCAATCCATTCAATGAAGTGCGCTTCCTCCATGGGATGCGGCACTGAACCAACCTTCACTTTGTAACCATCTTCAATCTCTTCAATCACCGGCACATGCTTTTCTTTGCCTTCGTCTTTCGTGTGAGCTTCCATCAATTCCATTGGCTGACCACAGCAAACCAACTCTGCCCCGCCCACATGAAGCACTTCAACAATGTTGCCACAAACATTACATTTATAAACTTCGCCTTTATTTTTTGTTCCCGCCATAAAAATTTCCTTAATTATTATCGTATAGTTTCCAATACAATTTTATTGATAATATGTTTCACAAAGTTTTCTAAGAATCAACTTTTATAATGATATTATATTATATTCCTCAAAAATCAAAAATTCACTTTTTGCCGGAAACAAAAGCGTCAATTGACCGGTTAAATGTCTTTTCTGACTCAGCATCAAAAAAACATCCGGGAAGCTCGTTTCTTTCTCGGTGATATTGCACACACTCACAACAAATCCCTTTCCGAGGACAACCCGGATAGGTGCAATTACAATCTTTCAAATTTTCATTTTCCCGACATTCCATTTCCTTGTTTTGTATTCTCTTGTCCCCCTTTGTGAAGGGGGAAGAAAAATATAGGCGAAGCATGAGCCATATTTTTCAGGGGGATTTTCAGTACGCCCTCATAATATTATTAACTCTACTCGTCCTTCTTCCCCGCAAACTTATCAATCAACTTCTCGACACTTCCTCCCTTGCCCGATATCTTTTCAAACGCTCGCAAAACTTCCAATGGCACAGCAAACACCACTGTGTTTGATTGATCAGAGCTCAGATCATTGAGCGTGTTCAACGTTCGAAGATGCAGTGCTCCAGCAGATTTCGACAAAGTCCTAGCCGCTTTAGCTGTGTTGTCGGCCGCAATAACTTCACCTTCGGCTTTGATGATCACCGCTCGCTTCTCTCTCTCCGCTTCAGCTTGTTTTCCAATCACTCGCTTCATGGTCCTTGGCAAAATAATGTCTTTCAGCTCCACCGACTGGACATCAATTCCCCAAGCATCAGTCGCCTTGTCAATGATCAATCTGATTTTCTCAGCAATCTCTTCTCGCTTGGAAAGCAGTTCGTCCAAGTTCACTTCCCCGGTTACATTTCGCATAGTTGTCTGAGCCAATTGTGAAACGGCGAAGAAAAAATCTTCCACTTCAATGATCGCCTTCTCTGCATCCTTGACTTTATAATAGATCACCGCATTGACTCCCACCGAGATGTTATCCTTGGTGATGGCTGCCTGATTGGGCACGTCCACCGCTTTGATTCGCATGTCCACTCGTCGAAAACTTTGGAAAACTGGAATCACAATCCGCCAACCCGGCTCCATGATGCCGGAAAACTTTCCCAGAGTGAACTTTACTCCTTTTTGATATTGGTTGATTTGTTTAATAGAAATCACCAAAAGCACAAAAAGAGCAATAATTATAACCAATTGCATAAATTTGGCTTAATATTTATGCCTGCATTATAGCATCGTTTTTATTAATTAAAAGACCCCTATTGTCATCCCGCACTTGATGCGGGATCCAGTGATAAACTGTCTTGCTTGAAAGCTTCCAAACAATTGCTTTAAAAATAGTATATACCAATGTACGTACCTGTGTACGTATTTTTTAATATCCCCTTATCCTGTCATTCCCGCACCGCATCCCTCTAAAGGTGGGCACGGCAAGCGCGGCATAAACTCCGGCGAGAGTCTTTTAGCTGTCACCCTGAACTTGATTCAGGGTCTCAAAGATTCTGAACCAAGTTCAGAATGACACATTTCTTATCCGTATATTCATACCTGATTCGCCTGCCCTCCGAAGCTCATTAGAGCGTAGGACGGGTAATTCGTAAGAGTCCAAAAAACAGGGCTGTGCGCACCCTGCTTCTTGTATCGTGAAGACGCATCAAAGATACGCCAACTTAATTTAGAATCGGTCTCCTCCGCCGTTTCCGCCGAAGTTTCCGCCTCGATCAAAATTCTTTCGAGGAGGTCGTGCTTCATTAACTGTCAAATTTCGACCGTCAAACTCTTTGCCATCAAACATTTCGACGGCTTTTTGAGCTTCCTCGTCCTTTGACATTTCAACGAATCCAAAACCTTTAGATCGTCCGCTCATCTTGTCAGTGATGATCACGGCAGAATCCACAGTGCCAGCTTGAGCAAAATACTCACCTAGCGCTTCTTCAGTTGTGTCGTAGTTAATACCACCGACATACAACTTCTTCTTGTTAGCTTCTTCCATTTTTTACTTGAAAAAAATTCTTAAACGTGGAGCTTTGCAAGAAACTCACAAAATTCCACAAGCACCTTTCGGTGACACCCTCCGAAGCTTGGAAGCCCCATTGGATGATTCTTTGTTTACAGCAAAAGCTGTAATCTCCTAAGCTTCTGAAAAACAGAAAGCGAAGGAGGGTAAGATGCTCTAAAATTGAAACCTCTTCTGGGAATAATCCCATTTAGCGTTCTAAGAGATCTCGCCGCACACTTGAAAAATCTCGACGAAAACTTTCGGAAGTTCAATAAAACACTTACAAGAACGAGCATAGCATAATTAGCAATAACAGTCAACCCTTGGGCATTCTTTTAAAAACACGGCTGCAATGGGAAAAATTTCCATCACAGCCGATCTTTGACATTTTTCGTAGATTTTATCCTCCTTCGATTTATTCCCAGCTTCCTCGTTCTGCAACCTCTACAGATGACGGAGTCTCCAAAACTGATATTGACTCCTGCTTCTCTCCACATGATGGACATTTTAGAACTAAGCTGGTTCCATCGCCCACCATAAATTCTTCGACAGGGCCTTCATGTTGGCATCCCGTTCCGGTCTGACATTTAAAGACCGAGTTGACAGGAATACTTACCCAACATTTGCGATTCGGCTCATCCAATATTCCAGCTACAGGCGCCTCACAATTCAAACAATTTGACTGACAAGTAGTGATGGGCACCAATTTGTCTCCTGTGTCATCAAGTCCAAACATCATTGCTAAGTCGCTTTCCCCACATGCCATGCATAAAACTCTTTTTCGACAATTACCACTTACTAATCCCATATGCCACCTCCTGATTTGATTGTTACATGTTTATTAACAGTGAAATTGCATTCATCCTCAGTTAATTATAGAATAGAGAAAATAGCAAGTGTTGTTTTCTCCCCCTGCCTGAGAGACTGAACTCATCGAATGGTGAATTCAGGAGAGGAAGCGGGAGTGAATTTTTCCCCCTTTAGCAAAGGGGGTGTCCCGTACTCGGGACGGGGGATTTGAGAACAAAAAACAAGCTTCAAAAATAAAATGCTTCCCAAAAGAAAAGATTACAATCCCTATCGAAAAGACAAGCCGCCACTTCGACCAAAAAAAATAAATTATGGTCGGTGGATTTTTCTGATCCTATTGATTACGATGGCGATAACTTTTTTCACTCGCAACAATCACCGTTCCGTCGAAAATCCCCTGTCTGTTCTTTTTGATGAACCGCAACAAACCAAAATTGAGCAGGCCGAAAACATCAAGTTCGAAAAGGATGGTTTCTCCTATGACCTCGAGCCGCTCTATGAATATGAAATCAATGGTCTGGTAGTCAACCGTTTTGACTACACTTGGTTCTCTCTCACTCGCACCGATAATGTCTTCCCCATTGATCTTTGCATGACCTGGGGCAACAACATCAAAAATGGAACCTATCGAGACCGTTCAGTTGATTTTCGTCAGAATGGCCGCTGGTGCTTTGCCAATTGGGGGCCTGACATCAACTTTGATTTTGATGAAGTTTCCAATAATCATCTGGTAATTGATGATAAGCAAATTGAGAAGTTGGCTTTTTCGATCAACGAAGGTGACCAAATCAGAATTAAAGGAAAATTGGTTAATGTCGAAGCAGAAAATGTTGACGGAGAATCGCAAAAATATGAACCGACACTTTCCAGCTGGAGATCTAGCACTAATCGCGATGATTCTGGCGGTGGCGCTTGTGAAGTGATCTATGTTGAAGAATTGGAAATCCTCCAAAAAGGCAACTTCATTTCTTTCTGGCTTTTCAAAATTAGCTTCTGGGGCTTGATCATTTTTGTCGGCTGGAAAATCCTGGTTTTCTTTTGGGAAGTGTTTAGGGGGAAATAGGAATTTATTATTCATAAAAAATTAGACAAATTTATTGGTCCCCCTTAATATAAGGGGGACCGTTTCGTTGAAACGAAACGAGGGGGTTATAATTAGTTATATTATTAGTATGAGAAACAAGCTCATCGAATCTTCTCCCTTTGTAAAGTGGAGCGAAGCGAATAAGCTTTGCTCAAAAATTAGACGAGCAAGGCGAATCATATTTTCCAGAGGGATTTTATTCTTATTCTTCCCCCTTTCAAGAAAGGGGGATAAGAGGGGGATTTTAAGATTCATTCCCCCCTTTGGCAAAGGGGGGCTAGGGGGGTTTTCAGTCATAAGTTCGCTACTAATAATTTCCATCCTTACTTTATCTGGCTGTGCCCACCCAGAATCCCCCATCGACACATCTTTCCCACCAGAAGATGAGGAGCAAGGCCCACCACCTGATCGGAGCGAGCTTTCGGCTGGTCAAACACCCAGCCAAAGCCAACAGCAAGAAGCACCTAAACCAGAAACATCTTTCGCTGACAAATATCAAGTCGCTGTCATCAAAACCAACTTTGGCGACATCAAGGTTGAATTCTATGCTCAAGATTCACCCGTGACAGTCAACAACTTTCTCAAACTTGCCGAGGAAGATTTCTATGATCAAATAAAATTCCACCGCGTCATTTCCGACTTTATGATCCAAAGCGGTGACCCCAATTCGAAAGACGATGATTGGGCTGACGACGGCACTGGCGGTCCAGGCTACAGTTTCCCTGATGAATTCAACACTCACAAACTTATTCGCGGTTCATTGGCCATGGCCAACTCTGGTCCCAACACCAACGGTTCTCAATTCTTCATCGTCACCGCCGAATCCACTCCTCACCTGGATGGCAAGCATACCAACTTTGGAAAAGTGGTTGAAGGAATGGATGTGGTGGACAAAATCGAAGCAGTCGAGACCAATGAAAAAGATCACCCTACTGAAGATGTGATCATTGAAGACATTGAGTTGATAGAGAAACAGTAAGCCCCCTTCTCCCCCTTTATGTCATCCCGGACTTGCCTGCCCGCCCTTTGCAGGGAGCCGAGATCCAGAAACAAAATACTACCATTTTAATGGTAGTATTTTCAGTATTAGGACAACCGAACTTGATTCAGGATCCA
>CAZKWX010000014.1:0-28141 GCA_964556685.1 uncultured Bdellovibrionales bacterium
TTTGGCTTTTCTTCGGGCTTAGCTCCTTCCTTAGCGTCTCCTTCTTTCGCCTCGGCGTCCTTTGTGTCCTCTGGAGAAGCAGGCTCTTCGCCTTCCTCTCCTTCAACCTTCTCTTCCATTCCTTCGACTTGCGAAATATCTTCCTCAACTTCTGTTTCAAGCTCTTCGAGCTCCTCTTCTGATCGAGGAGGAGAAACAACTGCAATCACGGTTTCTGAATCGAGATTTATTTGCACTTTATCTGAAACTTCGAGATCTTTGATGCGGATATGATCATTAAAAGTAGCCAAAACAGAGATGTCAGCTATGATTTCTTTGGGCAAGTCAGCCGGCAAACAGCGAATGTTGATGGAGTCGATGTTTTTCACCAAAACACCCCCCAGCTCTTTCACCGCTGGAGCTTCGCCCACAAAATCTAGTTCTATATCTGTTTCAATCTCTTCATCCATGCGCACCTGATAGAAGTCGGCGTGCTCCACATTGCCTGCCACTGGATTATATTGAACATCATAAATGAGTACTCGACGTGGGTCTTTGTCATCATCGTCTACTGCAAGATCAATTAATGTGCTCTCCCCTGCTTCATCAAAGATTTTATTGAATGTTTGCTGATCAACCCAAATCATGACATTTTTGATGCCTTTCCCATAGAGAATAGCAGGAACCTTTTCACTGTTATCTTTTTTATCTCCTCGTTTACGAATTTTTGCACTCAATTTCAAATCACCCATTTTATCTATTTTATCACTTATCTTTT
Organism: uncultured Bdellovibrionales bacterium; assembly: GCA_964556685.1. Taxonomy (GTDB): domain Bacteria; phylum Patescibacteriota; class Minisyncoccia; order Moranbacterales; family DUUL01; genus CAZKWX01. The sequence goes on from CAZKWX010000014.1 coordinate 758, forward strand.
GATACTTTTAATTCCTCGTATATATCTAAAACCTCATCAATTGTGATCGGTTTTTCTTGCATGATTTTCACCGCTTCTTCATAATCCAAATCAGTCAGCATTCCCATAGTGATCAAGTTCCCACTAATTTCGTTCTTGGCAACCAACGCCAGAGAAGCTCCCTGACATTTTTCGCAACTAAAATGAATCAGCAAAGAATTGTTTTTTCTCCCAATAATATTAGCGCCATCCTGGGGAAATTTCACTCCGCAAGACGGACAATGCATGACTGTTTCAACGCTATGAATCATTTTTCGAGTATATCAATGATTATGGACAAAGTCAACGAACTTTGATATGTTTTAGTATAGCCTTTTCAGAGCTGAATTCAAGAAAAAGCAAGTTTTTTTCAAAAAATAAATTGAAAGGAGGATGCAGCTGTATGAATGATAAGTCTGAAATTATCTATGGCGTGGGACTGGTGCTTGTTGCTGTGTCTTCTGGAAGGATTCTAGTCCTGAAAGAGCTCGAAGATAAACCAGCTTTCAAAAAAACCGCAGGGGAAAAAACTGTTCCATTGGAAACAATCAAGCCTGGTGAAATTTTCGAAGACGCTCTAAAGCGATTACGCAAAGAGGAAATTGGAACAGAGTTTAACTTTATTTTTCCACCAATACGCTTTGGAGGCGAAATCCAAATACCCGGCATCAAAAACGTTTTTGCCTTGCCCTGCCTTGGTTTTTGCGATGACGAATTTGAGGCAAATCCTACTGACACAGACATCGCTTTTGAAGGCTGGATGTCGCCAGAAGAACTTCTAAAAAAGAACCCTCTACGGAACCTAGTTCCGCCGATAATCAGTGCCCTGGAAAAGGAGCCTGTTTATCTAAAATTCCTTTCGGAGAATACTTAGTTTGGCCTGGTTAACACGACCAGGCCTTCTATTTTATCTTGACCCGCGTTGATTTAATATCTTTGTCTAATAGAACCTTAGAATAATTCTCTGGTTTCAAACCATTAAATATCACTATCTCTTTTAAAGAAGCGTTCCTTTCCAAGTCAGTAAATGACTTGAATTTCCCTCTGATCCCATCAGTAACGTCAACATTATGTGAGCTAGAAAGTTTAATGTTTTCAGAGAAGATATTCTTTAAATCTGTTTCTTGAATTAGTTCTGCATCTTTGTAAACATGTGGATCTTTAGTAAAAATACCGTCAACGTCTGAAGCAAAAAACATTCTTCCAATTTTAAAATTTTGTGCTAAGTGAGCAGCGATGGCATCTCCTGAACAAATTGATGCCTCAAGATCATCATCAATCACCACATCTCCAAAAAAAAGCGGGATGCAATTTATACCTAAAGCCTTTCCAAATATTGAGGTGTCAAAAGAAGCAATCTTCTTGTTATCTTGAGAAATAACTGAGGAGGTGCTAATAGGAAAAATACTCAATCCTTCTTCCAACAAAACGTTGCCAATGGCCACATTAAGTTTTTGCATCATCATTCTGAGCTTTAGCGCTTTTTGAAGTTTGTTGCGATTATTCACTGTGCCATCCGCCAGTTTGTGTTTCTGAGCAAATTGATGCCCAACAGATCCTGCTCCATGTATAAGAATGATATTTAAATCCTGCCTCTTCTCAAGACCCCTTTTTATATTCTCTGCTATTTTTTTAAGTAGCGACTTGCGTATATATTCCCCTTTACGGTTTTTTTGCGTAACTACGCTTCCTCCTAATTTTATAATATATAGCTTTTTCATTTTTCTATAAATTATTCACTTAGCTGTACATGGCTGCTTTTCTCTCTTTTCCTCCAGACACTCTGCGTCAAGCCCACTGCTGCCATAGTGACCATCAAGAAACTGCCACCATAACTCAAAAGTGGAAGAGAAAGTCCGGCTACCGGAACAATGCCCAAGTTCATGCCAATGTTAATAAAGGCCTGGAAAAAAAGCAAAACAATCACTCCTCCAACAATCAACCGGCCAAAGTTGTCTCGAGAAACGTCCATTGTTCTTTTCATGCGAAACAAGAGCAACCAGAAAAGTCCCAGAATCAATGCTACGCCAATCAAACCGCTTTCTTCAGCAATGGAAGCAAAAATGAAGTCATTATGTTTTTCTGGCAGAAAATTCAATTGACTTTGAGAACCGTGTCCCAGCCCCTTGCCGCTAATTCCTCCTGAGCCAATAGCTACCATAGATTGAATTACGTTGTATCCGCTACCCAAGGGATCACCTTCGGGATTGAAAAAGGAATTTATTCTTTGCCTTTGATAGTCTTGAAGAATCATGTTCCAGCCTACCAGTAAAATTAGAACTCCTACTCCAATAGTACCCAAAATATATTTGCTTTTCACTCCAGTCAAAAACAACATTCCAAACCAAATCACGAGCATCACCAAAGCCGACCCCATATCTGGCTGAAAAGCCGCTAGCGCCGCTGGAATCAGAACATAAACAAAAGATATACCAATTTGCTTGAGGCCGATCTGTCTGGTCTGGAAGCGAGAGAAATAACTTGCCAATCCAAGAATAAGAAACAATTTCATAATTTCAGCTGGCTGCAAGCGGAATGGTCCAATCACAAACCATCCTGATGTTCCTCGAATGTCTTTCCCAAAAACCAAAACTGCGAGCATTAACAAAATTCCAATAGCATACAAAGCCCCACTCCAACTTTTCCAAAGTCGATAATCCACAAAACTGAAAATAATGAACACCCCAATGCCAAGAGCAAGAAAAATTATTTGTTTGTCAAAATTCGAAAATCCTGTTTTGTCCACATCGAGTGACAGAGAATAAATAGCTATCAAACCTGAAGCCAACAAAAAAGCTACCGGAATAACCGCCAGCCAGTCAAAGTGTAAAAAATTTCTGTATTTTATTATCACTTCTTACGTTTTTTAAGAATCAAGGAAGGGGAAGAATTAGTTGTAAGTAAATAGGGAATGGGCAGTATGACAGGAAGTATGGAATAGGTTTTAAGTACTCAACCTAAGACCTATGCCCTACAACCTGACCTACAGCCAACGCCCTCTTTACCTACTCCTCTCCTCTCAAAGTCCGTGTTTTTCTTTGTTGACCGAATGTTCGTCGCTTGTTTCTGAATAAATAATCTCCTCAGTCTCTGGATCAGAAAGGAAATAATAATAGCTTGAATCTTGGGGATAGATAGCTGCTTCAATCGAAGCCAGCCCCGGATTGGCAATTGGCCCCGGAGGGAGACCTGGATTGGTGTAAGTGTTATAGAGTGAAACAGTCTTAGTGTCTTCCGTCGAGAATTTTATCTTATCGACTCCCAAAAAATATGCTAGTGTCGCACAGCTTTGCAAAGGATGAGTGTCAGCAATCCTTTGCCAAAAAATTCCACTGACCAATTTGCGATCTTTTTCTGTTTTCACTTCCCTTTCGATGATCGATGCCATGGTCATCACTTCATGCAACGTCTTTCCCTGACGGGCAACTTCACTTCTCAAATCACTGCTGACCTTTCTTTGATAATTATTTAAAAATTTACTTGCTAGCGTCGTTCCAGTTTCTTCTTCGTCAATAAAATATGTGTCTGGAAAAAGATAACCTTCCATGTCCACTCCGGCTGGAATTTGTTTCAAAAAGTCATATTTTCCGTTGAAGACATCGCACTCACAGGCTGCTTGATTGAGACATTTGCACATAACAATATTCTCAAATTCGTCAGCTATAGCTGGCCTTTTATTTCTCAGCGCTTCAACTATTTTTTCGTTACTGTAGCCTTCTGGAACAGTCAGTTTTAAGATTTTCGATTTAACTTCTCCAGCGGTCATTTTCTCAACTAGCTCACCAATCATCATATTGGGTGCAAATTCATAAATTCCCGCTTGAAGTTTGCCTGCGGTGTCAGTTTTCCAAACATAATAATAAAAATAGTACCGATGTTTGATGATCCCTGCCTTCTGTAGATTCTTCCCCACTTCAGTTGAACCTTCCCCTTCTTTGGCCTCAAACTCTTCCATCACATTACTCGAACCTGCCGAACCATAGAAAGCTTCCTGATGAACTTTTTTGGAAACCAAAAAACTAATTAGCAAAACTGCTACAATGACAATCAAAGTAATCACTAAACCTTTTTTCATTCATTCTTGCCCCGTTAAATGACAACGAAGTTGTCTATTTAACTGGGGTGACTTACTTAATTGTTTAATACATTATTCTATTCCTTCTGTATCTTTTTCTGTATCTTTTAAGATACAGCGCTTGTCATTCCTGCGAAGGCAGGGATCTTTTTATTGTTTAAAATTTTTGTATTCACACTCCTTGAGTAAAACGGCCTTAAAACCGTCTTTCCCTTCAAGCTCTTTTTTTACCTCCCCATAATCTGATGGATACTCTTCTGATTCATAATGAGCAACCATATTAAATGGTACAAACCCTAGTCCTTTATAGTAATCCATTTCGTCATTGTCATAAAATGTTTGTGCGAACACAAGCGCTCCAGCTGATGATCCTGAAACTGTCATCTGTTCTAGGTGTTTCTCTAAATTAGAGTACTTCTTTAGACTTTCAAGCAGCAGCAACGTATCTCCACCTCTAAAATGAACTGCATCTGCCCACTTCAACTGTTTTATGAATTCGTTCTTATTTGCTAACTTAAAATTGAGTTTTATTCCAGGTAAATTTTTCATAAATATTCCTTTCCGCCAACTAAAATCTTTTTTCCACCTGTCCTCATTGATTGAAAATAAACAAATTAAAACCTTTGGACTTTCTGGAAGATCCTTAACAATTTCCTGAAAGAATTTTTTGTTGCCTTCGTTTTTAACACTTGTATTTCCCCCATGTAAAATATATTTCGTCATTTTTCTATTTTTTTATCACTCTCTTTTCCCTTGTCATCCCCGCGCAGGCGGGGATCCATTAGGCCTTTTCCACTTAATAGCTCTGGATATAAATCTTTCCACTCCGGATTAAAATCTTCAATTAGTCTTATCTTCCATTGACGATTCCATTTCTTTAATCGCTTCTCTCTTTGAATAGCGGCATTAATATCTCCACAAGATTCATAATAGACCAATCTGTTCACACTGTACTTTTTAGTAAATCCTTTAACTAATTTCTTTTTATGCTGATAAACTCTTCCCAACAGATCATTGGTTACTCCAATGTACAATGTGCCATACGGCTTGTTAGATAAAATATAAGTAAAATAGTCCCTCTCCATTTTATTTGTGCTCTGACTAATAGACTCCCGCCGTAGTTTATCCTCGTGAAGACGGGGACGGGAATGACACATCTAGGTGTTTATGTAGCTTATCGCTTCATCATACCATTTCTTCGCAATTTGCTTCGCTTTGCCTAAAGTAATCCTGCTATATACATATTCAAGTTTTTTTCTCATCTTTTCCTCCGTCCCTTTCTTTCTCGCCTCTTTCGCATGCCTCAACGCTTTTTCCTCAAAATAGGCCAAACAATCTGCATCGCACAAAATATTTTGATCCTCATCTCCCCCTTCTTCATGATGGGCCACTAAATGTTTTACTCTTTCTATAAGTTCCTCGCCAGCTTTTTCTTTCAGTAGAAACTTTTCGATTGCCGCCACACTTAGATCTTGATGTTTTCGAAGCATTTCCGGATCATCTGAGCCTTTCTTCCAGTCGCCATGAAATGCTCTTTCAATATCATGCGCCACTCCTGCAATCAACAATGCTTCATCCGCATCAGGTTTCAATTTCTGAATCCAATAAGCAGTTCGTTTAGCGTGATATGCGTCGGTCGGTTTATCGACTTTTTCAAAAGAATCAATAACAAACCTTTCAACTTTATCATACATAATATGTTAGATCCTAGAGCGTTGTTTACAGTTTTTAGTTAATCTTTTTTCTTTGTCATTCCCGCGTAGGCGGGAATCTATTAGGAGAATGGCTAGAAATAATTAGTAACTGGCATTTTTAAGTTAATAAACAATCTATTCCTAATGGATTCTGCACTAAACTTGTGCTCAACTTGATTGGGTATGCGGAATGACAAGAAATGCAATTTGTTAAGCATTTTATAAAAAATATAAATAACGCTAGAATATCTTATACATAATACTTGATACTAAATACTTAATACCGCATTCCTAAATCTGTCTCCTCTCTCAAATTCATTGACAAACATCCCAAAACTGGCACAGCCTGGGGAAAGCAACACTACTTCACTTTCTTTGGCTGCTTCTTTAGCAACTCCCACAGCTTCCTCAATACTTTCGAAAATGTCAACAATTTTTTCTTCCCCACCGGCTTCAACTATTTGCTTCTTTAATCTTTCAGTAGCTGTACCTTCGAGCAAATACACTTTTCTTACTTTATCATCTTGAGCAATTTTTTCTGCAAAAGGAGTTAAGTCTAATTTTTTGTTAGATCCTCCAGCAATCAGTTTGATTGGTCGACTAAATGAATTGATACCAGCAATTGCTGCCTCTGGAGTGCTGGCAGTTGTATCATTATAATACGAAACTTCGTCGATTTTTTTCACAAATTCAAGTCGATGCGGAACACCTTTGAAATCAGCTACCGCTTCTTTGATGACTTTAGCGGGAATTCCAACAGCCACACAAATCGCACAAGCTGCCAAAACATTTGAAACGTTGTGTTGACCTCTGATTTTAATATCTTCAACAACAAAAATGGTCCCTACTTGACCATCTCGGTTGTATTTAATCTTCCCTTCTTCAATAAAAACACAATTGTTTTCGTCGATCACTTTCTTGGAAAAATATATCACACTAGCCTTGGTTTCAGCGGCAAACTCTCGCACGACATCATTGTCATGATTGAGCGCCACAACACCTTTTGATTTTTGGTGAAGAAATATAGCCTTCTTGTCTCTGATATACTTTTCCATCGAACTATAGTAGTTCAAGTGGTCTTGAAAAATATTGGTTACCACAGCATAACGAGGACTGATTTTTTTTCTTCGCAGAGCCGAAAGTCGCCAGGAAGAGAGCTCAAAAATCACCCAGTTCTTCTTCTTGATCTTGTCAATCTTGCCAATCACTGTTCCTTGTCCAATGCCAGCTTTGATTGGTTTTTTCCCAGCTTTCTTCAGAATTTCAAAAATGAGGCTAGCAGTAGTGGTTTTCCCTTTTGTTCCAGTGACACCAATAATATTGGGCGTTGGACACATTTCAAAAAACAAGCTGGAGTCAATCTCCACCGGCACACCCTTTTTGATAGCTGCTTGAATATATTTGTCAGTCCAAGGCACCACTGGATTCTTGATCACCAAATCAGCTGATTCAAAATCTTCCATCCGATGTTGCCCCACCACCACGGAAACATTTTTCAAGTCTTTTATTTTCTCCAAAGTTGGTGCTAATTCCTCTTTTGACTTTTTGTCAGTAGCTACCACTCGGGCTCCTTGCTTAGAGAGCCATCGAATCACTCCCAAGGCTCCCCCTTGAAGTCCAATCCCCATTACTGTTACCTTTTTCTTCCTAAGATTAATTTTTGTCATTTTATATTGTATTGTAGTGAACGCATATATGCGTTCATATGTTCTTGTGTAGTAAATGCAGATCTTCATTTACTACAACAAAGATTCAATAAATTTATTATCAAAACCCTCCGGATTATTTCTATCTAAATCCCAATTTAATGGATTATATTTTATATACTCTCTAATCTCTTCAGCCGCTTTTTCACTTCTGATGATATGATCATAGAATGACTTCTGCCAGGCAAAATTATATTTTGAATATTTTTTATTAACTTCTCGACTAACCGTAGACTTAAAAGCACCTATAACCTTCGATAAATACATCTTCTTTCTCTCCTGTAGTGAACACCCATGGGTGTTCACTACATTTGCAGGAATCTTGTCATAATAAATTGTCAAAATCCCATGCAGATGATTAGGCATTACAATAAAATCATCCATCATTATGCTTTTAAAATGCTCTGGAATTTCTAGCCAAGATTTTTCTGCTATTTTTCCGATGACATTCAATCTGGCCCTCTCCTTTTCAATCTTGCCGAAAAATTCTTTTTTGTCTTCCGTACAGATTGTCACAAAATAGGCTCCCGGTAACGAGTAGTCGTGGCATTTCAACCTGTTTGAATTACTCGTTTTCATTTTTTGTGTTTGTGTTCGTAGTGAACACCCATGGGTGTTCACTACACTTCAGTCTTTTTTATAGTTCTTACTTTCCCATTAAGATAGCCAATTCCACCATCCGGTTACTATACCCCCATTCATTGTCATACCATCCAACTGCTTTGACCAAATTGCCGTCCATCACTTTCGTCAGATCTAATTGAACAATTGCTGAATAAGGACTCTCGACCACATCACTAGAAACCAGTGGATCTTCTGTCACTTGCATGATGTTTTTCATCTCACCATCAGCTGCTTTCTTGAATACCTCATTGATCTCTTCAACACTGACATCTTTTTTCAGTACTGCCACCAAATCACTAACTGATCCAACCAATGTTGGTACTCGATAGGCCATGCCGTCAAACTTTCCTACCAAGCTTGGAACTGCTTTAGCAGCCGCTATAGCTGCTCCAGTAGTAGTTGGAATAATGTTTTGGGCGGCTGCTCTTCCATAACGAAGATCTTTTTTAGAAGGACTATCAACCAAATTCTGAGTGGAAGTGTAGCTGTGGATAGCGCTCATCAAAGATTTTTCAATTCCAAATGCATCGTCCAAAACTTTGGCCATCGGAGTCACGCAGTTGGTCGTACAAGAAGCCATCGCTACTATGTCGTCTTCATCGGTGATTTCTTTTTCATTACATCCAACGACAATAGTTTTAATAGAATCGTCTTTAGTCGGCGCGGAAATAATCACTCGCTTGGCTCCTGCTTCAATGTGACCCTTGGCACTCTCCCGATCCTTGAAAACACCAGTGCTTTCGATCACCACATCAACGTCAAGTTTTCCCCAAGAAAGTTTAGCTGGGTCTGGCTCAGAAAAGACTTGGATTTCCTTTCCATCCACGATCAATTTATCGCCTTTAACTTCAACGTCTTTTTCATATATTCCATAGGCGCTGTCGTGTTTCAAAAGATACGCTAAGCAATTTATATCACCTAGGTCATTGATAGCTACTAGCTCTACGTCAGCGTGTTCTAGCGCTATTTTTGCGACTGGTCGTCCGATCCGACCAAAGCCATTGATTGCAATTTTCATTTTATTTTACCCCGTTAGATCGCAACATAGTTGTGCTATCTAACTGGGGTTTTGCCCCGTCCCGACGTATCGTCGGGGCTGGGGTGATTTCTTAGATTATATTCTAATATATAATTAAATTACGTAATTAATTCATGAATAAAATAGGTATTTTAATACTTATTTAATAAATCTTTCCACTCAGATACCTTTTGACTGATTTTTCGCTGGGAAAATAAATTGGTTCGGGCAGTTTATCCAGTTCAAACCATTGCCACTGAGTGATTTCATCAGGTTCCATCACCTTCGGCTCGCCCTCAAAATCTTCGGCCAAGAAACTAATTGTCACAAAGTGAACTGCTTCTACAATGTTGTCGTCAACACCAATCACTTTCAGACTGTCTTCATTCACTTTTATCGAAGTCTCTTCAAATACCTCCCTGGCTGCTACTGTTTTCAATTCTTCGCCAAAATCCAATTTGCCACCAGGAAGTGTCCAAGTCCCCGCACCATGCAAAAGTGACTTAGCTTTTTCTGGATCATCATGGCGCTTGCCAAACAATACTTTTCCATCCCGCATTAGCATGACTCCCACTCCAACACCTACCTTTTGCCAAGAGTTTTCCATAGCAACTTATACTTGTAATTGTTCTACGCTCTTCTCAAATATGTGATCATCTTCTCCATACGTAAATATTCCTTTGATTTTTTCACCATTTAAAACTTGGGGTAACCAATGCTTGGCATCCTCCCACATTGAATCATAGGGAATTTCTTCCAGTTTAAACCACTCAGGCCTCATTTCCTGGCTTTCTTTTATTTCACCATTCCAATTATCTGTCATGTATACATAAACATACTGACTCCAGTCTGGTTTGTGGGGAAACCTAAAATCAGTTTCAGCTACTTTTTGAATATTTTCAACCTCTACGCCAATTTCTTCTTCAACCTCTCTAGCAACTGCTTCTTCTATTGTTTCACCGCTTTCAATTTTTCCACCGATTCCAGCCCATAAGCCCTGGCCAAATCTAACTTTCTTCATTCCTAAACATACATCTGTCGCCTTCTCATCGCTTCCCTTCTTGATTAAAAAACATAGAGTTCTGAGTGTTTTGTCGTTTTTATTGTCCATAAATTGACTTATATCTTTGAATTACGAAACACTTATTCTCTCTCCCCTTACGGTAAGGGGAGATTAAGAGGGGTTAATTCAAATAGCAACAGACGCTGGCCAATTTACTTAACTCCCCTTAGTCCCCTCTTTCTAAAAGAGGGGAGATAAATGAGTTTTGTAATTGAAAGTTATATATAAATCATTCCTTCATTCTCCGTAATTCGTATATTCGTACTTAATTCGTAATTCGTAAATTTAAATATCCAAATCCTGCACACTCTTAGCATGTGCTTGAATAAACCTTTTGCGCGGTTCGACCTCATTACCCATCAAGATATCAAAAACTTGATCAGCTCTTCTAGCGTCTTCAATTTTCACTTGTTGCATAATTCGCGTTTCAGGATTCATGGTTGTTTCCCAAAGCTGTTCTGGATTCATTTCTCCCAGGCCTTTGTAGCGCTGAATATTAATACCTGTGGTATTTTTATCATTTTTCTGCGTTAATCTGCGTGAAGTCTGCGTAGATCCGCGCGCAGAGATACTTCTCTGCGATTTGGACATTTTAGCTACAATTTTTTCTTTTTGTTCTTCCGTGTAGGCATATTCCATTTCTTTGCCTTTTTTGACTTGATAGAGCGGCGGTTGAGCAATATAGATATATCCTCGAACAATTAGTTCTTCAAAATGTCGATAGAATAAGGTGAGCAGAAGTGTTCGGATGTGCGATCCATCAACGTCAGCGTCAGTCATAATAATAATCCTGTGATAGCGAGCTTTTTCGACGTTTAGCTGATCGCCCACGCCCACTCCCAGAGCGATGATCAAAGATTTTATCTCTGTCGAAGACAGCATCTTGTCCAAGCGTGCTTTTTCAACGTTCAAGATTTTTCCTCTCAGCGGCAAGATTGCTTGATATTGCCGATCTCTTCCCTGCTTAGCCGAACCACCAGCTGAGTCTCCCTCCACAATATAGAGTTCTGACTTTGTTGCATCTCGAGATGAGCAGTCAGCCAGTTTCCCTGGTAGCGTCAATCCTTCTAGGATGCCCTTGCGCACCACCGCGTCCTTAGCCGCCTTGGCTGCTAGCCGGGCTTTGGCGCTGAGCACTCCCTTGGCCACAATCGCCTTGGCTTCTGATGGATTCTTTTCAAAATATTCTCCCAAGCCCTCAGCAGTTACTGAGTTGACAATGGTCCGCGCTTCAGAATTTCCAAGTTTAGATTTCGTCTGACCTTCAAATTGCGGCTCTTGAAGTTTGACTGACACCACGGCGGTCAGGCCTTCCCGAACATCATCAGCTGTCAGTTTCCCTTCTTTCTCTTTGACCAAATTATTTTTCTTAGCATAGTCATTGATCATTCGAGTCAGGGCTGTGCGAAAACCAGTCTCATGCATTCCTCCTTCGGTGGTGTTGATATTATTGGCGAAAGAAAGAACGTTCTCTTTCAATCCGTTCTTGTATTGCAGAGCCACCTCCACAATCATATCGTCTTGTTCTTTTTCAATATAAACAATTTTTCCATTAATAGTTTCTTTTTTGCGGTTGATAAATTTCACAAAAGACTTAATTCCTCCATCAAAGAGAAAACCAATTTTTCGATGCATTTCTTCATTCTCATCGCGAGCATCGATCATTTTGATATGTACTCCTTTAGTCAAATAAGCTTGTTCTCGAAGATAGTCTGAAATTGTTTTCCAATTCCATTCGATTTTTTGAAAAACTTCCGGGTCAGGTTCAAAGATGATGATAGTTCCGGTTTTATCACTTTTTCCCACAGTTTTGATCTTATGTTTGGCCTTTCCTCGAGAATATTCCTGAGTGTAAATTTTCCCTTTCTGATGCACTTCAGCCTTGGTATAGACCGAAAGCGCATTAACCACTGAAACACCCACTCCGTGAAGACCGCCAGAAACCTTGTAGCCCTCGCCTTCAAATTTTCCGCCGGCGTGAAGCTTGGTCATCACTGTTTCCAATGCTGAAAGACCCGTCTGAGCATGCTTGCCCACTGGAATTCCTCGACCTTGGTCCATCACTGAAACTTGATTATTTGAAAGAAGTTTAACTTCAATATAATTCCCATGACCAGCCATGGCTTCGTCGATCGAGTTGGAAACTACTTCCCAAACCAAATGATGCAATCCTTCCAGAGAAGTTCCTCCAATATACATTCCCGGTCGTTTTCGCACCGGCTCAAGACCTTCAAGCACTTGAATTGACTTTGCATCATATTTAGTTCTCTTTTTCTTTGTTTGTTTTTTCATATTTAATCTACGAATTACCTGCCCGCTTTGCGTTGCTGACTGGCAATGTTTTGCTGAATGCAATTAATTATTTGAGTAAATACAACTTAGATCTAATTATCGAAGCAAGGCAGGCGGGCTAATTAAATACTAATATACCAATTGAAATCCTAAGCTCTAAATTCTAATTTCTAAATAATTTCAAAATTCAAATATCTGAAATTTAAAACATTTTTGGCTTGGAATTTGGAAAATTTGAATTTATTTAGGGTTTAGATATTAGGATTTAGGGTTTTAACAAATTCGTATATTTGTACAGAATTCGTAATTCGTAATATATTATCTCGCTAAAAAATATAGCTCGATCATCATCACTGCTCCAATAGCCAAAAGCGCATCCCACCAGACCAAAACCCGGAAACTTTGAAGCAGGAGCAAAACTACTACCATCAGTGACAACAGAATCCCTTGTCGCAGTGAAACTCCCATGTGTTCACAGAGCAAATCTTCTTCATAGGATTTTTTCCTAAGCCAAAAAAGAAATAAGGAAAAGACTCCTACAAAAAAAGTAAATAAGCTCAAATAAAGTAGTACGATCCCAAGAACATTTTGCTGACCAGGAACCTGATTAACATGTGGGGAAAACAAATAGATAACCAGCCCGCTAGCAATCAAACCCGCTAGCATGGCTGTTCTCATTCCCCAAGTAAATGATTTTGTTGTCATTTTTAATAAATGGGTATTAATCCCAGCACAAGCTTTGGACTCTCATTCCATAGTCCCGTTGAGTGGACGAAAAATCAGATTCCAAGTAGTGAACACCCACGGGTGTTCACTCGGGACGAAGTTGGTAGCAAAGTAATAGTGAGGGAGGACCAAAAGATAACAGCAAACCCAGCCACTTTCTGCAGCTCAATCTACTTACTATTTTAGCGCAAAATGGGAAAAATATCAAACAAAAAACTCACTCATTTTTACCTTAAATAAAGCCAAAATAAGTGGTTTTTTTATATTTTTATTTATTTTCAATTATTTCTTTAATTGCGTATGGTTTTTCCTTTTTGGACTGGTGGTAGGTTTTAATTGATATATCTGCCAAAAGACCTGAAATGAAGAGCTGAGCGCCCATCAGCACGAGAAATATGCCCACTATTGGCCATATTCTATTGCTCAGTGACAAACCAAAAAATAACCGGCCAATAACCATCCAAAGCAAGATAACAGTTCCAAGCAATCCAGAAATCAGTCCCCACCCCCCAAAAAGATGAAGCGGTCGATTTGAAAACTTTCTCCAAAACCAAACACTCATCATGTCCAGCAAGCCTTTAACAACTCTTTTGTAATTATATTTTGTCTGTCCAGAAACACGGGGTCGATGATTCACTTCAACCTCGCCCACTTTGAATCCACTGATTGCCACCAAAGCCGGAATAAAACGATGCATTTCTCCATAAAGATCAATATGATCAAAACATTCTTTTTTATAAACTTTCAAACTACAACCACTGTCATGAATATTGTCTTCAAGCAAAAGCTTTCGTAACCAATCAGCTCCTCGAGACACAAAGTGCTTAGCAGCATCGTCTTGTCTATTCTTTCTCCACCCCGAAACAACATCAAATCCCTCATCTAGCTTTTCCAGCAATTTGGGAATGTCAGCCGGATCATTTTGCAAATCTCCATCCATGGTGATAATCAGCTCACCCTTGGCTGCCTTGATGCCAGCGTCCATAGCTGCTGTTTGTCCAAAATTTCTTCGAAAAGCGATGATCTTGAGCGGGCGAAGTTTTTTTATCTTTTCTAAAGTTGAATCAGAACTGCCATCATCCACAAAAATAATCTCGGCTTGAAGATTATTTTCTTCGAGTATTTCAACTATCTCTTCGTGCAACTGCTCAACATTTCCCTCTTCGTTGAAGAGTGGCACAACAATTGATAATAATTTTTCACGAGCTTTCATTCGCTATAGGTTAAATAATTTAATCTATTAGTTTCCAAGACGTTGTTTGCCCCCCTAGGATTAATAAGATATCCCATTTGTTCTTGTTGTCATTCCCGCGCAGGCGGGAATCTATTAGGAGAGTAAGCCCATCTATCGTTTTTATCTCGAATCAAAGCAAATTACTGTTATATACCTAATGGATTCCGCATCAAGTGCGGAATGACATAAAAAACTTCTCGAAATAAGTGTTGTAAATGTAAATAATGTTCTAGGACCTAACACTATCCAAAAAATAGTTCTGACTTTTCACAGATCAAGATACCAGGCAAGCATTATTTCCTTCTCTGTTTCCAGATTACCAGTGTATCTGAAACGATGGATTTCACCAAGTTGACAACCTTGCTTCACATAAAATTTGCAAGCGGCAACATTCGTGTTTTGTGTTTCGACTTTTAATCGTTTATAGTTTTTACCTCTTGCGATTTTAACAGCTTTTCGAAAAAGCTGTGTTCCGAGTCCAGAACTGCGATAATCAGGACGAACTCTCAGATCCCAAAGTATGGCAGGATTATTCAATCTTCCATATTCATTGGTTCCCGAGATATTATAAGCAACAGCAACGCCAGCTACAGAAATTTGACCGTCATGAGCTAAAAGTAAATCCCAGTTAGAAATGTCGAAACGTTTTGGCCAATCGGTTGGTTTATTTCCGTCAATCTCATCATAATTTTTGGTATACGGCTTAACCTGGGCTTCTCTAAATTGAATACCACCTAACCCATCATCAACAAGTCGAGCTTCTAATCTTGAACTAACCTCAAAAGTCATTGGAATCTTAGCATACTTCGGCAGTTCCTTAGAAGTGATTGACAAAATTTCCATAGTCATAAAAATTAAAAAATGATTCTGATTCCCTTTCTTCCCCCTTTTTAAAGTGGAGCGAAGCGGATGAGCTTTGCTCAAAAATATAGACGAGTATAACGAGTCATATTTTCCAGGCCTGCCCTTCGAAGTCCCGAATCCTCGGGACGAAGTAGGGGGGATTTTCAGTGGGCTTCGGCTCTGAAGTTAACTCCAGAATTAATTCGTGAATTCGCATATTAGCGTTATTCGCATTCATTCGTAAATTTGTATTATACCCATTCGTATATTCGTACAGGATTCGTAATTCGTAAAGAAGAATCACCCCGAACCGATAATCCCAATCAGCACTCCAAACGTGAGCACAGCTAGATTAACAATCCAAAATCTCACTGTCACTTTTGTTTCCGGCCAACCTTTGGCTTCAAAATGGTGGTGAATGGGTGCTGAAAGAAAAACTTTTTTCTTAAATAGTTTCTTTGATCCTAGCTGAATAATGACTGCTATAGCTTCGACCACGTAAATAAAAACAATAAATGGCAAGACAATAGCAGAATTTGTCATCATGGCCACCACTCCCAAAGTTGCTCCCAAAGCTATGGCACCCGTTTCTCCCATAAAAAATCTAGCTGGATAAAAATTGAACCACAAAAACGCCAGTGTCGCACCAGCGATCACTCCGCACAGCGCTGCCAAGTCCATTCTTTCCTGGAAGAAAGAAATGATAGCAAAAGCAACGAAGGCTTGAACCAAAATTCCAGCATTGAGGCCATCAAGGCCATCCGTGATGTTAGAAGACACTGACGTAGCCACAATCACAAGCATAAACAGGGGGATATACCAAAGACCAATTTCAAAATCTCCTACTGCTGGAACATGAATCGAATCCCAACCTAGCTTGCCATAGAACCACCAGGCACCAAGTGCTGCAATTAAAAGCAACCAAATTAAGCGCCAAACAAATCTCATCCCACCACCCTTGTTGCTGCCAATTCCTCTGACACTCATGACGTCATCAAACAACCCCAAAATGGCCGTTGCTCCCAGGGCGAACAGTGGCAACCAAGTTTGACTGCGAGAAACAAAATCCAGTCGACTGACCCAAACGCTTTGCAGCCTTTCAGAAAGAAATGGTGCTAGCCAACTCATCACGAAAGCTAAAATCAATACCGTTCCCCAGATGATCACTCCACCCATATTTGGCGTTCCTTCTTTGTGAGCGTGCAATTTATTAAAGTAAGTCAGTTTTTCGCCTTCAACTGATGTTTTCTTGATTTTGGCTCCTATTTTATATTTATATAAAAAATGTGCCCAAACCGGTGTCAGCAGCATGGCCAAACCAAAAGCTGAAATGCTCAAAGTGATCACTTTGGCAATAGCTAGCACTTCTGGAATAGTTTGAATTTGAGCAATTTGCATTGTTATAAGCCAGTTTTACGCTATTAAAACTTCCGCCAGTGATACGCGATCCAATTCGATATTCTGATTTCCTATTCTCAATTCAAAATTCATAATTCAAAATTCCTTCTAGATTATGGCCATCGATAAGCGTTAAAAACCCAATTAAAGAGACCTTGCATGTCCTGCCAGCGATAAATATTGTCGATCATCACGGCCACCACTTTTCTGTCTCTGTCGAGCGGATGATGAGCCGCTGTCATCAAGGACTTTCCTGCTTCATAGGTGAAGCCTGTCTTTCCTCCCAAACAATTAGGCATTTGATCCAAGAGCAAATCGGTATTGACCAGCTGATGCATAATGGTTCCATCAACTGAATAGACTTCTTTTTCTTGAATTTTCATCGCTTGCCATATCTTATCATGTTGAAGCGAATAAGCAGTGATACGAGCCAAGTCATGAGCAGTAGAATAACAACCTCCTGGATTATCATCCTCGTCAAGCCCCGATGGATTGCAAAAGTGAGTGTCAGTCAAACCTAATGCTTCTGCTTTTTGATTCATCATTCGAGCAAACTCCTTCTGTGTTCCAGCCACGTGCTTAGCCAGCGCTACAGCCGCATCGTTGGCGCTATTCATGACCATTGCTTCAAACAAGACTTTGGCGGACACTTTTTCTCCCATCCTCAACCGATTGGAAACACAATAGCCACTGCGAGGACACCCCACTTTAGTTCCGTCAGTATAAAAAGCTTCCTCGTCAATAATGATAACTTCTTTTTCCAAATCATCAATTGATTCGACTACAATGATGGCTGACATCACTTTGGTCAGCGAGGCAATAGCTGTTCGAGCATTGCCATTTTGATAGTGCAAAACCGTTCCTGTGTCAGCATCGATGGCTATGGCAGACTTTGCTCTGACATAAGTGTCTCCAGTTTCTTCTCGACGAACTGGTGCGTCTGGTTGAACAGGAAATAATTTTCCCGAAGTTACGTTGTTAGGACTTTTGTTTTCTAGGTTAACTTCGTTTGAGTCTATGGTTTTTACACCCTCAACCTTTACCCCAATAGGTGTGCTGGCTTGTCCATCTTGCCCAAAAAAATTAGGCAAAAAATAATACCAAACTACTAGTGACCCAACAATCACCAGAAAGCTAGTCCAATTTATCCAATTTTTCACCCAAGTCGGAATTTTCATTATTATTCTTTCTTTGTTTTTTCTTGTTCCTCTTTAGTCTCCTCGCTTAGAAGCTCATAATCAGGTAACTCTTTAATCTTTTTAATTCCTAAGCTTTTCAGCATATCAAAACTAGGCTTATAAATATACGAGCGGCTATCAGCCGGATTGTCTTTGCGTTCAATCAATCCTCTCATGGCCAAATTTCTCAACGTGAAACTGCAATTTACTCCCCTGACATGCTCGATTTGCGCCCTGGTCACGGGACCGCGATAAGCTACCACTGCCAAAACCTCCAAAGCCGCTTTTGAAAGCGGTTCATGCATTTTCCTATTCAAAAACTTGGCCACCAATTCCCCCTGATCCTTATTGGAAACCAACTGAATTTTACTGCCCTTTTGGACAATTTGCAACCCAGAACCATTCTGTTCATAAAAGCTTCCCAGTTCCTTCACTGTTGTGCTTACCTCTTCCTTGTCAACCTCTAAAAACTTGGCCAGTTTGCTAACATCAACTGGTTCCCCGGCAGCAAACAAAATCGCTTCAATTTGAGGCTTCATTTAAATAAGTTCTTTATCAAAATAATTTAATAACTTGTAATAATCACCAGTTTGATCAATTAACCTTTTGGCCCAACTAATAACTCCGTCATGAGAAGGCTGCGTTATAACTTTTGCCATTGGAGCAAATTCCACACTACCGAATTCCTCAAGGCTTAGTGATAAATATAAGTCATCGGAATAATATTTTAAATCAAGGTCTTTTCTTATTTTAACTAGCGGTAGAAGTCCTCCACATTTTTCATAATCAGATTTTCGACAAGCAAAATTTGCGCCCCAAAAATAGAATCGGTATTCCGGTTTGATCTTGGGAGTTATATAGAAAAACTCATAACTCATAAATTTCCCTAAAAGTGACTTCTTGAAAATCACATAACCGCCAACTGCAGAAACTCTCGAGTTGCTCAATGGTTTAGTAATTTTTTCAAACCAATCTTCTTTGGCTACTGAATCTGCATCTATGCAGGCAACAACATCGCCCTCTACTGTTTCAAATCCTTTGTGTCTTGCATAAAGTGGTCCCTTTGGTCCCTTGTAACTAACCAACTTTATCTGTTCATTGTATTTTTTCACAATATTTTCGGTTCGATCGGTACAGTTATGAGCTATCAAAACTATCTCACTGGGCTTTTTTGTTTGAGACAGCAATGATTTAATGCATTTTTCTATATTCTCCTCTTCATCATGCGCAATGATCAGAATTGATGTATTCATAAAATGACTTACTTTGCCTTAGTTTCTTTCTGTCTACTTATTATTATCTCACCGTATAACTTATCTTGATCGACACTAACAACTTTCTGTTTCACCATTTCAAGCATCGCCAAGAATGTCACTATCACATCAACTTTCTCCGCCGCTTCACCAACCGTTTCATGAAAAGCCATCTTCATTCTTTTTTCAATTGAATCTTTTAGTTCAGAAATCTTTTCTTCCAGCGACACAATTTCCTCCAACACTTCCTCAGCCAAATCTTGCTTGGTAGGAATTTCTTGAAGAATTCTCTCGTAAGTCTTTTTCAGATCAATCACTTTTATATCTGGTGCTACAAATCCAAACAACTGACCCTTCTCTTCGTCTTTTGAAAAATATATTTTGTTGTTTCTATATAACTCGCCTAACTGCTCTGCTGCATTCTGAAATCTTTGATATTCAAGCAATCGACCTTCAAGGTCCTTGATTTCCTCCTCTTCCTCATTGTTAAGTTCAAAAAGAGGTAGCAATGCTTTTGATTTAATCAAAATGAGCTGTGAGGCCACTGCCAAAAATTCACTCAGATTCGCCAGACTGATTTTGTCTTTTCTTTCCACATAGGCCAAAAAATCATCCGTCACTTCGACCAGTGACAACTTAGTGACATCCATCTTTTGTTCGTTAATCAATTCAACCAAAAGATGCAACGGTCCTTCAAATTGCTTCGTCTTGACTTCGTACATAATACATATGTCATCCCGACCGAAGCGTAGCGTAGTGGAGGGGATCTCGTGACTAGCCTTTCTTCTTTTTGTTTTCATTGATCCCGGGCCAACCTTCGCTCAGGTCTTTCCATTTGGGGTTATATTTATTTATTAAATTAACCTTCTTTTCTCTCCGCCAGTTTTTTAATTGCTTTTCTCTAGTGATGGCTTCATTTACGTTATTGAAATGTTCAATGTGAACCAGTTTATCGACATTATATTTAGAAGAAAATCCTCTAATTAGATGTCTTTTGTGTTCGTATGTTCTTCTTTCCAGATTGTTAGTCATTCCAATATACAGTACAGTATTTTTCTCATTGGCATTAATGTATACAAAATAATTTTTGTCTAGCGCCATGACATGAGATTCCTCGATCCCGCCAAGGCGGGACTTGGAATGACAGTTAGTTTTTTGCTTGCATCCTTCTTTATCGAGTTTTGCTGAAGCTTCCTTTTTCCAAATCCTTTTCCAACTTCTGATACTGCGCCGGGGTCATTTTAATAGAAAATTCATATTCTCCCGATCCAAGATAGAGTTGCTTTTGTCGCAGCAACGCGCCATCAGCAAAAATAGGTGTTTTAATCATTTCTGAAAACGGCGGTACAGCTCCAATTTTTCCGAGAATATTTTTCTTCATCCAGGCTTCTTTGGCAAAGTCAATTTTTTTACAGGATTTAGTATCAGGGTCTTGCTTCCTTGCCATGTTTACAACTTTTTTCAACTTGTTTTTATCCAACATTTTATTGGACGGAACTAGCGCAATGAAATAATCACTGTCTGCTTTCATTACCAAAGCTTTGACAATTTCATCCGGTTTGATTTTATTTTTCAAGTTAGTCGCCGCTCGATCTTTAGCAGTATAAGCAGTTCGATGTTCAATTATTTCATACTTCGCTTTCCCTCCCTCCAAAAAGTCGATAATTTTTTTCGAGATTTGTGGCATATATTTTAATTAGTAATTAGTAATTAATAATTAGCGTGTATCTTTTAATTTCCAAAGAGGAATCAGCCCAGTAGCCACAATGATTGCCAAAATAAGAAACACTGATTTGACTGGGATAAAAAGCAACAACAGACCAAAAAATGTCATTGATACAATAAAAGCGACGCTTTTACTGGTCCGGAAAAAATCGATCAAGTCAACATCTTTGGGGCCAATTTTTTTATAAAAATATGAATCACGTCCCACTTCAATGATGGCTGCACCGGTTCTGCCCATAAACAGTAAAATCGCCCAAACCACAATTGATGTGCCTGAAGTGAAACTGATTGCTGCTGTGAAAATCGACATGATAATGATGGCCACCATGAGCATTTCTTTCTCTCCAATTTTGTCAGACAGAATTCCCGTCGGATACTGAAATATAATAAACGGTGTGAGCATGATAGTCAAAAGGATTCCAAATTCTGTCCAAGAAATCCCCTGGTTGATCAAATAGAGCGGCACATAGACTGTGGTTGTAGCATAGAAAAACGCCAACAAGAATGCCACATAATACATGCGAAAAATATTTCTCCTTTGCCACATCTTTCGAAAAACCAGTCGAGGTCGCAGACTTTTTCGCATGCTGCGATGCATATTTCGAAACCAAATCAACACAATTCCCATAACAATCATGGTCACAATGGCAGAAAAAAAGAACGTGATTTCAATTCCAA
The DNA here is from genome assembly GCA_964556685.1 of uncultured Bdellovibrionales bacterium. Taxonomy (GTDB): domain Bacteria; phylum Patescibacteriota; class Minisyncoccia; order Moranbacterales; family DUUL01; genus CAZKWX01. The sequence continues at coordinate 22,283 of CAZKWX010000014.1, forward strand.
AAGCATCAATCAGCTTGGCAGAAATAAAGGGGGCTAGGAAATATCCAATGTTCATCATTGTCAGATGGCGTCCTCTGATTTTCCCCGTCACTCGATTGTGAGAATAATTTTCTACTAAAATATCCAACCCCACCCAAACCAAAGCTTCAGCAAAAATTGCCCACATGACAAAAATGACTGACCACATGCTCTGAGAAAAAATGACAATCAGCAGCAACGAGACGGCCCGCATTCCCAAAAAAAGCAGAAAGCTAACTGATTTGCCATATCGCTTCACCAGATAGTGCATATTCAAAAGTACATAGAAGGAAGCCAGGTAGCTAATCAAGAAGAAAATTTCAAGATTGTTAGTTTCAGTTTTTTCCAATAGATAGCTCGGCAAAATATACAAAACCAAGGCAGCTTGGAAACCAAGCAGAAGCCCCGCCAAACTTAAAATTTTAAGCCTGAGCTTATCAGTTACTTTTTTATTTCTTTTCATTTTTGCTTGCCCCGTTAAATTGCAATTTTAATTGTAATATTTAACCGGGGTTTTTTGTTTGGTATTGATTCTCAGGATTTATTACCTCGACATATTTTATCAGCAAAACCCCTCCCAAGTTTTGTTCGCAAGGGAGAATGAAACTGTATTTATTTTAACATTTTTTAAGCCCTGGAACAATTCCATGTATCTTATCATGTGCAGCAAATGCATGATCTTGAAATGCGATTACAGATACCTGTAATCGCATTTCGTTCGCACAATATTAAAAATGATCTGATCCCGCCAAGACAAGACTTGGGATAACATTAATTTATTTTATTTTCTAGCGCTGGTCTCTAGCGCTGGTCCGAGTTTGTAACTCGGACTATTTATTTAGTTTCGTTTTCACAGTTTCTCACGCCAAATAAACATGGATCCGCATTGCAAATACGAACCAGCACAAATAACAGCACAAACATCCTCTCATACTACTCTCTTAATATACTCTTACAGATATATTCTCATATTCTGCAGAAAGCCAGAATATTGCAATAAGGTGTAGGGTGTAAGGTGTGGGGTGTGTTAGTAGTATGTGTGTAGTATGGTATGCAGAGTAGTATCTGCAGATGGACCAAACACAAAAACAGAAATCGACGCATCAGCTCAATTTCTGTCGATTTCTGTCTTGATATTCTCTATGATTAACCAATCTATGGCACCAGTCTCTTCACATCTCTCGGATAGAGCACTGCTTCCTTGACTGATTTCAGCCCAAGAATTTTCTGAACAATCCTTTCCGAACCCATGCCCCATCCTCCGTGCGGCGGCATTCCATATTTGAAAATTTCTAAATAATATTTAAAATCTTTAGGATTAAACCTATGTTCTTTCATGCTGCCAACCAATTGATCATAATGATGAATGCGTTGGCCTCCTGTTGCAATCTCCACTCCTCGAAAAAGAAGATCGAAGCTGCTAGTGAATTTGTCATCTTTTTCATCCGGCATAGCATACATCGGTCGAATTGATTTAGGATAATGAGTTAAGAAGATAAAATCACTGTCATACTTCTTTTTGACATATTTACAAATCAGTCTCTCGCCTTCTGGATCAATGTCGACCACTTCGGATTCCTTTTTGTATTCTTTTTTCAAAATTTTTAGCGCTTCATCCAACCGCATGCGAGGAATTTCTTTCTTTTCTGGAATTGAAGCGGAATATTTTTTCAAAACCGACTGGCATTCTTTTCCGATTTGTTCCATCATTTCCCAAACTACGGTTTCCAACTGATCCATCACGTCGTCATACTTTTCAATAAAACCCATTTCCGCATCCAATGAGATGTATTCATTGACATGACGAGAAGTAAAATGTGGCTCAGCTCGAAAAACTGGACCAATTTCAAAAACTCGCTCAAAAATTCCCACCCCCATTTGCTTATAGAACTGCGGGCTTTGAGCCAGAAATGCTTCTCGCTCAAAATAGTCAATTTTGAAGAAATTGGCTCCGCCTTCGGTCGCTGCAGAAAGCACTTTAGGAGTTTTGATTTCATGAAAATCAGTTTTTTTCATAGCTGCTCGATAGGCTTCCAACAAAGCTGAATAGACAAAAAAGATTGACTTTATCTTTTCGTTGCGCAGTGTCAGGTTCCTGTTTTCCAAAAGCGTATAAAGATTCAGCTCTAGTTCTTCCTTGGACACTTCGATCGGTAACTCCTCCGCTTCAGATAGAATTTCCAACTTGCCCACTTCAATTTCCACTCCACCAGTAACTATTTTTTTATTAACTAATTTCTCTGGACGCTTTTTGACCTTACCATCCACTTCAATCACGAATTCACTGCGACATTTTTTAGCTTTCTTGAAAACTTTTTTATTATCATCGTTAACCACCAATTGAACGATCCCACTTCGATCTCTCAAATCAATAAAGGCCACTTTTCCGTGGTCTCGATAAATATTTATCCAACCCTTCAACTTCACCGGTTTGCCGATTTTTTTGACAGTCTCCTTGATTAGCGTTCTTTCCATCTTTTGAATTTAATGGAGCCCCACGGACAAGCCTGTAATTTTACTTGTACGAGCGCGCTTTCGGCTTGTTCGCTAGGGCGGAATCCCGCTCCAGAAGACCCATTCATCCACGTGCAAGCACGTGGTCTTCTGGGGGCGTGGATAAAACTTTAAATGTTTAGCCGATGATTTTGTCGACTTCCTCCGCCAGCTCGCTGGGTGTAATTTTCGTTTTAACCAGAAAGGAGTCCACACCAATTTCAAGAATTTCTTTTCTTCTTTCGTCCTCATTGACCGAATTGGAGAAAATAATCATTGGAGTTTCCCTGTTCTTCTCGCCTTCCTTAATTTTTTTGACAACTTCCACTCCATCCATCGCTGGCATCACAATGTCAATCAACATCAAGTCGTATTTTTTCTCTTCAGATTTTTTCACTCCCCAAGCACCATTTTTCACAGTTTCAACATGATAGCCATTCTCAGTCAGCTTTTTTCCGAAAACTTCAGCGAAAACTTCTTCGTCTTCCATGAGTAATATTTTCTTTCCACCCTCCGATCCTGTTTCTTCTTGTGATTCATCAGCCATAACCTCTTCTTTCGCGTCTTCTTTTGCCTCTTTACTACCTGAACCTTTCAGATACTTCTTGACTTCTTCAACAATTTCTTGCGGCGTGAAGTCAGATTTTGTCACAAAGCCCTCCGCCCCCAGTTTTCTTGCCTTTTCCTTGTCTTCCTCTTGAGATAGATTGGAGAAAACAACTACTCGGGTGTCTTTGGTACTGGGATCTTGCTTAATTCTTTCTAAAACACCAAAGCCATCCTCTTCAGGCAAAACAAGATCCAACAGAACCAAATCAGGCTTATCGCTTCTTATTTTTTTCTCCGCTTTCGAGCCGCTGGTTGCCGTTATCACCTCATAGCCGTCTTTAGCGAACTTTTTTTCATATATTTCAACTAGCATGGCATCGTCTTCGACAATAAGTATTTTTTTCATTTTTTTAAGCTAAAAATTATCTATTTTGAAGCTGTCTTCACATCTTTATTTATGGCTATTGTAAACCAAAAAGAATAATTTAGCAATCAACATGAGCGTGCTCAAATCCACTTGTCACATTCCTTGAAATAGTCCTCACATCTATCCAAATAATCCTCGATTTCATCTTTAATTTCTTCCAATTTTTTGAGATTATCTTCGGCTTCTTCCAGATCTTTTTTGTCAGCATCGTGTTTTTTGGCGTCTTTGATTATTTTCTTTTGTTTTTTGATGGTGTCTTTCACTTCGTCCTCTTTCTCTTCTGCATCTTCGCAGCTTTTTTTGGCTTTTTCTTCGCAAACAATCACCTCTATTTCCTGTTCATTCAAAACACTGCCAAAATGTTGAACAATGATATAGCTCCTTCTTCCATTTTGTTCAAATTCAACAATCGCTATTCCAATTTCTTCAAACTTATCTGATATTATATTCTCTCGGTGTCCTTCACTGCCCATCCAAGCTTCATGAACACTGATCGCCGAAAAATATCCTTCCGCTAAGTTTTCTCCCACCGCTTGATATTTATATCCCGCTTCTTCCACAAAAAACCAAGGCTGCAATCCTTCCGGTGAAACGTGCTCAAAATATTCTTTTCCTTTCATGTCTTGAGCTTTGGCTAGGGCTGATTGATTTAGTTTTTCATTTTTTCCTAACGTTTTCAGGCCTTGTTCTTCTCTGGCTTGATTAGCAAAAGAAATGATATCATCGATTGTTCCATCAAAATTACGGTTGATGACGATTTCTTCGTTCCTGATTATTCCCGCTCCCACAGCATCCGTTCTCTTCACTGAAGAAGGAATTACCTCATGAATATCAAAATGGCGAACCACAAAAAAGGCTGCGACTATCAAAAACACGGTAAATATCGTCTTCAAAATCCCCTTCATTTCATCTTACTTTATAATTATACTTACACTTCAATATATCAATATATTGATATATCAGTATATTGTATTATTAATTAGAAATGTTAAAATTAGCTCAGCGCAATGTTTTTATAATTGTCACTATAGTTAATATACAATAAAAAATGTCAAAAGTACAAAGTCACCAAATCAATCAAGAAAATTATGAAAAGAATTTAGTTCCCCTTTTTGATAATCTAGCCAAATTTGACAATCCCAAATTTATTCGTCGATATCTAGAAAGTTTATTAACAGAAAGTGAGTTAATTATGATCTCACGTAGGATTGAAATAGCCAGATTGCTCTTAGAGGATGATCTGTCCTATGAAGAAATAAGTAGAAAACTTAAAGTTGGAATCAGCACGGTGACGAGTGTAAATAACAACTTGAAGAAATTTCTCTCTCAATATCAAGAAACAAAGTCTCGAAAAACTTCAACTGCTACTCCTGCACCCTATGGGTCTTTTAAACACCTTAGAAAAACATACAAAGGTTATTTTGCTATTATTAATGCTCTAACAGAAGAGTAAATGCATTCTTTCTATAATTAGGCGAAATAAGGTTCTTTAACAAAATACTTTTAGAAGACAGAGAAAAAATAAGGGGGTGGTCTTATGAAGGTTCATTGTAAAAATGAGTGCGGTTATTTCGTGGAAATGTTATTTTGGGAATGGGCGAGAACATGTATTAAGTCTAAAACATTCAAGATAATCGAATGTTTCTCATGTTCTATGAGGTCTTTTCTGGATAAAAAAGGATGCCAAGATGTCAAGATTGAAACCATTACACCTGATATGATTGAAGGCAAATAACAACCTGACTAACACTTGTGTGGGGAGGAAATAAACATTACTTCTTCCCCTCGTCTTCTAAAAGTATTTTGTTAGGGCCGCTCATCGCGGTCAGCCTGTCGGCTGTAAGAACCTGACTGTCGCTTAACAGCACGATATCCAGTTCGCGCTTGCCCTCGGCAAATACTCACCCAAATTTTCACTCCACTTTGTTCTATGTTCCGTGAAAACTTCGGATATCGGCAACATTATCTAACCTAAAAGTATCTGAACATGCTTAAAAAATCTTTAATAACTAAGCTATATTCTCACATATTCCTTTCCCCTTCAATATATCAGTATATGAGAGGTTGTTTTTATCAAATCCATGAAATTTAGTTTACCCAATAATTTTTCTCGACAATTCCCGATCATTTTGCGCAGGGCTGGTTACAAGAGAATCATTAATCGAAAAACAAATAAGGAGAGTTTTGTCTACACTCCCACCAGAGATCGCTACCCTCGGTTCCATCTATATATTACGGAAACTGAGCAAGAAGTTTCATTTGATCTTCATCTTGATCAAGCTGCCACCAGATATGAAGGTCAAAAAGCTCACCGAGCTGATTATGAAACTGAAGAAGTGAAAGAAGAATTGACTCGGATCTATCATGTGGTT
>CAZKWX010000015.1:0-27609 GCA_964556685.1 uncultured Bdellovibrionales bacterium
GATGAGATTAGCGACGATATATTCTCGGTTGAGGATGCTTTATCCAAATTTGGGTGAACAATCCAATTGCAATAGGTAAATAACAACGTGTACTCTTTTTCTTGATTTTCATTTTCAATTATTTTTCGTATGGTTATTAGAAAATAAACAACATCAAATCCATTTCTGAATCTAGAATTACTCCTTAAGAAATTTTGTAAATTTTTAATTAAAACTTTTTGGTTCATAGGATCTCTTTCGAGGGAATATTAGTATTTATATTAGTATTAATATTAGTATTCTTGCCCGCCTTGAGTAGAAAGCGATAGATCCGAAGCCTTATTTTGAATCTGTCAAGTAATTACATTAAAACTCTACTGGATAGCGAGGGGTAAAACTTATTTCGGTGCAACTTGCTGACCCAATTTTATCACAGATAAATCTTTTAATTGATTGCTTGCCCGATTTACCACCTGATGTGTCATGACCCCAGAAATATTCGAATCCTCGACCATCCTTTTTTCTGATTTCATATTTCATTGAGTAAGGCTCTACTAGCCTAGTGTAGCCATCGTAAGACATCTCAACTAAAGTTCTTGACCTGCCCGCTTCTCTTATCTCATTTCTGACCCCCGAAGAAAAATGGCTCGGCCCTGCTGTTGTAACAGCTATTGGAACACTGAAGCTAAATAAATCCTCAATAAACTGAGCAAAGTTTGATACAACACTATCAAAGTCAAATAAGCTTGTAATGGGCGCAACCAAGGTGCTCCAGTAAGGTCTGTAGGTGTCTAATTGAACACCTAAAAGTTGTTGCTTCGCGACATTTGGAGAGGATGTAAAAATGGACTTTTTTAGAAAGGTTGAGATGACTTCCTTCTTATTAACCGAATAGTCGCTAGTAAAAACTATCGAGTAAAGCAAGTCGAATAAATCGGCAACTTTTTGTCGATGTAGAAGTGTATTTAGTTTTGAAGCCAGTATTTCTTCTGCTTTTTGGCATTTAATCAAAATTTCACATTTATCGCAGTCGGGATAGCCATGAATCAACTTCACCTCCTGAACAGGCAGGTAAATCTTGTCAAACTGTGTGATGTCAAGTTGAGTCTTAATAGAAATACTTTCCTTCCCGTAGAATCCCTTGAAATATAATCTTGCCTCTAAAACGTTATTATCCGTGAAGGGCAGGTTCTTTGGCCTCACCATTGTCCTATCTAATTCGAAAACAACCCCTGCCTTCTCACTTACAAGAGAACAAATTTTATTAAGTTCATCATGAAGTGTGCGTTGGTTCACCTCTTTCTCTACCGAAAAATCAAGATCTTTAGAGAAGCGAGTGTTGGGTAGATAAGATTTCCTGAGACCATTTCCGCCTTTGAGAATAAATTCGTTACCAAGGGATGATCCAGAATAAATAGCATTTAAAACCCAACCAAAAACATAGTCTCTCTCAACATTGGCGGGGCTTATCTCAAGTTCCACAGCCTTTTGATCAATTTCTTTTTTTGTTATCATTTTCGTCTTATTTGCTTAATAGTCATTTAAAACAAAGCGAGGCTTTCGCCCCGCTTATATTAAAAGCTACTCTTTTTTATCATCTTTCTTGTCGCTTGCCTCGGCGCCAGACGGGTCGTCTTTAACTTCTTCCGCCTCTTTGACGTTAGACTTATCATTTGCCTTGCCTGCATCGCCCGACGTAGCTTCAGCAGAAGCGGAGTCGGGACCGCCTGCCTTTTGCTGTTCAGCTTGCGCAGCCTGATATAATTCCTGTCCTATTTTCTGAGCCTCTTGAGACAACTCTTCCGAGGCTTTTTTTATAGCTTCAATGTCATCACCGTCTTTTATTTTTCTTAAAGCTTCCATTTTTTCTTCCACTGGTTTCTTTTTGTCAGCTGAAATTTTGTCGCCGGCTTCTTTCATAGCTTTCTCTGTGGTGTGAACCAAAGTGTCGGCATTGTTTTTGACTTCAATTTGCTCGGCTTTCTTCTTGTCCTCTTCCGCATGAGCCTCAGCATCTTTTTTCATCTTTTCGATTTCCTCATCAGTCATGTCAGAAGAAGCTTCAATGCGAATGGATTGTTCTTTGTTGGTGGCTTTGTCCACCGCTTTGACATTCAAAATTCCATTGGCATCAATGTCGAAAGAAACTTCAATCTGAGGAACGCCTCTCGGGGCTGGGGGAATGCCATCCAGCATGAACCGGCCAAGAGTTTTGTTATCAGTGGCCATCTTTCGTTCGCCCTGCAACACATGAATTTCCACTGATGGCTGATTGTCAGCCGCTGTTGAGAAAACCTGCGTTTTGTTAGCTGGAATGGTAGTGTTTTTTTCAATCAGCGGTGTTGAAATTGATCCTAGTGTTTCAATTCCCAAAGTCAAAGGTGTTACATCTAAAAGCAGTACATCTTTCACATCGCCTTGCAAAACTCCTCCTTGAATGGCTGCGCCCATGGCCACCACTTCATCCGGATTAACACTTGAATTCGGTTTCTTTCCAAAAAACTCTTCCACTTTTTTCTGCACCAATGGCATGCGGGTCATTCCACCCACCATAATCACTTCGTTAATATCAGCCTTACTTAGTTTTGCATCCTCTAGCGCTTTCTTGCAGGGCTCCAGAGTTTTCTCCACTAAGTCACCCACTAATTCTTCCAGTTTCGCTCGAGTCATTTTCATCACCAGGTGCTTGGGTCCTTCATCAGAAGTGGTGATGAAAGGCTGGTTGAGTTCCGTTTCTTGAGCAGTGGACAATTCCACCTTGGCCTTTTCAGCCGATTCTTTGATTCGCTGAAGAGCCAATGAATCGTTAGAAAGATCAATTCCCTCTTGAGACTTAAACTCTTCCAAAATCCAATTGATAATCTTTTCGTCAAAGTCATCACCGCCCAGATAGGTGTCGCCGTTGGTTGACTTCACTTCCACGGTGTCATCCGAGACTTCCAGAATGGAAATATCAAAAGTTCCGCCGCCCAAGTCATAGACAGCAATTTTTTCGTCTTTTTTCTTGTTGAAACCATAGGCCAAGGCAGCGGCCGTTGGCTCATTGATGATTCTTTGCACTTTCAGCCCGGCAATTTCACCGGCGTCCTTGGTGGCCTTTCTTTGCGAGTCATCAAAATATGCCGGCACAGTGATCACCGCTTCTTCGATTTTTTCGCCCAGTTTTTCTTCTGCATCGGCTTTCATCTTCTGCAGCACAAAGGCTGAGATTTCTGCTGGTCGATGTTCTTTGCCATTCATGGCAATGCTGACTGCCCCATTCTTCCCTTCCGAGATTTTGAAGGGCAGGGTTTTCATGGCTTCTTGAACTTCACTGTCAGAAAAGTTACGTCCAATCAGACGTTTGGCAGAAAAAATGGTGCCTTCTGGGTTGGTCACTGCTTGACGCTTGGCCAAGAGCCCAACCAGTCTTTCACCGTTCTTGTTGATCGCCACCATTGATGGGGTGGTTCGATTTCCTTCTTTGTTTTCGACGATTTCTGGGTTCCCCCCTTCAACAACTGCCATTGCTGAATTGGTTGTCCCCAAATCGATTCCTAAAATTTTTGGCATTTAAAATTTTTATTTATTATGTGTCTTATATGGCTTATTGTGTTATAATACTAAAAACAATAGATAAAACGAAAGGGGGAGCTATGACAGATCTTTTATCAGTCTGGGGACAACTAGCCGAAATAGAGATGGCTATTGACGAGTTCAGGAGAAAATTTCCAAAGTATACAGAAGTTGGAAATGGATTTGATCCTGTTCTTAAGCCACAGATCGAACGACTGCAAAAACAAATCAATAGTACTTTAGGTGAAATGCTTCGTGAAATAGAAGTGGCAGAAAGAATGTCGAACATAGACATAAACACCCATCAAATCAAAATTGGAGCTGTTAAAGGGAGGGGAGTTTAATGAAAACGTTCGTCACTGAGGGGGCCGTGCGTTAAACGCACAGCCTCCTCTTTCTTTTCCCAGACAACTAGCTAACCAGAAAACCAGATTCATATTAGCACTCTTATTCTACGACTGCTAATTTATTTTATTGCACTTTTGTATATTGTCAACACAAAAACTACTCAACTTCCACACTCGCAGGTCGGATCACCCGGTCAGCAATTTTATAGCCCTTTTTCAATATTTTCTTTACCTTGTTAAATTCCCGCGCAGCGGGACCGGCTTCGCCGGATTTAACAGGGTGAACTTTCCCACTCACCACTTCATGAATTGATTCATCAACCTTATCACCTTTCTTCACTGCAATCTCTTTTACTCCTTTACTCTCCAGCACATCCATCAGCTGTTTTTGGATGTGAATAATACCTGTCATCCAACCATTTTCCTTCTCCTCTTCTGGTGCATGATTGATAGCCGCATCAAAATTGTCCAACACCGGCAAAATTTCCAAAATCATATCTTCATTGCTATATTTCTTGAAATCTTCATTATTCTTAGCTTGACGTTTTTTATAATTCTCAAATTCCGCCACTGATCGCTTCCAATTGTCCACCGCATTTTTCATTTCCAAATATTCTTTGGCAGCAAAAAGAGTTTCTCTTTTTTCTCCTTCAAAACCATCTTTCTTGCTGAGTTTTTCAATAGCTTCATCAATTGGAAGCCACGCATATTCATCATGCTCTCTCTTGTTTAGTTTCACTTTATCTCCTTGACTATAAGCAAGAAATCTCAAACCTCTCTTTTCATTTTTAAATTGTTTATTACCTTTTGAAAATTCTGCGGTACCTATAATGAAACCAACTTCAGCTTTCAAAGAAGTTTCTTCAAGAATCTCTCGCTTCAAACCTTCTTCAATTGTTTCTCCTTCGTCTATGTGCCCTCCTGGCAAGTCCCACTTGCCTCTGTTAAAAGTGCTTTTCTTATTTCTTTTCAGCAACAAGACTTCATTCTTTTGATTAACAACCACCGCTTTCAGCGTGATTGCCATTGGCCGAACATTTTTTTCTGTTTCTTTTTCTGTTTTTTTCTCTTTTTTTTCTTTGCCTTTCATATTTTTCCTTATAAGGTTAAATGGTAAAATCATGTTTATTCATGTTTTTTGTATCCTATATCCCTAAAATTTTTCTCAAAAGTCTGTGTTGTGGATAACGGTTTAATAGTCTTTCTGGTTGATATTTTTTCTGCTGTTGTCGTTTATCCTCAACCTCTGTTTTTTTAAAATATCTCCTTAGCACTTTTAAATATGCGCCATCCCTTTCATGCAACCACCTCTCCACTTTCTGAATAGTTTGATAACTGACCTTTAGTTCTTTCCTAATTTCCTCATATTTTTTCTCCTGAATAATCAACTTGGCCACTTGAATTCTTCTGGCCATCATCAATGATTCGCTCGTTGTCAGTAATCCGATGAAAAAATCAATAATTTCTTGCTTTGTTCTGAGAAAATGGATAATGTCAAAAAATTCTCCGATAATTTGATATCTCTCTTCTTTTGGAACAGAATGAAATTTTACTTTCGACATATTTTTTAATCAATAATTAATCGCAAGCTTTTTCACTATACTATTTTACCATATAAGGTTATAAGGTAAAGTATGTTGGTTTGGATTGACTATTGACTAAAGAATTCTAAATATACCGATGCCTGGGATTAGAAAAATTGAAAGTTCTTTCTTCCCCATCAGCCCCTTCAAATGATCCAGCAGTTTTTTATTTTTCCCATATTTCATTCGCTTGGGACCAATCAGGGCCACCAGGCCTTTTTCTCCGCTTTCTAATTTGTATGGTGAAACCATCATGGAAAAATCTTGAATTTCTTTGATGGGGTTTTCTTTACCGACAAAAATTTTCGTCTCGTCCCCTTCAATTTGTTCTAAAATCTTGTCTACGTTCTCATCAATAAGATCTAACGCCGCTGTCATGCGAGAAAATTCATCTAAATCTGAATATTCTGGATCTTCGAGAAGATTATGCATTCCGAAATCAAAATATTCTTTCTTTTTCACCAAGCCACTAACTGCCAGACACTTGGTCATTGAAGAGAGCAACTTGGCTGTGGTTCGTTCCATTCGAGCATTCTTGGTTTGCTGCTTAAGCAGTTCCATCTCCAGCTTTTTGACATATGACTCAGAAATATCTCGGTCTTCCATGAGGTAGTCAATGAAATATCGATAGCCCTTATCAGAAGGCACCCTCCCAGAAGAAACATGGGGCTTGGAAAGAAAGCCCTTCTCTTCCAGTGCAACCATCTCATTGCGCACGGTGGCAGAAGAATATTCCAGGTTGTATTTTTTGATCAATAGTCCACTGCTAACCGGTACCGCCGTTTCGGTGTACTCTTTGATGATGGCTTTTAGAATTTCCTCTTGTCTTTCGATTAGCATTTGTTTCTGTCATCCCGCACTTGATGCGGGATCCAGTTATAAGCGTTTATTATTTTTTACGAGCAATAAAAATGAGATGACCTCACACTTGATCCCGGCTCGGAGGCCGGGATGACATGTTGAGTTAATCGTATATGCATTAGCAAACGATTACTATGACTGCTAATTAATTTTATTACATTGACTAAAAATGTCAACTGTTTTAGGCTGTAAGCCAGCTAAAAATAACTGCTGATCTGCTCTAAACGTAGTTAACTTGAAATTCCAAAGGAGGCTATCATGATCAGAAGGGTTCTTTTAATTTCGATTGGTTTGTTTCTTCTCCCAACAATTGTTTTTGCTCTTTGCAAAAACAACAAACAAAACATCTTTTGTTTCGTTTGTGAGCAAAGTAGTTATATGATACCCGTGGAATATGGCGGAGTCCTCATAGATTCGACTCCAAAATACTGGGTCCTTGGAGAGCGAAAAAAAACGGGTCATTTGTTGCTCGTCATTCATGCAAACATAGGGAAAGAAAAACTGACAAAATTACTGAATGAAAATATAAAAAATGTCCCAGATTTTGAGAATGGAAGTACAACCCTAATCTTTAACAAGGACACGCATAGTCTTGGAGAAATTTTTTCCATTCTCAGAAAAAAGTTTGGGTGGGTGTTCAATCGAAGGTTCATCTATTCATGGTCACCTTGACGAACTCCCATCGTTTATTCGGCTCATTCAGCCCGCGTGGCAGTTATCACACTGCTCATGGGCTGATTTTTTTATGTATATTTCTATCTATAGAGATATCTCTATAGATAGAAATAACAAAACTCGGCCATTCAGCCGAGTTTTGTTATATACAAGTTTTCTACAAGCTACAACCTACCAGCTATAACCTAGCTCACTACATCATCGGCATTCCTCCGCCCATTCCCCCACCACCCATCGCTGCAGCTGCGGCAGAATCATCCTTATCTTCTGGAACATCAGTGACAGCTGCTTCAGTAGTCAAGAGCATAGCCGCAGTTGAAACACTGTTGCGAAGAGCTGAAGAGACTACCTTGACTGGATCAATTACGCCAGCTTTGATCATATCAATAAAAACATTTTTATTTGCATCATAGCCCATATCTTTGCTTCCCTTTTCTTTTTGAAGCTCTAGAATTTTGCTGGTGATGAGATCGGGAGATTTTCCAGCATTAGCAGCAATTTGTTTGGCTGGAGCTTCAAGAGCCTCCACCAAAATTTCCAAAGCCGCTTTATCCTCAACTGAAAGATTCTCTTCACCGCTTTTGAGTTGTCTTTGCAATTTCACCGCTTCATTCAAAAGCGCCACTCCACCACCAGGGACAATCCCCTTTTCAATAGCCGCTTTAGTTGCTTCCACTGCATCTTCCACTCGATGCTGTTTTTCTTTTTGTTCCACTTCAGTGGCAGCACCAACTTTGATCACAGCTACTCCGCCAGATAACTTGGCCATTCTTTCTTGAAGTTTTTCCTTATCAAAATCACTGTCAGTTTTTTCAATTTGAGCTTTGATTTGTTCCACTCGCGCATCCACTTCTGATTGATTACCTTTACCAGAAACTACAGTGGTGTCATCTTTGGTAGCCACAACTTTAGCAGCTTCACCCAGATCAGAAATTTCAGCACTGTCCAATTTCATGCCTTTTTCTTCAGAAATGACTTGCCCGCCAGTCAATACAGCAATGTCTTCCATCATGGCTTTTTGATTATCACCAAAACCAGGAGCTTTAACTGCCAAAACATTCAAAGTTCCTCGAAGTTTGTTGACCACTAAAGTAGCCAGGGCTTCACCTTCAATGTCTTCAGCGATGATGACCAACTCTTTCTTGCCTTGCCCGGAAATTTTTTCCAAAAGTGGCAAAATATCATTGATGGCAGAGATTTTCTTATCAGTGATCAAAATATATGGCTCTTCCAATTCAGCTTCCATGCTTTCGGTGTTGGTGATCATATAAGGCGAAACATAGCCTTTGTCAAATTTCATTCCTTTGACAACTTCGTGATCAAGACCAAAAGTTTGTGATTCCTCCACAGTGATCACTCCATCCTTGCCCACTTCGTCAATCACTTCGGCAATGATTCTTCCCACAGCTTCGTCTTGAGCAGAAATGGTGGCCACTTGAGCAATGCCTTCACCCTCAACTTTGCGAGAAACGCTGCTGCTTTTGAGATTGTCCACTGCCTGATCAGAATATTTCACCAAAGCATTCTTCAGATCAACCACATTCATTCCTTTGGAAATCATCCGAGCACCTTTTTGAGCAATAATCTGAGTCAAAATTGAAGCAGTGGTAGTTCCGTCGCCGGCTGCATCATTGGTCTTGTTAGCTACTTCTTTGATCATTTCAGCACCAATGTTCTCGTATTTGTCTTCCAGGTCGATTTCCTTGGCGATGGTCACGCCATCATTGGTCACGGTGGGAGTTCCAAATCCCTTGTCCAAAACAACATTGCGCCCCTTGGGACCCAACGTCACTTTGACTGTGTCGGCTACCTTGTTGATTCCCTCCATGATTTCTCGACGAGCTTCCTCGTCAAATTTGATTTGTTTGGCCATTTAATTTCACAAAACATGGAACATGGAACACAAAACAAATGCTTCCCTGTTTCATGAGTGATGTTACGTGTTATTTGCTATGTGTTATGTGATTGAGTCACTTTGCTATTTTATTCAGTTTTTCAAAAAAGTCAAGGGTTATACTTGTAAAATGTAATTCCAAATAACCGAGAAACCGGATTTCCTTGGAAATCCGGTTTCTTTATAAACTGCTCTCATATTTGCAAATATGAGAGCAGTTTAAATCTGAAATCAACAATTAAGAATCTTCAATTCTTTTAGCATTCCTCATCCGGCATAATCGGCCTTCCCTTTCCATCGGCATGTTCTTCAGCCCATTCATGCAAGCCTTCTTCCCAGCGACTATATTGTGGATCATCTTTAGGTCGATCAGGACGGTTCCCCTGAGGATCATCTTTGTCTAAATAATAAAGAATATTGTGTGCTATGAAGAATTTTTCTTTTTCAATGTCATCATCATCACAATTGTTTCCATCAATCAGACAATACTTGTCCTTTTTATATTCACAAGCTTTTATCTCCTCCACTGTGTCAAGCTTGCCATTCAAAACTGCTTTGTCAGTTTGCATCGGCTGAGGTTCAACAAAACTTTCTCTTTGGACATTCTTGGTGGCTTCCACCATAAACTGATTCCAAATTGGTCCAGCCACGTTGACTCCTGCTGCTCCACCCGCCATTGGTCGATTGTCGTTGTTCCCGGCCCAAACACCAGCTGCCAAAGTCGTTGTTGAGCCAATCAACCAGCCATCACGATATTCGTTGGTAGTTCCTGTCTTGGCGGCCACTTGAACGCCTGGCACGACCAAATAACTGTTGGGCCCAAAGGCGGGTGCTCGAAGTTTATCATCAGAAAGAAGCTGACACATGATCAGCGCCACATTTCGATCCAGAACTCGCTCACCCTTATCGTCTTTTTCACTGTTGATAATTTCATCGCCAGCCGCATCTTCAATGCGAAGAATCAACCTCTGATCCTGTTGAACTCCTTCGTTGGCAAAAACAGAAAAGGCAGAGACATGGTCAATCAGCTTGACTTCCCCGCCACCCAACACCAGCGACAGACCCAACCGGTCAGGATTGTCCAGCGTAGTTATTCCCATAGATTTAGCCAAATCAACCGAGTCATTCACTCCGGCCAGATAGAGCGTTTTCACCGCTGGAACGTTGAGTGACATTCCTAGAGCATCTTTCATTTTCACTTTGCCCCGATAACTGCCATCATAGTTGACCGGCTTATATTTATTCCCACTACCGTCTTTTCCAAAACCGGTTGGAACATCAAAGAGGACCGTATCTGGAGTAAAGCCTTCAGAAAAAGCCTGCGCGTATACATAGGGCTTGAAAGATGATCCGGGCTGTCGCAAACGAATAGCCACATTGACGTTGCCATCGATTTCTTCGCTGAAATAGTCCTTGGAACCTACCATCGCTAAGACTTGTCCATTTTTTGGATTAGTCGCAACCAAGGCAGCATTTTCATAGCGATACCTTGTTCCGTTTTCTTCCACGCCCTCTCTGACCGCTGTTTCAGCCAGCTGCTGCATGTCCCAATCCAAAGTGGTGTAAACTTTATAGCCTTCTCGTTCAATTTCTTCTTCACCAAATTGCTCAGCCAATTTTTCTCTCACATAGAGAGCAAAGTGAGGGGCCTGGATATTGTCTCGAAAAGGTTGAACTTGTGACAGAACATCTTCACCCAAAGCTTCTTCAAACTGTTCTTCGGTGATATAGCCCAGTTTTTCCATTTCTTTGAGCGTGTGTTTCCAGCGACCGATGAGCGCATCAGTGTGCGATCCATGAGGCGAATAATAGGTCGGCGCTTTGGGCATTGACGACAAGAGAGCCGCTTGAGCCAAAGTTAATTCTTGGGCCTTTTTCCCAAAATAAGTCTGAGCAGCAGCTTCAATTCCATAAGCATTGGAGCCATAGGGAATTTCATTAAGATACATTCCCAAGATTTCATCCTTGGTAAACTTTTGTTCGATCTCAATGGCCAAAATAATTTCCTTGATCTTTCGAGAAATTCTTTTTTCCGAAGTCAAAATGGAATTCTTCACGAATTGTTGCGTGATGGTTGAGCCACCTTGAGCCACGTCGCCCTTGATCACATCTTTCAGTGCCGCTCGCATGATTCCCCGAAAATCTACTCCCCAATGATGGTAGAACCCCTGATCTTCCAAAGAAATAGTGGCATACTTCACTGTGTCAGGTATTTCATCCATGGGAATGATCGTCCGTTTTTCTTCGCCGTGCACTTCATAGAGCACATGTTCTCCCGTGCGATCATAGATCTTGGTCGACTCATGCACAATTCGTTTGTTGACCTTCCCTGGATTGGGAAGATCCTTGGCATAATAAATAAACAGCCCCGCCACAAAAACTACTCCAGCTAAAACCACATAAAAAGCCAACACCAAAAACAACTTCCCACCACGAAGCTTTTTGAAGTTCTTGGGATTTAGTTCTTGGGGAATTCTATCTTTCGTATAACTCCCCGCGGTCTTGGTTTTTTTCTTTCTCACTTTCTTTTTCACTTTGTTGGCTTTTTGCGCCCGTTTGTCACTTCCAAGAATGAGCCGAAGAAGCAGCCCTATTCCCAATAGCAAAAGAGCAAGTTTAATAATAACCATGATTGCTTTGTTTATACAATGTTATGTGAAATATGTTTCAAAGTTTTCGAGTTTATACCACATGCGTTTCCATTTCTATTCTATCCTCTCCATCAGGATAGCTCTCAACCTTTTTCGGATTTAAAAACCCAAACTTTTTATAAAAACCTTCTATCTTATTGCTTTTTCGAAAATGAACTGTGACTTTTTGAAAATTATTTGATCTCTTGATGGCCTTTAAAAGTCTTTTCATTAATTCAGAGCCAACCTTCTTATTCTGGTATTCTGGTGATACTAGCAATGAATCTATATTAAAAACTTTTTTTTCATCTCTTCTGGGCTTTCCGATAATAAAACCTATGCACCTGCCATCTTCTTCAGCGACAACCCACAACGCCCCCTTCTTAGTACCGTTAAAATATGAGTTTAAGTACTCTTTTTTCCAGGGAGATTTTTTAAAATAGTTACAATGCAAAAAGAAAATTTCAGCTATTTGTTCTTCTGTAATTCCCCCCTTAGTTGTTCTCATTGTTGTCTTCTTCATCTTCTTTGTCCACTTCTCTATGTCAATTCCCTCTCAAAGATCTGATCGCTCAGAAGTATCTTTTCCGAGCTTTAAAAAAATTTCTACGACATTGGTTTTCGGATGCGCTTTTTTGCCACTAAACCAAAGCCGTCAATATTTATAAGCAAGTCATTTATCTTTTGGCTATTCTTTCTAAGGATCGAAAAAGTTCCCCGATAAAGTTGTCTGCACTCTTCATTTCATCCGTCGGAAAACCAATTTGATCATTTAATTCAAAAACGAAGGGGGTTCCCCTTTCCACTCCAAAATCTATTGAATAAACCGGCTTGTCATATTTGTTGTCAATTATTTTTTGAATTTTTCGAGTCTCTACCAATATATTTTTTGGTACGCTGGAAAGAGAAATCTCTTCTATTTTTCCCCCTTGAGCAACGTTGGCAAGATATTCCCCGCTCTTTGGAGTTCTTAAATGAATCCAAACGATCTTCTCTTCTACAATCACAATTCTTAGATCATGTCTCTTACTTGTTATGCCTTCAATTCCAAATGATGTATCAACAAATTCCTGCAAAACATACTCTTTGCTCTTTTCCAATTTGCACTTAACAATTTTTTCCGGAAAATCAATTACAATCCCTTTGCCACCTAAACCACAAGCAGGCTTCAGCACATATTTTCCTTCTTTATTTAATTTAGACACTTCACTTATAAGTGTTTTCTTGTTTTCAATTTTCAAACTACGAGGCATAAAATTACCTAATAATTCATACATAAGGAGCTTGCTGTGACAAAGTTTCTTAAAATCAGATCCGTTAAGCACTTTTTTGCTGATGTTCTTTGGAGGAAATTTTATGCCCCCACTCCTATCATAAACTGCATCCGCTCTTATCAATTTATTTGTCTGGATAAATTTTTTACCATCAAATTCAAGTGGATTTTTAAAATTCAATCCTTCTATATATGATTGCCTTCCGTTGGCAAGATACATTTCAAACCCTAAAAACAATCCTTTTTTAAAAAAATCATAATAAACCTTTCTCTTTTTGCCAAAGCTCCAAAAAGGATCTTCGATTCTTCTCTTAACACCAAGGAAAATAACTACTTTCTTTTTCCGCATTTTATTAAATATTTTACAACTTCAGGAATTTCATTTGAAATTTCTTCATCAAGTGTAAAAACGGGCGTACTATTTACTTCAAAAATAAATAATTTCCCTTTTTTATCCATAACCACATCCACGCCTGCAATTTGTACGTTAGTGGTTCTTGCTGCTTCTCTGGCAATATTTTTTATCTTTTCTGAAACTTCTAAAAGTGGTAAAAATTTTTCTTCAGCACCTAAGCGAATGTTGCTTCTAAAATCTGTTTTACTAGTCCTGATTTTTTTCTCAGCAACCGCAACTCTGCTTCCTAGAACCAATATTCTGTAGTCAAAATCGTTTTCTATATATTCTTGGAGGATTGCTTCCTTCCCCTTTATTTTTGACAGCTTTTGAATTAAGTCCTTCTTATTTTTTGCCAAGAAAACTCCTCTTCCTTGAGATGTATTACACTTTTTGATGACAATCGGAAATTTTAAGAACTTTATGGCAGTAGAAATTTTCTTGGCACTGTACTCTGGAGAATAATAGGTCCTGGGAACAGAAATCCCTTTTTCCGCTAGTAGAAAAGTTTGAATTAGTTTAGTTGACCCAGCTGTTTGTTCATATAGTTTATCAAAATATTTTATTCTATACTTTTTGGCTAATCTTGAAATTATAAACGCGAAGTTTTTATTCTCCCTGACCATGCGAAAATAAACGCAATTAAATTTTTTCAAGTTAACTCCATTAAACTTAATAGCAATACTATTTTCTTTGATAAAAATTTCTCCATTTTCAAAATCTTGGCCAATTATTTTAACTCCGCCTTCTTCGACCTCCTTTTCTATTTTCTCAAATATCATACTTGGCGACTTTCTTTTCGGCTTTAACATTAAAATCATGTTTTTCTAAAATAATTCTTAACTTATTTAACCTCCACAAAAAACCTGCTTAAATTCCTCCGACCAATAATAATTGGATATTCCAAATGAGACCGATCAATAATTGTCACTTTCGCCACAATAATAAAATCATCCATCTTGATTTTCACGTTAACCATTGGGCGATAGCTGCTGCCATGAGACGAGTGAATGATCACCGTACCGGCCAAATTTTTGATATTATTGAACATTTTCCATCGCTTCTTTTTTTCGACGCTTAAAATATCGTCGTGTTCTGCTAATCTTTCATTAAATTCTTGCAACACATTACCATAGCCCAGCTTTTCAGCTAAATCGGCACCGATTGAGGACCACCCAGCACCTGTGTCAATTTTTGCTTCAACTTCCACCTCTTTGCCTCTCCACCCTTTGAGTTTTACCTTTTCTTCAGTCTTGATAATCCTTTTTCCTGAAATTTCTTCGATCTCCTCTTCAATTTCCCCACCGAACAGATTTTGTGCCAGCGTTACGCCTCTCTTTGTAGTGTTAATCTTCAATCCCTCAATCCTGTTCAATCTCCTAAGCATCCCTTCTTGATTAGCAATCTGGATGGAAAGTCCTGGTCGTGCATTGAGCTCCATGAAAACAGGACCACGCTCTCGGTCAATGGCAACGTCAGCTCCCAAAAACCCTACTCGGGAAACATCCTGAGCTTTTACAGCCATATCTAGAATGCTCTTCCAATATGGAATCTTAATTCCTCGCAGCAGCATTCTTTTTCCAGGAACATATTCTATCTCACGATTATATTGCACTGCTGTAGTGGTCACTCCAGTGGCCATATCAATCCCCACACCCAAACCTCCCTGGTGAAGATTGGATGTTCCGCCAGAAGCCTCCGTGGGAATTCGCAGCATGGCCATGATGGGAACTCGATTATAGACGATCACTCGAATGTCTGGGATTCCTTTGTAGGCATAGGGCTTGAATTCCTTGGTCAGTAATATTCTTTCTTCGAAAAAGGCCATGTCGGGTGTGCCTGTCCGAGAAAATGATCCGTCCAGAGTGTTGCGCACTTGGTTGCGCAAGTCTTGTTCTGTCACTGGACTACGATCAGCCTTCACCCAAACATTATCCATATTTTTCTTGCGACCATAAACCACTAGAATACCTTCTCCACCAAAACCAAAATTGGGCTTGAGCACAAAGCTGTTTGGGAGACTTCCAAAATCGAAGTCGCTAAACTCCGCTTGATCACGAATTTTGCCAATCAAGCGTGGCACAGGCAAGCCTGCTTTACGTAGGACTCTCTTGCTGTGCAGCTTATCATCAGCCAACCGCTTGGCTGATTGTAGGTTGTGCACTCTAATATATCGAAGATTCCGGGCATTCATGCCCAGAATGTCTTTACTTTTTGTTAGAAGGTTCCACATTTTTTATCACATCTTTAAAGCGAAGATATTCACTAAATCGAAGTCCAGTCCATTTGCCAAGAATCATATTGATGGGAATTGTCAAAAGCACCACCCAAGGATATTCCTGAATAAAAATGATCAATCCTCGCCAACTGATAATGATGTAGCAGACCAATGAGATGACCAGTGTTTCAGCCGAAAGAATCAGCGCCGCTCGAAAACCTTTTTCAATTTGAGTGGAGACAAACTTCTCCACCAGGGCAATCATGATTAGGATTGGGAAAATTGAAACGCTTGCCAAGCCCGTTCTTTGAAAAAGTCCGCCAGCAATCAAAATAGCCAAGGTGGTGAAAGAAACCACCGTAATCACAATCGCCATTCGTGGCAAATAGAGCAGCCGGAATCTTTTCAGAAAGATTCTCATCACTGTGCCAACCAAAATGACAGCAATGAAGATCGACGTTCCATATTTGAGTCCCTTCATAAAACTGTCCGCCTCAAAACCGATGGCTAAAAAGGCAAACGTTACCAAGGCTGGAGTGTAGATTCCAAAAGCCTTGATCCCAATCACTTGCCGAAAAAAAGCGATCACAGTGACCACAATTGGCAACATCAAAATAAGAGTCACTGTGGCAATGGGCACTCCTTGCTCTACTGCAAATTGAATAAAACCGTTATACATAATTCAAAATTAGTGATTAATAGATAGCAACTAAAAATTGAAGCAAACAAAAACATTCAGCCATAATTAATCCTAGGCTTGTTTATCAACCCTGATTACTATTTGCTAATTACTAATAAGTTTCTATTTCTATTTTCGCCCCTATGGAGCCACACAAGCAAGCTTACGATTATTCTCGTTCTTATAAGCTAGTTCGGTGGCTTGCTTGTGTGGCGGAATCTCGTCTTTGAAGACTCTCTTATTTAAACGAAGCATTTAGTCTTCTAAAGGCGCGGAATATTAGCTTTATTACTTAAATAATACCATTTTGGCTCTCAATGTGTCAATTGAAATTGTCAACTTTTTTAGTGTAATTTTTCTGCTTATTTTGAATTATGAAGCTAATTTACCCCCTCCCAGAGTTGCTTGTTCGTAATCATTTCCCCTTTGTAAGAGAAGGAAATTTAAAAACATTTTACAGCTTGAAAAAACCTAGTTCCCTCGGAAACTAGGTTTTTTTTAAGAAGCTAAGCTTCCAAGAGATATTCGTTAAAAGAATAATTTTTAAAATTTATCAGAGCCCATTTTAATTCAAACGGTTTATTGAAGGAAGCTTAGCTTCTTCAAATAATAAATAAATGTTTCATATTTGTAATGCGAACCAGCATAAGCAATGCCCTATGCCTCCGACACCATCTCACTCTAATATATCAGTATATCAATATATTGATATACTGATATATTGAAGGGGGCTACCAGTTCAACGTTGGTAGTTTTTATTATATCCTGATTATATCCCGTCTGGCGGGATTTTGAGTTTTATAAATGGTAAATTTATGAATCTTTATTAACTTCATTTTTTTGGTATTTTAAACTGTTGCTTAAGTTGGTTGTTTATTTGGTGACAAATCCCTTCCTACTTCGTCCCGCCCTTTATGCTAAAGAGCGGGACTTCATAGGACAGGCCCACACCTCCTTTACTAAAGGGGAAAATGGAATCGAATTATCTGAGCAATTTAAAGCGTACATACTCACGTATATACGTTGGTATATACTATTTTAAAACTGCTGATACCAAAAACATTCTAACATTTCGAAATGTTAGAATGTTTTATCGTCTATAATAAAGCCTACTTCTTCCTTCTTGGTCGTCCGCCCTTCTTCCCCTTGCTTGCTCGTCCCATCATCACTCCCAAGGCGGCACCCAATGCAGCACCCACGCCAGCAGAAATAGCTGCTGCCTTGTGAGGATTTTTTTTAACATACTGCTCCACCTTTTTGGCGTGCTTTTCTATTTCTCTCTTGACTTTAGCTGCTTCTCGATCAGCCACTTTCATGGCCTTGCTCATCTCCTTTTCAGCAGCCTTTTTGGTCTGGACTGCCACTTTTGCTGCCTCGCTCTTTGCTTTTTTTGCAGCTTTTTTCGCAACATTCTTCTTCTTTGACATTTATTTAAGCTTAATATTTATGATAAAAGAATTGTTTTTCTTTTGGTTATTACAATTACCCTGATCTTTTATTCGCCAGATTAAAAAGAAATCCTCCCACTACAAGAATAATACCCACAATGATGAATCCTAGTCCAGGAATTCCAACAACAAAGTCAAGAATGCTTGAAATCCCCACCAGAAAAAAGATTGTTCCTGTCAGCAGCAGAAATATAAATACGACTAGACGTTTTGAGTCTAGCACCAATTTTTCAGTTCTGGCTTTCAGCTCCTCTTTAAGTTCGTCAAGTAAATTTTTGAAGAACGTGGTGATAAATTCAATGATGGCGTCTTTGATAAACGAAAGGCCGCTTTCTTCCTTGGATTTCTTTGCTGATCTTTTTGTGTTTGATTTTGATTTCGCTGGCATAAAAAAGTTTATTTTTTATTTCGTTTCCATTATATCACACGAAAAAATTCCAGCAATGATTTGGACACAAAAAAACTATAATACAAACTTGTTCTGATTGCCTTTTAAATCGAAAAAGTTTAAACTTATATCAATGCTCGACTAACAATTTATCTGTTGCTTGTTTCCCCCTCTTGGTAAGAGGGTGCTGAATTCATTAGTAATGAATTCAGGGGAGTTAGTCTGTATGGCCGGCGACTACAGCTATTTAGACTAACCCCTGAGAATTGCTCGTCCGCAATTCTCTCCTCCCCTTAACAAGGAGAGGAAAATGTTGTTCACAAATTTTTCTTAGATTATAAATAGTTTATCATTTATTCTGTGATAGATTTTCAGCAATCCTTACAATTCATCATCGATACTGCCCCAATATGGGGCTATCCCACGATGCTCTTCTTCATGATCATTGAGGGTCCTTTTGCGACTATGATTGCCGCCTTTTTGGCTTCGATGGGAATTTTTAACATCTTTGTAGTTTACGGCTTGAGCATACTGGGTGATGTCTTGGGTGACATTATTGTATATTCCATTGGAAAATTTGGCGGCCGGCCGCTCTTAGAAAAAATAGAGCGGTGGTTTCACCTAAATGAATCAGTTATGCGAAAAGTTGAAAAGGGATTCGCTAAACATGGCACTAAATTTGTTTTCTATGCAAAAATTTCCACTGGTTTGAGTTTTGTTACTTTTGCATTCGCCGGCATAGCCGAGATGAAATTCACTAGATTCTTGAAATATTCAATTCTCGGTGGAATTTTCTGGAGCGCTTTCTTGGTTCTGATGGGCTATTTTTTCGGAACCGCTGCTGAACAAATTAGCCAGCACATCAAATATGCCGGAGTCGTCATCTTTTTCATTGCCCTTTTGGTTTTGATTGGTGTGATCATTTATAAAAAGAAAAAGACGGCAAAAATTTTTCCCAACAATAATGAAAATAATTGATCAAGCCAAAAAAATTGCTTTGCGTGATCTTCGCGCCTGCTATCATGGTGACGGCGTTCTGGCTTCATTGGTGAATTATTCAGACTATTGGGCGCGAGACACCTTCTGGGCCAGTTTTGGGATACTGGAAATCGGTGATGATGAGCAAGTCAAAAAGTCTTTGCTAATGTTCATCAAGCATCAACTTAAAAATGGAAAAATTCCTCGAAAAATAAAATTGGATTATAACAATCTGAAATATTTCAAAATCAAGATCGAAAGATCCGAGCCAAAGCCGGCCTATAAATCAGCCATTGGCGATGTTTATTCAACTGATGACAATCTGCTTTTCGTGATTGCTTTTTGTCTTTATGTGGAAAAAACTAGAGATTATGACTTTGCTGGGAAATATTTTAAACGAGCCTATAAAGCGCTTGCCTTTTACAAAAAAGAAAAAATGATTTTCAACGACTTGATTGCTGAAAGAGGCATCAGTAATTGGATGGATACGATCATGAAAGATGGCTATATTCTCTACACTAATTGTCTCTGGTTTGAAGCTGTGCGAAAAATGGAACACATGCTTAAAAATATTTCCCAGTCGGAAGAGTTTAATTTGCCTTCTTCGAAAAAAATTCATCAGAAAATCCAAAAAATATTTTGGAAAAATGATTTGATTCTTTTCGAGGACACCAATAAGCCCTCGTCATATTTTGTTGACTATGTCACTTTCGAAGGTGAAGTCCAGCCCTACTTTGATTTAGCTGGCAATATGTTAGCAGTGCTTTTTGGTGTCACTGACAAAGAACAAGCCGAAAGGATAATTGAAATTGTTGACTATTCCCGTCTTCATCCTCCTCTTGAGCCTGTTGGAGAAAAATTGCTTCATCCTTGTGTTTATCCTCGCTATCCTTTTTGGAAAGTTCGCCCCATTCGCTTCATCACAGCTGCGCCCAACTATCAAAACGGCATCAGTTGGTCTTGGCTAGAAGCCTTGGTGATTGCTGCTAAACTTAAATCGAACAAAGAATCTTCCGCCACGCAAGATTTAAAAAGATTCTCTAAGGTGATCGTGGAAAATAAAGAAATCCACGAGACCTATAACCTAGATGGATCCCCATATGACAGCTTCCTGTGGAGATCCGCCGTTCCTTTCGCCTGGGGAGCAGGCCTGTTCCTCTGGGCGAATAAGTTCTTAGAAAAAAAGTCTAGCAAATAAATGGGGGTGGTTTAAATGATCAACAAGTGGTCAGTCTTAGTTGTCATCCTTACTTTAGTAGCGATGCTCTCTACAATTTTCGTACTTGGCAGAAATACAAAAAACGCCAGCGTAGTTGAGAAAAGGGTGCGGACTGGAATAGCTTCATTCCTATTCGTTTTGGTAGCGTCGGTTGGATTCTTTATCGCTGCGGTATTAAACAACTAGATAATTTGTGACATTTTTATTGAATCTTAGCAAAGAGAATTGCGCCGAACCGGCGTAATTTTTCTTTACATTTTTTTCTGTTCAAGCTATAAATAAAAGTCTTAGTGCCTACCAAAAATCATCAAGTAAAGAAGAGGGGGCATGAAAATAGATTGGAGAATATTTTGTCTTTTTTTTTGGGAATATTGTTAGCAAGAAAAACATCTTGCGAATCAGTCACTCTGATGAAAGGATAATTGCAATTAACCAACTGCTCAAGACAAGTCGCTGAGGTGATTACTGAATCACTCGGGGCACTAGACTTGATGCAGGATTAAGAAGTACCATGAACTCATGGCAGCCCAGGACCAATCCCCTGGCTTTTGCTTTTAACAAGCATTTGCTATATAATGTTTCTGACAACATCTCATTATCAGTTTCGAATAGGGTTCGAAACTGTTTAGGTTATGTCAAAACAAAGTAAGCAAAATTTCGGTCCGCAGGACAAGGAGTTTGATTATGATTCTTTCAGCTTGATCGCTTGCAAGGATCAGCAGCTGGAAGCATTTATTAATGTCTTTCATCACTCCCCTGATAATGTTGCCCAAGATGAATTGGGCCAACTTTTTGGTGTGGTTCAAGTGCTGGATCATTCAGATCAGTCCTCCTATCTGCCCAATCTCATTGCTCAAGTTATCAAAAAAGAATATTTTGCCAAACAGAAAAGAGGACCGGAGAAAAGTTTCGAAGCAGCGCTTCACAAGGCCAACCTCGCTTTGGCTGATTTAACTCAGCATGAAATTATTCAATGGATGGGAAAATTCAAAGCGGTGATGGGAGTGATTCAAAAGGATAATTTCTTTTTCACTCAAGCTGGAGGCGGAAGAATAGTTCTCGTTCGTGATCAGCAAATCACTGATATCAGTCGTGGTTTAGATGAAGAGAACAGTCATCCAATGAAAACATTTTCCAGTGTTTCTTCGGGAAAAATTGAACTGGGAGATAAATTACTTTTTGCTTCTGATTCTGTTTTTGATATTTTTTCCTGGGAAGATCTCAAAAGACATGCCAAGACGTTTAACACTGATGAATTTGATAACCTGATTAAATCTACCTTGGAAAGCGAGGGTGAAAATGTGGGAGCTCTCACAGTCAACATCAAAGAAAAATCACTGGCTAAAATGCCAGAAAAAAAGAAAGTCAAAAAACTCAACTATTTCGGTGGCGTTGATAAAACCGAGAAGAAAACTGAAGAGAAGGCCTATCCTACTTTGTCCCGAGGACTCGGGACTACGAAGGACGCTGGCGCGAAAGAAACAGCTGTCGTTGCTTCAGCTGCCGCAGTTGCTGGGATAGAGACAAACATAAAAAAATCTGATAAATTAGAAAAAGAAAAAACAGTGGATGAGGTGAAAAAAGAAGAACTGAAGAAATTAGACAAACAAAAACCAGAGCACGAATTGGATGACAAAGAAGAAAAGACCTCCCCCTTTGAAACCCAACCCGAGTTATATATTAAAGAAAACGAAAAAATCGAACAAGAGCAAGTGGCGAAAGTTCCCATGAAAGATCGAATGGCTGCGTCTTTTGCTGCATTTGGGGAGAAATTTAGAAAAGACAAAAAAGAGGTCTCTGTAGAAGCTTCCATAGAGGACTCTATGGAGTACTCTATCGATGACTCTAATAAAAAAGATCACGTTTTTGAGGAGCCTGCTCCTCAACAAAAAAATAAGGGGAAAATAGCCACTGGTTTTTCTGCCGGGATGGCTGGTCTTGCGGCTGGTGCAGCAGCCATTGGTGCCAAAACCAAGGCTGCTGCCGCTTCAACTGCGGCCTTCACCAAAGACAAAACTAGTGCAACTAAAAATTCAGTACAAAAAATGTTCGACAAACAAAAGAAAATTCAAAAAGACGACTCTGTTGTGCAACCTGCTACTGATGCTAGCCAGGACTCTCTCGAAGAGCAAAAGAAAGACTCCGAACCAAAAGAAACACCGAAAGAAGATTTTGCGCCTGTCGGTGAGCCGGAAACAAAATTCGACCAACCAGAAGAATCGAAAATTGTTGACGAGCCAGCTGCCACGGCGACTGCGGCCGCGGCTTCCTTGGCCAAAGATTTTGAAGAAAAAGAGAAAGTCGAGCAAGCTGGTGTAAAAAGTCGTGAGCTAGTGGATGATCAAGCAATTCAATTGCAAGAACCAGACGATTCTGAGCAGAAAAAGGAAGAAATCGACAAGGAATTTTCCAGTTTCTGGAGTGAATCAAAGAAAAAAGAAGAAAAGCAACTAAAAAAACCGAAGAAATCCAACAAAGAAGCAGAAAAAATTGACGAGGAACCAAAGGAAACTGAAAAGGAACCTCTAGTCATTCCCGAAGAGCTCACTCGAGAGCCAGAAACTCAAGATAAGATAGAAATAGACAAACTAGACGAGCCAGTTGATGATAAACCAGCTAAATCTAAGAAGTTTTTCCAAGATAAGCGAGTTGTCTATGTCGGAATCATTTTATTAATATTTATCGCCGGAGGTATATCATATTCCTTTCTTTCAAAAAATAAGGGTGAGTCCGAGGATAGCAACATTTCTCAAACAGCAACAGAAATCGCTGCACCAGCGGAGTCTCAAGAACAAGTAGCGTCCAATGCTCAAGTCTTGGTTACCATTGGCACTGAGCCAAATTCCATGGTGACTGACGACAAGGAGCTATTAATTTATAGCGCAGATAATAAATTCTTCTCGCTTAACACGGAAAACAATAAGATCAAGGAAATTGAGCTTGATAGCAAAGTCAAGGATGTCGTTCAGATCGTTTACATGGCTGACTTGCGATTAGTATTCTTCCTGATGAAGGACAACGTGGTTTCATTCAGCCCAGTGACTCGAAAATTTGTTGACAACAACATCACTTTGTCAGCTGGTCTGGACATCGCTGGAGCTGGGACCTATTTAACTTTCCTCTACTATCTTGATCGCAATGCGGGACAAATCTATCGCTATCCCCGAGCCGAAGGTGGTTTTGGAGCAAAAGTTGATTGGCTCAAAGAGACCATCGATGCCAGTGCTGTCAATGACATGGCTATCGATGACAACATTCGCCTGACCTATTCGGATGGAAAAATCGAAAAATATTTCAAAGGCAAAAATGAAGAAACAGCTGAGCTGAACGGTGACCCCAAGCCAGTGGGAAGCAAAATCAAAACTGTTGTTGATGGAGAATTCTATTATCTGTTAGATGTCAATCAAGGAAAGGTGATTAAGGTCAAAAAAGACGGCAACAGCATTGAAAAAGAAGTTACCGACGTAAAATTCAAAGAAGCAGTTGATTTCAATGTGCACAGTGATGGTAATCAGGTTTATGTGACCGTTAAGAGCGGTGAGGTTTTGAAGGCGTCATTTTAATTGTTTTAGCTATAAAAAATATGGATTGGGAAATTGTTGGCTATATTGGAGGTTTTCTTATAGCAGTTGCTTTGACGCCTCAATTGATTAAAACCTACAAATCAAAATCAACTAGAGACATCTCATTTATGTAGACTACGGTTCTGTTATCTGGTTTGATTTTGTATATTATTTATGCAGCCAAAAATAGTATTATACCCTTGCTGGTTTTTGCGTCAGTTGAGGCTATTATGACTCTGACTTTGATTTTCTTTAAACTAAAGTTTGATAAACTGGAAGACTAGCTTAATGCTATAACTTTATATAAAAGAGGCCCCGGACATGATAGCCTGGGGTTTTGTTTTAGAAAAAAATAAGGGCTTCGGTCTTGCGACGAAAGCCCTCATACTAAAGGTTTATAGCATTTACATTGGCAAGGAATGCCAATTCCATAGCCAGCTGCCATAGCAAGCTGACGCTAGCAAGGCAACCGATATAACAAACATCCCTGGTATAATCAAGGAACTCTTCCAGTTTTTAATAAACATAAGTTTTCCTCCTGTTTTTTTGACCTCTGTTTATGAGTTAATATATCATTAAATCATGCTCATTTATCTCAATACCTTATTATATCATTTTATTAGCCTATTGTCAAGTTAATAAGAACGCTCCATAAAAGTTGACTTTATCGACTTGCAATTCCCTATCAGCTAACTTACAATTTAAATCCCAGTTCTTAATACCGATGCACGGCTCGGTCTTGGTTGGCAAGACGACAGGGAGATCACTGCATCCAACATTAAACTCCACAGCACAGCTGACATTATGAGTTAGCACAGCAAAGGAGGACATCATGAAACAAGCGATTAGTTTTATTTGGGAAAGTCCGTTTCAATCTTGGGTGGATGATTATCATCCATATGTCAGTCCTGACGACAGGATAATTTCACAGTTAATCGAAAAAATCTTTGAAATTAATATCGAAGAAGTTCTCGTTGGATTCGGCATTATTGATAATGGGCCAAAAACACTTAGACTTACGAAAGATGGTGTAGTTGGGAAACTCAGAGTAAGTCAACCTAAAAATATAAAGGTCACAATCAGTTTAAATAAGCCCGGAGAAGTGTTATGGTGTTCAGACATATGTGTTGAGAGTATTATGAAATGCCAAGATCCTAGAAGTGTAATAGAACCTATCAAGCCACCTGGAAAGAATTACGAACTTCGTCGAGGAATTCATTTGGGTATCCTTAGAAAAAACGCTTTTAATGAGCAAAGCTTTCACAACCAAAAAAGGATAGGCCCTGAAATGAATGATCAAGAAACTATTGCATTGGTTCAATTAACCGAACATTACAAAAAATGGAGCGATACAGATAGGATTGAACCACCGACTCCGGGCCCATCTATTATTCTATCTTTCTGGTTCTTGGATTGTCTTGGCGCCGAAGCAATTATCGCTGGTGCTAGAGGACTCCTCCAAAACAGTCTGCCTCGTGCCAATTCAACGCAATTATTCAGTATGATGGCTATACAAAACATAACCATGGAGCAACTTCTTAAAAATGCTTTTAAGAAAAGGTCGCAACGTCCATGGTTGCACGACAGAAATCGTCATCAATAATATAACAGGACTTTGACCGACAACTGGTCAAAGTCCTTGTTAATTCTAAAATAGAGTCATTTCTACTCTTCTGCTTTTGGGCTTTCGATATCTATTTCATCTAGTTTCAAAACTTTATCATCACCAGTGATTTTCATCACGTCCTTATCCACCTTCCCCAATTCTTTGTGGGATTTTTTGTAATGGTTAACTGTCGTGGCAAGACTATTGCCCATCTTTTCATGAAAAGTCTCATAACTCTGCATGTGCTTGCCAAGTTTTTCCACGTTTTTCTGAATCTCCTTGGCCGACTCTTCAATCTCCAAAGCTCTGAGGCCCTGCAGCACAGTTTGCAAATAGGCCAAGAAAGAAGTGGGAGAAACGATGATTACATGTTTGTCTTTGAAGGCATACTCAATCAAATCGCGCGAGGAAATGTGAACGGCTCCAACTTTGTTGACCAAGAGGTCATAATAGATCGATTCGGACGGAATAAACATAAAAGCAAAGTCGACCGTTTTTTCCGCTGGTTTGACATATTTCGAAGTTTCATCGATCCGATTTTTCAAATCCTGCTTGAACTGCTTCTCCAGCCCTTCCCTTTCGGTCGCATCGTTGCAATTGAGTAATTTTTCATAAGTTTCCAAAGAAAACTTTGAATCAATGGGGATGATCTTATCTTTGACAAAAATGACAGCATCAACAATGGTGCCATCCTTGAAAGTGTATTGTATTTTATATTTATTGGGTGGCAAAACATTCTTCAGCGTCTCTTCGAGATAGTATTCGCCCAGCACTCCTCGTTGCTTGGGATTTTTCAAAATGTCTTGCAAATTTTTCAACTGCGCGGAATAGTCCACAACTTGCTTTTGCGACTCGTCCACTTTGACCAATTTTTCCGTCACGTCTCGTAGTTGTTCGTTGATTTTTTCGATCTGCTCTTTGCTGTCTTTGGAAATTCCTCGAATCACTTTGGTGTTTTCAGACGATTGTCCCAGAGCCACTTTGTGAGATTCAGAAAGTTTTTTGTCCAGTGTTTGGGAAATTTGATTGAGCTGTTGCTGGAGCATCAAAACTGATTTCTCATCATTCGATCCTCCAATTTCAGACAATTTCCGATTCAAAAAATAGATGACGATTCCGACACCAATTGCGATGACAAGAATGATAATTAAAACTTCAGTGGACATTTTTGTATTGTCATTCCCGCGAAAGCGGGAATCTATTCGTTCACGATTCTTCGCCTAATAGATTCCTAACCAAGTTGGGAATGACATTTAAATAGGAATGCAAATTTTACATAATCAAGTTTATCACTTCTGAAAGAAGAAATCCAATAGTCTGCTTGCTTGAAATAAATAATGAAGGCGACCTCTCCTTTGGGCCGCCTTTCTTATGAGTTTTCGATGTTTGAAGCTTGGCAGGATGCCATCTCTGTGTCACAGAGATGTTGGCCATTCATGCTCCCTTTGATGCGAAGCATGAATCTCCTTCAGACGATAAAACCTACTTTTCCTGCTCTTTGTGTTAACAGAGCCTGCTTCGTTTTTGGCGAAGCGGAGTTTTAGTTTTATCTGGGCATCCCGCCCGACTGTTCGCCTTCGGAGTGGACCTCCGTTAAAGGCAAACTACCAATTTCCGACTCAAGGATGTCGTACATTTTTTAATCCTCCGGAGCTTGGGTTGCCGATTATGTAACACAAATAATTCTATCATTAAATCGCTTTTTTGCAACTATTTACATAAAAAATCTAATTTACATAGCTGTGTTCTTCTTGACAAAATCCTTTTTTTGGATCATATTCTATTGTTAAAACAACATAAACCCACAATCAAAAGGAGGTTCTATGGCAGAGCAGTTAGGGCAGTTAACGACAGACGATCGTTTAAAGGCATTGGATATCATCGACGTTTTCGGTCAAACCGCATCAAGACTGATTGTTGATGATTGTCAAACCGAAAGTGCGCTTAAGGCTATCGACGCATTGGGTGAGGCAATTGATAGCGCCGCAATAAATGACTTCGTTGGTGCTCTTTGCATCAGAGAGCTTGTCAACATCGCGGATGCAAGCACTTTTCCAATGGCCTGGAGATCGGCGGCAGCCAAAAAACTTATCGGAGATGGCAACACCCGCAGAGCAGAAATGTCGAGCGAAAGATGGCAAAGGATCTCCGCTATCGTCAAACACAAAAGACTAGCGTCATTATAAAAGGCGTTAGCTCCACCTAATCGGGGTCAGCCTCATCGCGCTGATCCCGATTTTCTATTGTATAAATTTTTTTACTTTTTCCAGTCTCGGATTTCGAGGATTCCGCGGCTCTTATCGCGGACGACAACTTTTT
>CAZKWX010000016.1:0-22913 GCA_964556685.1 uncultured Bdellovibrionales bacterium
TTTTTTATTCGAGTCATTCGAGTGTTAATTCGAAAATTTGGGTCGCTGGATTCAAATCTACATCAACGGCGAAAGCAACCGAACCAAGGAATTTCGGAATCTTTCCACTTTGCCGAGGGCTTGATAATTTTTAAGAGTGAACTCTTTACATGCTTTCAAATCATTTCTAAAGTCTTCTTCAAGTTCTTTGGCCGTTTTTTTGTCAAACATCACTGCATTGACTTCATGGGCAATGTGAAAGCTGCGAATGTCCAGGTTGGTTGTGCCAATAGTGCAGATCTCAGTGTCGACATTGATGGTCTTAGCATGCATAAAGCCAGCATTGTAATGGAAAAATCGAACCCCAGCGCGGAGCAACTCTTCCATATAAGTAAAAGCAGTCCAATAGGCAATTTTTTTGTCAGGCACACCAGTGACCATCACTCGAACGTCCACCCCAGAAAGAGCGGCCACCTTCAAGGCTTCATAAACCGATGGATCGGGAACAAAATAAGGCGATTGAATGTAGACCTTCTTCCAAGCAAACATAATCATAGAAAAGAAAAGTTGACGAAGTGAATCCCACTGAGTGCTGGGTCCGGAAGCTGTCATTTGAATTGGAACATTGCCACCACTGGGCTCCAGCTTGGGAAAATATTTTTTGTCAAAAAGGTCGTCTTTTCCGCTCATCTGATTCCAGTTTTCAGCAAACATTGATTGAAGCACCTGGACTGATTCACCGATAATTTTCAAATGAGTGTCTCGCCAGGCATCGTAGTCTTTCCCGCCATCAATATATTCCTGACCCATGTTCATTCCTCCGGTGTAGCCGACTCTTCCATCAATCACAATAATTTTTCGATGTAGAAGGTAGTTAACCGTAGTAATTTTCAGTGGAGCAAGAGTATTGAAAAAATATTTCATCTCTATTCCAGCTCTTCTCATCTCATTGATGTGGCTTCTTTTGGTCAAAAAAGCTCCCAGAGGATCAAAAACAATCCGAATTTCAACACCCTCCTTGGCTTTTTCAATCAAAATATCTTTAACTTTGTTGGTCAGTTCATCTGAGCGCCAGATGAAATATTCCATATGAATATACTGCTTGGCTTTTTTAAGATCCTCTATCAAAGTTGGGAACTTTTCCGATCCGTTTTGCAGAATTTGAACAGTATTGTCACTGGTTAAAATAGACTCAGGGCCGCTGCTTTGATCAAGCAGCTCTTGCAGCTTTTTGGTGCGGAAAGAGGGATCTCTCATCAGCAGCTCTTCGATTCGATCATCCTCTTTTTTAGACAAAAAAGCCAAAGATTGTTCAATTTTATTCTCAATATGCTTAAAAGCCAACATCTTGGTCTTGCTGCGCACGCGCCAGTTTCTTCCGAAGAAAATATAAACCAAAAGTCCGATAATAGGCAGCAGCCATAGCACAATGACCCAAGCAAAAGTGGAAGCTGGTTCGCGATTTTCCGTGATGATCAAAATCAAAGTAAAAACCCAATAAGCAACTAGCAACAAGGCAATTATTAATGAAGCGTCTTTAAGTATCGAATTCATCATTTCAGGTTATTCCTTAGCTGGTCTAATGATACATTTATGATACCCTTAAATCAAGTAAAATAACGCAATGACCTATCGAGTCGAAGCCATTATTTTAAGTGCCTATGAAGCCAAGGAAGTGGACCGAATCTACTCGATTTTGTCGCGCGAGCAAGGGAAAATGAGAATAATTGGCGTTGGAACTCGAAAACCAAGAGCTAAATTAGCATCCGGTCTTGATCCACTGACCAAATCGGAGCTTTTTTTGGTTAAGGGCAGGGTGCTGAACAAAGTGAAGGGAGTAATCATTCTCAATCAATATAAAAATCTTCGAAATAATTATGATTTGCTGGTCAATGCCAAACAAACTGCTCGAATTGTTGATCAGTTGATTTCAGAGGATGAAGCTAGTGAAGAAATATTTATGAATTTGAAAGAATACTTAAGCAAATTAGATAACTTTGCTAAGAATAAAGATATAAAAAATTTCTCCAAGCCCAAATTGCTTCAACTGGGGCTGATTTGGAAAACGATCAAAGCCAGTGGCTATGAACCTGATCTCTATCGGTGTAATAAATGCAACGAGAAACTGGAAGAAAAAGAAAATTATAGCTATATCATTCAAAGGGGAGTTGTTTGCGATACCTGCAAAAAAAATGCTAAGGCACCGAAAACCAATCTCAGCAAAGATTCAGTAAAAATACTCAGATTGCTGCTTTCACATGATTCGGAAACAATATCGAAGTTGAAAATTGCTGAAAACGAATTGAAGCGGCTCAATCAAATTACAAAAATTACGCTAGAGAGTATTTTAGATAAAAAAGTTATCCTCTAGAGACACTTTTAAGAAAGGCAGGCTTTTGGTATACTAGATTCAGTGAAAAATATAAAAATAAAACCGGAACTAAAAACTAAGCACAAGAAAAACAAAAGATGAAACTAGGTGATCTCTTAGACAAGCTATATCGGAAATCTCCCAAAGAAATTGAAAAGCGAAAAATTTCTGAAGACATCTATGATCCCACGGAAGCAAAACAAGTCGAAGATCGATTCGGCGAAGTTGAGAGTGTGATTATTGAAGGTCAGGAAGAAGGGAAACTGCCGGAAAAAGAAAAAACCAAAAACAGAAACCGCTTATTTGTCATAAGCGGCATTGTGCTCGGAGCCCTAATTCTTTTGGGGTTTGTTTTTCTAGTCTTTATCAAGTTCTCTAGCAAATCTTTTGACGAAAACCGGATTGAAATAGCCATGGAAGGACTAGACAAAATTGAAAGTCCAGCAGAAATTAATTATCAGCTAAAAATTTCTAACAAAAATCTGGTTGATCTGGGCGGAGTCAGCGTAACAGTCAGATTTTCTGATGCAGTTTCAGCCAAAGAGGCAGATTTTTATGCCAAAAAAGGCGCCAACAGCCTGGTCATCAATGTTGGACAGATTAATTCTCGAAAGTCAAAAGAGTTTGATTTGAAATTTGATGTTCTGAGTTCGAAGAGGGAACAAATTTATTTTGATGTGACAATGCAATATGAACCGGAGAATTTTAGCAGCTCATTTGAAAAGAAATATCAAAAGAGTGTTGATGTGGTGCCATTTCCTGTCTCAGTGAATATAATTCCCACCCAGCAAGCTTCCAGCGGAGAAAAGGTTGATTTAGACATCATTGTGAAAAACGATGGCTCAAAAGAACATAGCAATCTTGTAGTGGAAATTGAATATCCCAACGGATTCACTTTTGAGAGCAGCAACCCTGGGGTCGAAGGGGCAGACAAAAATATCTGGCGTATGGATAGATTGAATCCAGGAGAAGAAAAACATTTAATTGTGACAGGAACGATTGAGGGACTTTTCGAAAACAGCAAAAATTTCAAGGCCAAACTCTACAAAAATGAAAACGAAGAGAAAAAGGTTCTGTTTGAATCAGAAGGAACAGTCCAAATTGTGTTGGATCGGGTAGAAATTTTTCAAGAAGTGGCAAAAGAAAACGTCTATGCGGGAGATGAAATATTTTATAAAATTAGATTCAAAAACACTTCTGAGATACCCTTGCGTGATCTGATTATTACTGAGGAAATAAATTCCAGAATTCTCAACAAAGCTGAGATGGAGATTTTTGACAAGGGACATTATGATAGCGCTAACAATCAGATTATTTGGAAAGCCAGTGATGTTCCGGAATTAAATGTCCTTGAACCCAATCAAGAAGGGATGGTAACATTCAAAGCAAAAGTCAAAGAGAATTTTCCAATGAGCAACGAAAACGACAAGAACTATTCAGTTGTTTCGCAAGCAGCAATTCACAGTCTCGACGTGGATTCTCCCATTGGTTACAATAAGCAAATTAAATCCGCTCAAGGGGAGGTCAAAATTAATTCCAAGCTGGTGCTTGATACATCAGCTGAATATAATTCAGATAAAGTGGAAAATTTCGGACCGATTCCGATGAAAGTGGAAGAAGAAACTACCTTTGCGGTGAAATTTGAAATTAAGAACACCTCCAATGATTTGAAAAATGTTGTTTTGAAAGCAACTTTCCCTTCGGGTGTTGTGTGGAAGAATAATTATAAATCAGATGACGAAGCAGGTGTTCAATTCAATGAACGAACCAATCATCTGGAATGGGTTTTGGGAACAGTTAATGCCGGTACCGGTTTCTTCAATGACTCGAAAGAACTGGTCTTTCAAATTGGCGTGATTCCTTCAGTCAATCAAATAGATGAATACGTTAATTTGGTGAATCAAATAGACGTAGAAGCTGAAGATGTCTACACTGGAAACAAGGTTCAGTATGAGTTTGGCGGCCTGGCTTCATTACATGTTTCTGATATAGAAAAGAAGAAAGTAGAGTGATAAGAAACAAGATGAAAGATGCAAAGTGATTATCGAAGGACAAATTCGTGTATGCGATGATGTCCCTTTTTAGTTGTATTTTTGAAGTTTAGCTTCCAAGGAAGCTAAACTTCTTCTATATGTCTCATAAATACTTCTAGTTAATATTCTAGAGTTATGAGCCATTATAAAATTGACTGAACTGTTATGAATGAATTTGCCAAAGGGCTTTTTTTGAGATACTCTAGGGGAAGATATCGGTCAAAATCCAGCACCATTTTTTATCTGTATGCGTTCATGAGCAGTGATAGCTGCAAAAAATGGAACTGGGCAAACTCAAACAAAAATGGTTGGATTCATCAAGAAAAAAGTCAGTTCCCAGACTCTCAGTGAGAAATTAAAACAAATTCGCCAAACAGCGGGAGTTTCTCTTTCAGAAATTGCCAAAACTACCAAAGTTCGAAAAATCTATCTCGAAAAATTGGAGGAGGGAAAATTCGATGAACTGCCACCTGATGTCTATGTGAAGGGATTTTTGAAAAGTTATGCAAATTATCTTGGGATTGAATCAGAAGATGTCATTCGGCTCTATGAAAAGGAAAGAGGAATTCAAAAAAACATCAAAAAACTCCAACTGCCGACTGACTCAAAAAGGAAAATCTGGACTCCCTCTGTAACCATCACTCCTAACATGTTTGCTATTGCACTCTCGCTAATTCTGATTGTGGTGGGAGTGGTTTATTTTTATCGTGAGATTGATCGGTTCTCTTCCACGCCTCGTTTGGTTCTCATGCAGCCGACTGGCGACATCAATGTTGAAAGCAACACCACGGAGGTAGCGGGGCTAACTGACAAAGACAACCGAGTTTTCATCAACGGACAGCCAATCTATGTTAATGAACGGGGGGAATTTAAGGAAACGATTAGCCTCCAGCAAGGAATTAATGATTTAGAAATAAAGTCAGTCAATCGTTTCGAAAAAGAATCGGTGAAAATTATCAAAGTTTCAGCTAACTATGAAAACCAAATTGCTCAGGCAGAAGGAGACGAAAAGGTGATGGGAGAGCAAGATGAAAAACTGCCAGAAAAAATTACTTTGGAAATTAAAATTGAAGAACATCCCACCTGGGTTTCAGTTGAAGTGGACGGCAAGAGCACTCAAAGTGGAACGATGTTGCCCGAATCAATCCAGATTTTTGAAGCTGATGAGAAAATCGCCGTAACTTCCGGAAAAGCTAACAAAACTTTAATCAAACTCAATGGGGAAGATCTGGGCATCCTCAATGACTCGCCAGGAGTGATCAGAGGAGTAGTTTTCACTAAAGAAACTAAGATTATTCCTGAGCCAACTGTTACTGAGGAAGAAGAGACAGAAGAAAAAAAAGATAAGAAGAAAAAAGGATAAAAAGATTAATAATAGGTCAAATAAGTCATATAAGACGTATTAACTTCAAATGCCAAAAACAGACACTGCGGAGGGGAAAGAAAACAAAGAAGATGTAGGGGAGGTCATTAGTGAAATCAAAGAAAAGTTTGGGGAGGGTTCGATCATGAAATTGGGAGAGATTAAAAAGGTTGACGTGGCTGCCATTTCAACGGGGTCACCCTCATTGGACATCGCTTTGGGAATTGGAGGAATTCCTCGAGGAAGAATTGTTGAAATATATGGGCCAGAGTCTTCTGGAAAAACAACTCTTTCTCTTCACGTGATTGCCAATGCCCAGAAAGATGGTGGAACAGCAGCTTTTGTTGATGCCGAACACGCTCTTGATCCAGCCTATGCCAAAAAGATTGGGGTGAAAGTGGATGACCTTTTGATTTCTCAACCCGATGCTGGAGAACAAGCTCTGGAAATAGTGGAAAGTTTGGTGCGCTCCAATGCGGTGGATGTGATTGCGATAGATTCAGTGGCAGCGCTCACTCCTCAGGCGGAAATCGAAGGAGAGATGGGTGCATCACACATGGGTCTTCAAGCACGATTGATGTCTCAAGCATTGCGAAAGCTCACCGGAATTGTTTCCAAGACCAATGTAACAGTAATTTTCATTAACCAAATCAGAATGAAAATCGGAGTAATGTTTGGCAATCCGGAAACCACCACTGGCGGAAACGCATTGAAGTTCTATTCATCAGTGCGCATCGAAGTGCGTCGAGCAGCCCAAATAAAACAAGGGGACAATATCATTGGCAACCGAGTGAAGGCTAAGGTGGTAAAAAATAAGGTAGCCCCGCCATTTCAGGTGACTGAATTCGATATCATGTATAATGAAGGAATCTCTCGTGAGGGAGACATAATTGACACGGGAGTGAAATATGGAGTGGTGCAGAAATCAGGTGCTTGGTTTCAATATGAAGATGCCAAACTGGGTCAAGGACGCGAAGCTGCCAAGCAATATCTCAGAGAGAATAAAAAGATCGCCAATCAAATTCTCAAGGAAATAAAAAAGAAAATTAAAGAGGAAGAGGATTGATGGAAAATGGTCTTATTGAAAATAGAAACTTGTAATAGAAATTGGATAATTGAAATTTGACCGAACACTGCATCAAACAAGCTTCCAATTTCTATTTTCCATTACCATTTTCTCATCTCCAAACAACCAATTTCTAAAAAATGATCTCCTATCAAGTCGTTTTCATTGCTGCGATTATTGGAGTGCTGCCTGTTGTTGGGTGGCTTTGGTTTATTGCTCGGCAAAACAAGTTAACTTTGGAAAATGGAAATTTCTTGCTGAAAGTTTTTTTCTGGGGAGTGTTAACAGCTATTCCTGCTAGTGCCATTGAAATTTGGATCTCTGATACTGAAACTGGCAGTCAAGTGATGCAAATGATGCAGCAAGTTTGGTCTCATCAGGGAGCCGAACTGGTTTCATCATTTTTTCTTTCAATTCTGCTAGTAGCTTTAATTGAAGAAATATCTAAGGGGGTGGGAATTTTTGCTGCCATAAAATCAGCCAAGAAAACCAGCAAAATAATTGGAAGAATAAACCCAACTAATCTGGGAATGATGCTGGGAATGATTGTGGGTCTGGCCTTTGGCGTGACAGAAAACGGAGTCTACTTCGCTTCTTCTTTCGGGGCAGAAGTTGGTTCAAATTTTCTTGCGATTGTGCTCTTGAGATTTTTGCTATCCACCTCGGCTCATATAATTTATTCAGGCTTAATGGGGGCATTTCTAGCAGAAGCCATGTTGCTCAAAACAGGAACAGGAAAAGCCTTTTCTTGGTTGTTGGCGTTGCTAATTCCAGTGGCCATCCACACTTGCTTCAACCTTTTAGTTAGCACAGCTTATAGCTGGCTGGCACTTCCCTTGATTGTTCTTGGATTCTTGTTATTGTGGTTGAAATATTGGACGAGCAGAAAGAATGTTCCAGAAAGGATAATGAGTTAATCAAAAAATGACGGAAGAAAGCAACAAAAAACAATTTACCATCAACACAGTTATTGTTTTGATAATTGGATTTTTTGTTTTGATCTGGGTGGGGCTTCAAATTGCATTTCCGACTTTCCGCTATGAATTGATTAATGTAGGAGTTTCCAAGGTAGGTATGCT
The DNA here is from genome assembly GCA_964556685.1 of uncultured Bdellovibrionales bacterium. Lineage (GTDB taxonomy): Bacteria > Patescibacteriota > Minisyncoccia > Moranbacterales > DUUL01 > CAZKWX01. Next base: position 7,892 of record CAZKWX010000016.1, read on the forward strand.
TAAACAAGAAATAGGAGGAAAGTATTATTTTGTTATCACTCCTCAATATGACTATCCTTATGCCAAAGTTGAATTGGCTTTAAAGTCTAGAGAAAGCTACAAAAACGTACCCGACTCGTTAGTTGTTTTAAAAGATTATGTTTCCCAGGCCTATCCCAAAAGTGATCAAACACTGAAACAAAGTGATTTGAAAAACCTGATTTTTGAAAATAATCAAACAGACACACCTAACGGGACACTTTTTTCCTATAACGAAGCAGTCTATTTTCTCTCCGGCGGAAAAGCACGAGCTTTTTTGGGACCAGAAATTTTTCAACGTCTTGGCTACGATTGGAAAGAAGTGATTAAAATGGAAGGTGATCAGTTTATTCTATATGAAAAGGGAGATAAACTAAATTTCACCAGTGCTCACCCAAATGGCACTCTGCTCAGAACCAAGGATGGAGAAATTCTTTTGGTGAAAAATCAGCAAAGGTTGCCAATAGATAAACAAAGCAATCTTGAAAAAGTCTGGCCCGGTTACCACTCAGTGAAAGTTGATCAAGCAGCTGCTATCAAGCTTGGGAATTGTCAAAACAGACTAGTCAAAAACGGTGATATAAAATGTAGCATCAAAGTGGAAAAAGAATTCCAATCTGATGGTGGCAGTTACCTGTTTGAAGTTCCCCAGGGAATTTTTGATGCAACTACTTTTTCCAGGGTCAATCTTTCCATGATGGGAAATTTTGACCTGACCACTGCCAAGGAGTCAATTAAGAGAGTAAAAGACAGTCTCTATCTTCGTTACTCGCAATATATTTTTTAGAAAATGCAGAAATTAAAAGAGTTTTTAGAAAATATAATAGTTCAGGATTTTATTCGAAAGCTTTTCATTATACTTTCGATTATTTATCTTTTGCTTTTCGGTCTTGAAACAATTTTGCCTGGATTGGTGATGGATGTTTTTAACTTCAACATTTTGCTCATTTTCGTCTTGCTCCTTTTGGGGATTCTCCTACTTACGGGACAAAGAATTGAGGCCAAGAAACCAGCTGGAAAAAAACAGGCGATGCTCTTCGTCTCGTTCACTCTAATATTTCTGTCCCTGGTTTTTGTAATTGCCTTGTATAAAATTTCTTTATTGGAAAGTATTCTATATTTAGCATTGGCTTTGATAGCGGGAAAATTAATTTATGGTTCAACGCTGACAAAATAAATCTTCCAGATATTTTAGTTGCACTCTCATATTTGCAAATGTGAGAGCAAAAAGAAACCGGATTTCCTTGGAAATCCGGTTTCTTAGTTACCCACAATTACTTGACAAATAACTTTTCTTTATTATAAAATCAAGGACTTACATAATTTGAAGAGATATTTTTACAAGAAGGCACTATACCGCTTTTGGGCGCGTGGAGAGGTAATTTCCCTCCTACACCTTTCCATGTGTCCCACTAGCGGTATAATGCCTTTTTGTTTTTTTAACTAAGCCTGTTGAATCAGATGATCCTTTATTTTTTCAATAGCCTTTGCAAGAAGTTCTTTCAAAGCCCCTCTTTCATTTTTGGAAAATTTTTCCAGGACATACTTTTCAGTTGGCTTTCTTATTCTAAGTTTATCAAGAAGACTATTTTTCTGTGGGCCAATGCCAAATCTTAATCGAACAAAATCTTTAGTGCCAATGCTATCAATAATTGATTGAACGCCTTTATGACCTGCTGAACTTCTGTCCCGTTGCAATTTAATATCCCCAAACATTAAATCGATATCATCATGAATAACAATTAAATTATCCAGACTGGTGCTGTGTTTCTTCATGATATAATTAACAGCCTTACCAGAGTTGTTCATAAATGTCTGGGGCTTAACTAGCTCAACATTGTGACCGTTGATGTTCATTTTCAGATAAAAGTAGTCAGCCTTTTTAGACTTTTGCCATTTCTTGTCAGCTAAAAAATCCACTGTTGAAAAGCCAATGTTGTGTCTTGTATATTTGTATTTTTCTCCTGGATTTCCTAGCCCAACAATTAGAAAATTTTTCATAGGAAAACGTACTATTTAATTAGTTTTGTTTTTTTGGCAATATAATGAACTAACCTACCCAATAGATAACCAACCAAACTGAAGAGTAATATTGTAGCTATGGCAGCAAGAATCCAGCCACCAATAAGAAATGCAACCCATTGCACTATCCATATGGGGATACTAAAAGGACCAAGAATAAAAATGATGAAATCGAAATCTCCTGATATTGCTAAGGGGATAATATAGAAAAACGGGAAAACCACTGATCCAATTAATCCCCATCTAATACTTCTTGGTTTATTTCTAAATTTCATACTATTTGTGTAACTTTTTAAAATTATACTTGTTATTAAGGATTGTCGATCAACACCTTTCCATCTTCTGAAATAATGCTTTGCTCAATATATTTTTCCTCTTCTTGTTTTTGATTATGTTTGCCAAATTGATCGGCAGTTTTGTCAGAGATACAAACAGCAATGTCATAATCAAAATCTGATTCCAAATAGGTCACCTGTGTGTCCAGTTTATCAGCCAGGTCATCAAGTGTAAACAACTTAGCTGGTTTCGAATAACTATAGATTTCATCTTTTCCCAAACAAGGGGAAGCCATCAGGTCAGTTTTAATGGTCGTTTCATAGCCAAGCTTCCTAAAACTGCTAGAAATTCTGTGATAATCACTATAATTTTGAGGAATGATCAAAACTTGAGCCTGCTCCTTTTCAATTTCCTTCCTTTTTCTTTCTAATTGATCTAACTGAAAAATATTTTCTGCTAAGGCATAAATTTGGGAATAGTTTTTAGCCCGAGGGAGAAGAACATAGGCCCAGACACCACCCAATTCGACATGAGAAGAAGCTAGCAGGGAGTCGGCGCTCCAAGCATCAAGCACTTTGTTGGTGGTCTGATAAATGTTTATGCTTTTTGCCAAATGGATGAAGCCGGGGATTTCTGAAAAAGCTATGTCTGTTTTCAAATGCTGCCCCAGAATATCTACCAGACTGTTGATCTTTTGAGGATTCATCAAGGTTCCCAAAGAAAAAGCTTTCTTCTTGGCAGCGGCTAGGACTTGTTGTTGCCGGGCGGCTCTTCCAAAATCTCCGCCTTGAGTGTGTCTGACTCGAGCATATTTCAACGCCGTTTCAGCATCCAAGTGGTGAAACCCTTTTGAAATTTCAAATGTTTCGTAGGAATAATTTGGTCCTGGATAGCGGGAATCATAGATATCATGCTCCACCTCGACATCAACGCCGCCCAATTCGTCTATAATTTCCTTAAATCCATCGAAGTCCAGAGCAACATAATAATGAACTTCCTGGCCAGTTACATTTTCAACAGCTTTTTTGATGGAAGAAAAACCTTTGGCTGATGTGCTAGCTTGATTTTTCAGTTCATAAGTATAAATAGCATTGATTTTTGTGTGAACTTTGCTATCCGGGATTTCGACATATAGATCACGGGGAATAGACAACATAGCGGTCTGGTAATTCTGCGGATTGATTGAAACCAACATGATGGTGTCAGTCAAATATTTTCCTTTGTGACCTTCTCCCCCCATTCCAAGCAACAAAATATTAACCCGGTCATTACTTGCTCCTTTGAGCTCCACCTTGTCTGATTCAAGCCAAGATTTGGCGGTTGAAATTAGACTACTATTAGATTGACCCGACTCGCTCAACACCACAATACTCTTTTGGAGTTGGTTTATTTTATAAATCAGAAAACCAAAATATCCAATGACAACAATCAGGACCAACACGAAAATGCGAATGATAAAACCACGCCAAACTATTCTGGTCTTTTTCTTTCCCTCCTTGTTCTTTGGTAAAATCAAATTCATATTCTTCTAGAATTATTCTAGCACGACTGGCCAACTTTCAGAAAATTATTCCAGTGGAGCAAATTGTATTATATATGCTCAAATGATATAATCTTAATCAAGAAAGCTAAAAATAGCTCTGGGATATAAGTAAATCACAAACAAAAATAAAATGAAATTTGTTTTTTGGTATTATTCCAAAGGACTGCACGGTTATCTGGACATTTGGGAAAATTTTCTTGTCTTTGTCTGGCACTTTTTTTCTGTCAGGAAGCTTTTTTTAACTCTGTTTTCACCTTGGAAAAAAGATTTGTTAAAAAAAGATTGGGTGGGGTGGAGACCGATCAAATCTTTGCAGAATTTTTTGCTCAACGCGTTCTTCCGGTTATTTGGGGCCATTGTACGACTTATTGTCATCCTGCTGGCTTTATTTATCCAGCTTTTAATCATAATGGTCGGGGCTGTCCTTCTGCTGGTCTGGATTCTCTTTCCACTAATTTTCATTATTGTCGTGATCGGAATTTTTTCCGGCAGTCAAATATCGGTGTTTTCCTTGCTAGTAATGTTGTTTTATGCCCTCGCCATTTTCTATGCCTTTTGGCAATCAGAAAAAAAACCAATCAGAGAAATGTCTTTGACTGATATGTCAAAACAGAAATGGTTTGGCAGAGTGCTTATTAGGCTGGGATTTTCCACGAATAAAGAAAGCGGTTTCGATTGGAGCGACAAAAATTTGATTAAAAAATTTCTCAAGCAAGAGAATCTTACTATTGGCGATTTCAATAATATTCTCAAGTGGGAAGCGGCTACTCAAGTAGCCAGAGAAAACGCATTAAAATTTTGGAAAAAAGAGAACCTAACGCACATTCCTCCCGTTGGCAAATACTGGAGCTATGGCTACACCGTTAATCTTGATAAATACACCACTGAGATTTCTCAATTTGATCCAACAGAATATGGAGAAGTGGAATTACTCGGTTATCAAAATGAATTAGAACTCATGCGTCTGGCCTTGGCTCGAGAAAATCAAAACAACGTTCTGCTTTTTGGCGATGCGGGAGTGGGAAAAAGATCGATTATTCACTATTTGGCCAAATTAATCAAGCGGGAAAATGTTGATTCCGAATTGATTGATAAAAGAGTGATGCTTATTGATATTGGAGATGTGGTTTCATCAATTGTTAATAAAGGCGGAAATGCTGAACATGCCTTGCATTCAATTTTTCAAGAAGCTGCTCGAGCAGATAATGTAATCTTGGCTATCAATCAGATCGGAAAGTATTTGGGAACCCAAAAAGGATCTTCTTCAATCAATATCGCGGCAATTATCAATGAATATTTGGCTTTGCCTTCCTTCCAGGTGATTGTCACTTCGTCTCGGTCAAGCTATCACAAGATCGCTCGAGAACACGAACACATTTTGAAAAACTTCGAGTCAATCGAAGTCAAGGAGCCTTCGGAAGAAAACACTTTGAAAATACTCCTTCAAAAATTTGAGCAAGAGGAAAGAAGTCAGGTGTTTTTTACCTATTCAGCTCTCAAGGAGATTATTAGCAAGTCAGCGCAGCTAGGAACTGTCTCTCCGCTTCCCGAAAGAGCTATTGATCTTGCTGCAGAAGCGCTTATGTATATTCAAAAACATGACATTGAAATAGTCACCCCAGAAATAATCAGCGTGATTTTGTCGTTGAAAACAGGAGTTGAACATGGTGAAATAAAGAAAGACGAAAGAGACAAGCTTCTAAACTTAGAAGAAGTTCTTCATCAGAGAGTAATTGGTCAGGAAGGAGCAATTAGCCAGGTCTCTGATGCTATCAGGAGAATGAGAGCAGGAGTTCGAGATGAAAAAAAACCTGTAGGCAGTTTTCTCTTTCTTGGTCCCACAGGAGTGGGGAAAACCGAAACGGCTAAGGCTTTAGCCGAGGCCTATTATGGACATGAGAAAAAAATGATTCGCTTTGACATGAGTGAGTATCAAGCTCCAATGTCAATCAATCGTCTAATTGGTTCAGCCAGCGAAAACCGACCTGGATTGCTCACTTCGAAAGTGCGAGAACATCCTTTTTCGCTAATATTGCTAGACGAACTAGAAAAAGCTCATCCTGACATTTTGAATCTTTTTCTCCAAGTTTTGGATGAAGGATTTTTGACCGATGCTTTCGGGAAAAGAGTTAGTTTCCGAGGAAATATCATCATCGCCACCTCCAACGCTGGAGCACCTCTGATTAAAAAAGCAATTGAGCAGGGAAGAACTGCCAATGAAGTGAGGAAAGCGCTGATTGACCACATAGTTGAACGAGGAATTTATCGAATAGAATTTTTGAATCGATTTGACGACGTCATTTTCTTTAAGAGCTTGACTTCTGAACAACTTAGGAAAGTAGTTGCTTTGATGTTGAATAATTTTGCCCGGGATTTAAGTGAAAACAAAAATATCTCCATCAAGTTCCAGCCGGGAGCAGTGGATGAGATTATCAAAAAAGGATATGATCCGGTTTTCGGCGCTCGCTCCGTTCGTCGCTATATTTCTGACCGGATCGAAGATTTAATTGCCAGAAAAATAATTGCCGAAGAAACAAAACGAGGTGACAAGCTAGTCATTGGAGAAGAGGAGTTGAAATAATTCAACTTGTTTTGTAAACAAAAACACCGGAATGACCCGGTTTTTTGTTTGATGTACTACTACACTACAATATACTGATATATCAGTATATTGATATATTGAAGTGAATTGGGACAAGAAGACCATAAGACAAAAAAGAAACCCAGTTTCAAAGGAAACTGGGTTTCAGAAACAAAACTATAAAGAAGCTAAGCTTCCTCAGAGATCATTTTAATTGAAGCAAGTTTTAGTAGATTTGGAGGATTAATCTTTTGCAGCGGGTCTTTTCTTGGAAGCTTAGCTTCAGCTTTGAAAGAATAAACTCAATTTTTATCTGTATCTTTTAAGGTATCTTAAAAGATACAGATTTTATAAAGCTTTTATGAAAAATTTTTGGTTAAAGATTGCAAGCAGGATCTATCGCAGACCTGCCATTTCCCTCAAATCGATTGTCTTTTTCAATAGTTAGCATCTTTGAAAAATAGGGAGAAAAAAATGGTTTGTGATGAATGGCGCATCGAACTCCAAAACCAGCGTTTTCTTTAATTTGATTATTTTTAATCAACACAATTGACTCTTTTTCAAAAGACTGGATGTTGATCCCACTAGCTCCATTTTTTTCCACGACACAATTTTCCACGACTAGAGCGACGTTGCCCAACTCTGTTTCGATTCCTCCTTCTCCGTTTTCAAAAATCCGACTGTTTTTTATGAAAGACTCCATGCCGACATGCAGATCAACACCCTCTTCTCCATTTTGAAAAAACTCAGAGTCGTTTACATAAAGAAAGCCCTTCTGAAGATAAGCTCCTTGACGATCGTTATTACTTATTTGACTTTTGATTATTGATAAAGTCGTTGACGTAGTTTCTTGGGGGATTTCTTCAAGATCAAGTTTATCTTCCTCGTCATCTTTTTCCCCCTCCTCCTCTTCATTATTCTCTTCTTCTATCTCATCGCTATAAATGCCCCACTGTCTCGCATCAGTGATGGTGCAGTTGTTAATGATTACATCTTTGCCTTGGGGAGGAATAAATAAACCATAGCGACCTCCTTCGATTCTCAGATTAGACAAAATACTTTTGCCCAAGGCAGTAATTGTTTCTTCGCTGCCAGTTTCGGGATTGATAATAGTTATATTTTCTCCCTGGCCCGCTAGGTTGATGTCTCGAGGCAGAATAAGAGATTCTTCATATAAACCAGGTCGAACGAATATGTTGCTAAATTCAGGATTCTGCTGAACAAATTCAATTGCTTTGCCAATGGTCAAAAAAGGACGCTCTGGTGATCCATTGTGAAAAAAAGATCTGGAATTCTGATCAACAAAAACAGCTCCATTGCGAGGCTTTTCTATGTTTTTAGCCATATACAATTTTACCTGTCCAGCAAAAAAAAGATAGGTCAAAAAGAGTACCAACAAAATCAAAATCCATCGTAACAGAAAATTTTTTTGACCCAACAATTTTATCTTGTTCTTTTTTATCTCATAATCCTTCTTCGTCATTGCTTGTCAGTTTTTTAAAATAGAGACTAACATCACTGATCCACTTTCTCACACCGAAACGACTATGTCCAGCACAGGTTGAACCGCATTTCCAAACTATCATCTTGGCCGGAGTGTCAAGTTGTTGCTCTTCAACCAAGTAGGTTATTCTTTTGGCGACAATGTCAACCGCTTCTTCGGGGCTTTCGAAACAAGAATGTCCACCAGAACCCACTCGGTTAGGTCCCTTATATCCCCAATAATTAAAACAATCCATCTCGTTGTGTTTCGGTGATCGCTTGCCCCAATTGCTTTCCTTTTTTGCAATGCTGACCAAAAAGGCAATTGTCTGGGGATCTTTTTCCAAAATAGCTGGAATCATCTGCTCCATGGGATATCCAGCTAACATTTCTTGCATCACTGCTTCCATCTCTTGTTTTTTCATTTTTTCATAACTCAAACCACCGGCCAAATCAATCCGGTAAATTTGATAGAAAGAATATCCTGCTCCTAACATCAGAACCAAAATCAATAAAACCACATAAAGAGGTAATTTTCGGTGCTTCACTCTGGCTTTTGAAATTATTTTTTTCATTTTTGTTTCCCTTCTATTATAGCATGTATGTGTAATACCAAAAAAGAAGATCACTCGCGGATCTTCTTTTGATTTTTACGGATAAAGAAGTATAATCAGATATAGCAGTCTGAAAGCATGTTTGCTATTGAAAAAACTATTCCAAAATTAGTTGATAGGTTCCAGTATAATAATTATTTGGAACAACCGCATTATCTTCTTCAGTTTTGAGCAGAAAATAGATTTTACCGTCTTCATGATCAACTCTTTCAATGTCTGTCACAATCCAACTTTTTTTATTGTTGTCATAAACCTGCAATTTCAAAACCGGTTTTCCCTCAACATCTTTTAGCATATCAGCTTGAATAGCTCGATAGTGCTTGGTGACAATTTTGCCATTTTGTTTTTGAACTTCTGTCAGATCTCCATCTCTATCCACATTGAAAAATCCCTCTACGACATTTCGGGGAGGAGTGGCGGCTAGATCTCGGTTGGAAATCAACGAAGTTTGAACAAATTCTCGAGTTGGACTAATTGCATGTTTAGCTCCCTCTACGGCATCGTTGAAACGAGTGGCGACAAGCAGCAGCAGAAAAACAGAAAACATAATAGTCAAGCCGCTGATTGTTTTGACAAAAGATTTTTTCTCCATAGACTTTAAAACCCCCAAATTTTTATTTTTCTATCTGAGTTAATCGAAGTATAACATAAAATCAAATGAAGAACAAAAAAGTTACTGTCATTTTTTTCTATCTAACTAGCGCACTTTTTCTTATTGATTGGACGCTTATCTATAGTGTCTACTACTGGAATTACACCAATGGTTGGGCTTTTTCGTTTGTTATAACTTTTCTGACCTTTATCTCATTTTTTGTTTTTATTCTTTTATCGCACGACAAGAAAAGAAACTTTATCATGGGCCTGATTATTTTTTTACCGGCCATTTTTTTAGCCAGACAAAAGGCTCTTCAAGCGGTTCCTTTCGCTGTCATTGCCATGCTTCTCTATTGGACGGCAATAAATCAAAGAATCAAGAAAGAGCAATTGAGTCGAATAAAATTAGAACCCTATCGCGTACTAAAAAGAGGCCGACCTTTTTTCTTGATAGCTGTTGGACTGATGATAGCTGCGGGGTTTTATTTTTCGATGATAAATAATCAGCAACTCAAGGATGCTCCTCGATTTGAAATCCAAGTGCCAAATTTTGTTGGTTCGATTGTAGTCAGGGTGATGAATTTGTTGACTCCCCAGCAGAATATTGATGGTAGCACAACCATAGATCAAATTATTGAAGACAGTTTTGAGCAACAATATCAAAACGAGGTCGAGCAAAATCCTTCTTTGGGCATGATTCCAATTACTGAAGAAATAAAAGGTCAACTAATTCAACAAAATCGCGAAGCTCTAGCTGACCAGCTCAGCATTGAATTAAATGGCAACGAAACGATCAGTCAAATGGTCAGTTTGTTTTTGACCAAGTGGATCAATGATTTTGTTAATGTGCAAGTTGATAACAGCAAGGCAGTTCCCATTGGCACCTCGATTGCTTTGGGACTAACCCTCTATACAGTCATGTGGATACTCTCTTTCCTTCAATTCGGGTTGGCTTGGGGAGTGTTGACTGTTCTTGCTCGAAAGGATAAGATAGAACTTACGAATGAAACGATGGAAGTGGAGAGAATTGCTTGATAAATGTCAAATTTAAAATTTCAAATGTCAAATCAATATTAAGGCCCAAAAATTGAAATTTGTAATTTGGACTTGAATTGTCATTTAAATTTTGTCATTTGGATTTTCTAATATTATGTCTAAAGATTATTATAACACTCTTGGTGTTTCAAAGGGTGCTTCGGATGATGAGATCAAGAAGGCTTATCGAAAACTAGCCCATCAGCACCACCCAGACAAAAAAGGCGGAGATGAATCAAAATTCAAGGAAGTCAACGAAGCCTACCAGGTTTTATCTGATAAGCAGAAACGCCAACAGTATGATCAATTTGGCAGCACTTTTGAAAGCGCCCAATCTCAGGGGGGCTTTTCTGGCTTTGAGGGATTTCGGGATTTTTCTTCCTATGCTCAAGGATTCGGCCAACAAGGCAGGCAAAGTGGATTTGAAGATATTTTTTCGGACATTTTTTCAGCGGCTGGTTTTGGATCAGGCAAGCCCAAAGAAGCGGTGGGTTCGGACATTGCCATGGATGTTAACGTGACCTTTGAAGAAATGGCCAAAGGAATTGAAAAAGAGTTGGATCTGTATAAAAAAGTATTGTGCGACAAATGTGATGGGACCGGAGCGGAAAGCAAGGACATGAAGAAGTGTCCCACTTGCAATGGGAGCGGAAAAACTCAAAAAACAGTTCGCAGCATCCTAGGGACTTTTTCCCAAGTGACTACTTGTTCGGAGTGTCGAGGTATGGGTGAAGTGCCGAAAGAAAAGTGCTCAAAATGTGGGGGAGATGGAGTGGTGAGGGATTATCAAAAAGTGAAAATCAACATTCCCGCTGGCATTGAAGACGAACAAACCATTCACATCACCGGCCAGGGCGAAGCGCCCAAAGGAGGACGACGACTGGGAGATTTATATCTAACCATTCACGTGGAGAAACATGCTGAATTTAGCCGCCAGGGTGATAATGTGACTTCTTTGAAAGATATTAATTTCACTCAAGCGATTCTAGGTGATAAAATAACGGTGAAAACGATTGAAGGCGAAGTGACCATCAAAGTTCCACCCGGAACCCAATCGGGAGATGTTTTGAAAATCAGAAACAGAGGCATTGAACGAGAAGAAAAATTTGGTCGAGGTGATCATCTTGTGACAATTAAAGTGAGAACTCCAGAAAGATTGAGTCGAGAACAGAAGGATTTGATCAAACAGTTGAAAGAAAAAGGGCTCTAAGAAATTTGAGATTTTTAATTTCTGATGTACCTTAAATTACGGAACGCTTGATCTCTCCCCTTATGGTAAGGTGGAGAATTGCGGATGAGTAATTCTCAAGAGGGGTTAATTCAAATGGCAGTAGACGCCAGCCAATTCATTTAACTTCTCCCCGAATTCAAAACCAATGAATTCAGCCTTCTCTTCAAAAGAGGGGAGATAAAAAACTGAGCCTGTTTGATAGGTCACTAATTTATAATCAAATAGCCAAGAACTTTCTCTAATCACTACGCTCTTCAGTATTCTAGTATACTGAAGGATGCGGGGTGGTTTTTATTTAAAAATCTCTGAGTGTGATATAATAAGAAATAAAAATTAAAATAAAAAAACATGGAATTCTATTTATCCCACTTCATTTATCCGATTGTTACGGTTAGCATCATCTATTTTGCTATTCTCTTTCCGACTTATTTGATTTTGAAAAAATACAAGCCGAGTTATTGGTGGATGATGACTTTGAGCATAACCGAAATCTTTTTAGTTAATGGGATGTTGTATTATTTGATGATAAGATCCGGCTATGGGTATGCCTATATAGACATGTTTATGTTTAGTTTTTTTGCAACGTTAATATTTTTCATATTTATTCCATTGATGAGTAAAAAATTCCTTAAAGATAAAGTAAGATTAAGTCTAATTATGAGCTATGTTATTCTATTTATAATACAGATATCCTATGGAATTTTTCTTGCTTATCTAATTGCATGGGGTGCTGGTCAAATAAGTAAAATATTGGGATAATAATTAACTAAAACAAAAATGAAAAAAATTTGGGCAAGTGCGATTATAGTGTTACTGCTATCGATCATGCCATTTAGTTTGTGGAGACCATTGAAAAACAAGTCATTAGCGACCACAGAAACAATCGTCGTTGATGTTCCCACAACATGGACTTCAGGATCAGCGCCAGTAGGCATTCATGACACCACCTATATCTTTAACTCCGACTTAACTATTGAAGAAGGAGTTTTTATTTATCTCAGTCAAAAAGCCAGGATCATTGTTCGGGGAAATTTAACAATTAATGGAACTGAAGAAAACCCAGTGATTTTTGAAGGAGTGGATCAGAATGGAGGAGATAATTTCAGCATTGATGGCGAGGGAAATCGTACGGAAATTCATTATACAGAATTCCACTATGGTGGGGTCGATGATTGCTTGACTTTGAATAGATCGAATAAGACGCATAAATCGTATTTAAATTTAGCCCAAGCTCAATCTTGTGTTTTTTCGGCAGCCCTGGATGTCAGCTCTCCAGAAATTTTGATTTCAAATTCGACGTTTACCTATAATTTACGAGCGTTAAATGTTTTTGAAGGCGCTAGTAATACCCATTTGATTGAAAACATTTTTCACCATTCTCGTGATCATGCTCTGTTGAATAATGCTGGCCCTCAAATAAATGCTCAAATAAATTGTTGGGAAAGACCATCGGGTCCCAGTCACGTGAGCAATCCCGAAGGGAAAGGAGAAGTTGTTGTTGGGGATGTGAATTATTCTTTTTGGCAGGATTGTGGATCGGACTTCAAGCCAGTGATTATTGTCCCAGGGGTTGGAGGGAGTTGGAATTGGGAAAGGATGCTAGAAATCAGTGCGGTAATAGACTGGTGGTCTTTTACGCCATTTTCACATACGTATGAGAACTTAGAAGATTCATTTAAAGATAGGGGTTATAGAAAAAATAAGGATTATTATATCGCTTTTTATGACTGGAGGCAGGATAATCATCAAAGCATGGAGGAATTTCTAAAGCCCACGATAGAAAAAATTAAAAACACTTCCTTTGATGAAAAATATGATATTATTGCTCATTCAATGGGAGGATATGTAACTCTTGATTATTTGTATGACGAGTCATATGGAGGAGAGATAGATAAGGTTGTTCTAGAAGGAGTGCCTTTTCTTGGTGCTAGTAAAGTCTATCCTGTTTGGGAAGGAGGAGTTGTGCCTAAAGATTGGCAACCAATGAATTTATATCTATGGTATTTATCAAAAAAATCAGAAAACCGAGAAAGTGACTATTATGATCTGGTTCATAAATATACTCCCTCTGCAAGACAGCTCCTCCCGCTCTACAACTACGTCCAAAAGAATGACACTGGGGAAGTGCTTAATACTTGGGAGATGGCAGAACAGAACGATTATCTGCCAGCGCTTTTCAATAAAATTATGCTTAACCAGCATCAATTTTCATTTAACAATATCCTCATGATTGAAGGGACAGATGTTGACACTTCAAGGATGATTTATGTCGATGAATATACAGGAGAGGGAAGTGACAAGCTTTGGAAAGATGGCAAGCCTAATCCCTATCCATTAACTAAAGAAATTGCTCAAGGTGACGGGACGGTGTTGAATGAAAGTAGTAATGGTTTGCCTTTTATTCCATCAATTCAGCTTAATGATGTTGAGCATAAGGATCTCCCCACTTTAGCCCTTAATGACATGAGCGACTTTTTGGGGATTGAGCGACCGACCAAAGAATACAAACTGGCCAGCAAGGAACAACTGATCATGGTCTTTGCTTGTCCCATTGACGTAAAAGTGGTTGCGCCAGATGGAACCTTTATTTCCAAAGATGAAGTTACAGCTGAAGGCGGCTATTATTATTCGGATGGTAATGATGACGGCTATAAGATTGTTGAATTTTTGGATCCTCAGGAAGGTGAATACAAAATTGAAATGACAGGCAATGAAGACGGGGAATATGACGCACTGGTTCTTCGAACTGATGGAGAACAAAGCGCAGAAACTGAAGTTAGCGGAGAGGTTCAAGCGGAAGAAGAAATTGAATACAAAGTTGTGGCCAGCAAAGAAGAAGTGATTGTTGAAAAGGAAACCAAAGACACCATCCCCCCAACAATCAATATCGTCTCTCCCCAAAACGGAGAAGAATATTTCAATGGCACAGAGATAGAAGTTGACTACTCTGTCAGTGACGATGTTTCTTTGGAAGGCAAGATAGAGATAGAAGCAAAATTAGACGGAGAAGTTTTTGAAGAAGATAAGATTGATCCGGTTTACCTCAGTTTGGGGGAGCACACATTTTCTATCACAGCTACTGACGGAGCAGGTAATGTGGCAGAAGAAATAAGTCAATTCGGCCTAATCACAAATTACGATTCCCTCATCCAGAACATCAATCGCTACTATGATGATGGCCTAATCAAAAGAAAGTCTTCCAAGAAGTTTATTATTCATTGGTTATATCATCTGAAATTTCTAGAAAAGCATAAAGACCAAGTGCTAGGTTTCATCACCAATCCCAAAACTAAACAAAAAGTCGAAGCAATCTTCAATCAAATCATCGATTGGCGAACTGACTTTCTCATCAAATATCTGCAAAAACAGTCTGGAGAAGGAATTGATGAAAAAGCAACGAATTTGTTGATTGAGGGACTAGAGTATATTGGAGCGAAATAGCAGGGAATAACTGGTGACATGCCTAGAAGACAACTCCGAGCAATCGGGGTTGTTTTTGTTTGGCTAAAATAGAGAAACTTAGTTTCCAAGGAAACTAAGTTTCTAAAGTATTAAACCAAGAGAAGCTAAACTTCCAAGGAAGTTTAGCTTCAGATGATTTTTATCATATCGAATAAATTTGAAAT
>CAZKWX010000017.1:0-12611 GCA_964556685.1 uncultured Bdellovibrionales bacterium
AAGAAACCGGATTTCCAAGGAAACCCGGTTTCTTTTTTCACATTTTCACAGTTTCCAAAAAAGAGACGCCTTTCTTCGCAGCTCTTTATTCATCGAAAATCTGAAATTTACAATCAAAAATTGTTTAATAGTCTTTTAATTTCTTGCTTTCTCTTTGTTCCCGAATTTTTTCCAATGCCTTGGCTTCAATTTGTCGGATTCTTTCTCGAGTTACTCCAAATTCTTGCCCTACTTCTTCCAGGGTGTGAGTGACCCCATCTTCCAAACCAAATCTGATTTGTAGAATCTTCTGTTCTCGAGGAGTCAGATCTTCCAGCACTTCATTGATGTGGTTCTTGAGTAGTGTCCGAGCAGCTTCTTGACTGGGCATGATTGACTCAGTGTCTTCAATAAAATCTCCCAGCACACTTTCATTGTCTCCATCGCCCACCGAAGCTTCCAGGGAGACCGTTTCCTGTGAAATTTTCATGATGTGCCGCACTTTGTCTGTTTCGATTCCCATCTCAGAGGCAATTTCTTCCGGCAAAGGTTCCCGTCCTAGTTCTTGAACCAACCGACGCACTACTTGAACATATTTGTTGATGGTTTCAACCATGTGCACTGGAATTCGAATTGTTCTTGACTGGTCAGCAATGGCACGAGTGATGGCTTGGCGAATCCACCAAGTGGCATAGGTTGAAAATTTATAGCCTCTTTTGTAGTCAAATTTTTCCACCGCCCGAAAAAGTCCCATGTTTCCTTCTTGGATCAAGTCCAAAAAGGAAAGGTTGTGACTTCTGCCGACATATTTTTTGGCAATCGAAACTACCAACCTCAAGTTGGCTTCGGTCAATCTTTTTCTAGCTGCTTGATCATTTTTTTCAATTCTCTTGGCCAACATCACCTCTTCTTCGGCTGTCAGCAGGTTAACCCGACCAATTTCTCTCAAATACATTTGCACCGAGTCTGATGAGGAGTCACTCTCTTGCACAGCTTCTTTCTTTTTGCCCCCTTTCTTTTTTTGCTGGGCTGCTTTTTCCGCTTCTCTTTCAATTTCTGCCTTGATCACTTCCTCTGAGGTTAGCAGTTTGATCCCTAAACCTTCTAACTTGTCATATAAAACTTCTAACTCTTCAATATGCTCCTCTACGCTTCCCATGGTGTGAAGGATTTCATCTTCAGTCACAAAACCACGCTGTTTACCCCTTTCGAGCAGCGTTTTAATGCGTTTTTTTTGAGAAGTTTGTGGCTGTTTCTTGGCAACTCTTTTTTTCCGAATTGCTTTTTTTCGAACGAGCTTTCTCCTAGTGCTTCTTTTCTGAGTTTTTTTCTTCGGCTTTCTAGTCGTTTTGCGAGTCACCCTTCTCTTTGTTGCTTTTTTCTTCGACGCAGCTTTTCTGATTGTCTTTCTTTTCCGAGCAGTTGTTTTTTTCACAGCCCTTCTCGTTTTCCTTCTAGTGTTTTTTCGAGCAGTCGTCTTTCTTGCTGGCTTTTTTTTCCTAGCAGCAGTTTTCCTCGCTGGTCGTTTTCTTGTTTTTCTCGTCGTCCTTTTATTAGCTTTCTTTCTTGGCATTTTAATATATGAAAAATAATTTAATTTTTAGTTTCTAGTCCCTAGTTTTTAGTTTTTGGCAATTTAACAATACAGCAATTCAACAATTTAATATATCCTACTGCCAATACCCTAAGTTCCTAGCCACTTATCTTCTGTAGCTCTTTCATTAATAATTCAGCTGATTCATTGTCTCCTTCAGCTTCAGCACGTTTAATGTCTAGTACAATCTGGTCTCTTTTTTGTTTGACCTTTTCTTTTTGCAATTCCTCAACAACAATTTTCAATTCTTTCAAAGGTTCAGTTTCATTTTCAACAAATCCCTGCTTTTCATCGTAGCCATATTTCACTTTGAGAGTCATCTCATTCAACTCCATCTGAAATTTTTTCTCTTCTCCTTGTTTGATTGCTTGAAAAATTTCTTCATACTCACTCCCGGCTAAATTTTCTTCCACCTTCTTGCTTTGCGATTTCAGCTCAGTGAAAAAGGCAAAATACAAACCCAGCAGCCTCTCTTGAAGGATCTGCTGTCTTGTTTTCGATTTGGTTATCTCTTTTTTTTCTAAGTCATCTTCGCCTTGATGAGTCTCTCGTACTTCTAATTTAGCTTTTTCTAGCACATTCGTCAATAAATCTTCGTTCACTCCAATGGTCACTGACAGCTTTTTGAGCCAATAATTCTGTTCGATCGGGTCAGCAATGTCCTTGATGATATTGAGCAACTCTTTGGCAATCAGTTTCTTGTCTTTTCGATCTTCCGGATCATATTTTTTCAATGCGGATTGAAAGAAATACTCCATCACCGGAACAGCTTTTTCAGCGACTTTTTCCCATTCCTTGGGATTTTTTTTGACCAGATCACTCACGTCTTTAATTCCCCCAGGAAGAAAGATAATTTCCGTCTCCATTTCTCCCTTGAGACAAGTTTGAATACTTCGAACCGTGGCTCGCTGGCCGGCTTCGTCCATATCAAAACACAATTTCACATTGTTGGTATAGTGCTTGATGATTTTGATGTGCTCATTAGTCAGCGCCGTCCCAGAAACTGCCACCACGTTTTTCAAATCAGTTTGATGAGAAGAAATCACATCGGTGTTTCCTTCCACTATTACCAGAAAATCTTTTCCTCGAACGTCGGTTTTGGCTTGATTGAGCCCATAGAGAACCTGACTTTTGTTATAGACAGCTGTCTCCGGTGTGTTGATATACTTGGCACTCGATTCATCTCCGCCTGGTGCCACCCGAGCTGAATAACCAACTATTTTTCCTGTGACATCTTGGATGGGAAACATGATTCGATCGCGAAAGCGATCGTATTGATCCCGGTTGCCTTCTTTTTGGACCAAGAGTCCCGTTTCAGCGATCTCAGCTGCCAAATATCCTTTGTTAGTCAAAAAATCTAAAATATTTCTCCATCCATCTGGCGCATAGCCTAGTCGAAATTGATTTACCAATTCTCCATCAATTTTCCGCTCAGCTAAATATTGCTTGATCTGCTGACCTTTGGCATGATTCTCCAGCTGATGTTGATAGAATTTCGTCGCCAGCTCTAAAATTTCCAGCATCTTTTGCTTTTTGGATTTCTCCTGGCGTGCCTTAGGACTATAGCGAGGAATTTCCACTCCGGCTCGTTCGGCCAGTCGCTCCAAGGCCTCACGAAATTCCACTCCTTCCATTTCCTGAACAAAAGAAAAAATGTCTCCTCCCTTTTGACAACCAAAACAATACCAAAAATTTCGTTCTGGATTAACCATGAAAGAAGGAGTTTTTTCATTATGAAAAGGACAAAGGGCCTTGAAGTTGGCCCCTGCCTTTTCCAATCGCAAATATTCGCCAATCAAATCCGCAACATTCAACCGCTCCTTAATTTGTTCGGTAACGTCGATCATTGGTTAGTATGCAGTATCAAGTATTATCTATACTAACATTTTATACAAACATGCTTCCGAATCTTTTTCCGAATTCTGATTCTTCCAATAAACTTTTCTTGTCATATTTTTCGCTGTGATACTTGAGATAGTCGCTGATTGCAAACTTAATAATTAAATCTGAATAATCTTTAAAATATTTTTCAAGCAACTTAAATTTTTCAAAAAAGTTATTTAACTCACTAAAGTTCTCTCTTCGGATACAGTCCTCAAGAACAGAAACAGAAAGCATGAAAATCTTTTTGCCAATGGTCCGCTTGAATACGTCTAAGCCTGTTTTGTCTCCGATGGACCATAGCGCCTCACCCAACTTATACATTCCCTCAAGCCTTTCCCCTTCTTCAAGTTTTCTCAATCCCATTGGCACGAAAAGATCTTCTTGCTCTACCGACTTTTCTATTTGTTCTCTATCTTCGTCGGATAACTTCAGTCTATTTTTCTCCAGCGCTTTAAGAAGTTTTGTCAAATTTTCAGAAGAAAAGAATGTTCCTATCTCATTTTCTTTGACATAGCGATGGAGCAACCAATCAAAATCAGTGACTATCTCCTTTCCCTCACTAAAAGCAGCTTTTCTTTCGGGAGTAAAGGCTTCCTCTTTCATTTCAGCAATAATTTTAAAAAATGGTTTTCCGAGAATTAGAGGTTTTAACGACTGATAAGCATCATATTGATCTTCACCAACCTTATACTTTAAATATTTTTCGACTTTGTCAATCTCCTTTAATTTAAATAAGACTATTGCCGCTTTCGCTTCATCAAGCACGTTAAAACGCTTAGCAATGAAGAAAATATTTGAAAGTTTATTAAAGATTTTTAGATAATTTTTCTCAAGTTTGCGTACTGCTCCTGCCAATTCCTTAGATACTTCTTCATCCTTATTATAAAGATTGAAAGCGCTTATTTCGAAGCCAACTAGAGATGAAGAACAATAAGTAAAATAAGTGCTTATTTCTCCATTTTCGAGTTCTTCAAAATCTGCTCCTATCTCTGCAAAATTATTAAATGCAAAACTGGGAATCATTTCTTCAATAGCCTCTTTAATTTCTTTAATATTCTCTTCTCTGTCCTTTTCCCTCGCAAGCATACCATCTAATATCCGTCCTATTATTTCCACAGCTCCTTGACCATCCGCAACATCGTCAGGTGAAAAACATTCCATTAAATTATGATTTCGTTCGTGTTTTATCGTGGCATCCGTTTCTTCGCCGCCTTCGTCTTTAATAACTGTAAAAACACTGTTTTTAAAATGGGTTCCAAGCGAATCTCCGACCTCTTTCTCATATTCGTTCGGATCAACAAAAAGCTCTACTCCGTAGCCAGAAAAATCAACCTTCGAAATTGTTTTCTTTTTCTTTCCGAGTATTGCGAGCTCTCTATGCTCATTTTTTGACAGCTGACGAAAAAATTTTTTTGGGCTACGCTTGTAGGTTTTCCTTGAAGATTCTGCTTGGTATTTTTTCCTAAAAAGATTTTGAAGAAAGATTATTGAATTACAAAAGAAAACTACGTCAGGATTTTTTTCACGATATTTTTTCACCTGAAGAGACATTTCAAGTATTTTTTCACTCAATTCTCTCGTTTCATTTTCAATTCTGTCAATTAAATTCGGCTCTAGTGATTTCGATTCCCCACAAATTGACATAAACTTATTATCCCTCTCCTCGCACATACTTGAATACTCGTCCATCATTTTTTTATATTCATCATATTTCTCATAAATATCTTCTCCAAAAAAGTCCCCTAGTTCTCTGGCTTTATCGTTGGCCATCCTTCGAAATTCTTCAGAATTTTTCTCTTCATTTTTCTCAGCAAATTCATTCAAGCCCAAAACTAATTTGACTCTTGCATCAATTTCTTCAAGAAGTTCTTTTCTTTTCTCGCTCCATCCAGAAGAGTTCTCTTTTTTCTCTCCTTGTTGTAACTGGGTCGATTCTTTTTCTATCAAATAATTTTATTCTTTATCAACTCATCTTTCGCGTTTATTGGAAAATTTTTTCATGTCTTTGCTTCAATATTTGCAAATATTGAAGCAAGTCTGTTTGTCAACTTGCCCCGTCAAATGCCAGCTTTGCTGGCTTATTTAGCATGGTGATCAGATCAACTTGTCTTTAATTAAGACCTCTTTCACTCTCCTGTATATCTTCTCATGCCCCTTGGTATTTGGATGAAGGCCATCAAAAAGATCTTCCTTATTTAATAAATCGTATAATGGTATGAAAAAAATCTTCTCTTTTAAACAAAAAGCACGAATCTCATTCTCATATTTTTTTGCATCAGATGAATCGTAAAATAGATCGCTATTCCAACTAACGGGCTTAACTTTGTCATTATCCGGCTTTACAACGCCGAGAAAAATAATTTTTTCTGAAACTCCTCGTGCCTTCTGAAATATTTTCATTAAATCCCGTCTAAATTTTTCTAGCGGAACTCTCTTTTCTTTCTGATCCTTAATCGTTGCCGATTCATTCAGCCCAATTCCGATGATTATATAGTAGGCCTCCCTAGCCTTAACTTCAATGTCTATCCTGCTAGCAAGCTTTTCAGACAACTCTCCTGAAATGCCTAAATTATAAACACTGAAACTGTCTTTTTTATAATCTCTAAAAAATTCATGCAACCTATTGGCCCATCCCCATTTTTCTCTGTCCTCGCATCCCCAAGCAATACTATCACCAAAAACACATATTCTTTTGGACATATAATCAAAAGTTATTCCTAAATCTTTACTTCAATATTTTAAATTATTGAAGTTTTTTTTCTTCCTCTTCTTCCTTTTTATTCTTGGTCCCCTGTTTCAAATTTCAAATATTTTCCTATTTTTTGAATTTGTCAATCATGTTGAAAATGAAGAAATGAGCCGGGTATTTTTGTTTTAATGCCTCCCATTCATTTTTTGGAAGCTGCCTTCTGGCCTGCTCCTTGTTCTTGCTTTCTTGCAATTCCTTCAAATACCCGCCAAAACCGGTAAAAAGCCATTTGTTTACATAATTAATTGTGTTGTCTCCGGCTCTCAATTTCTTCTTTATGTCCGCATAGCTAAACCCGACCAAAAGCATTTTAGCTATTTCTATTCTTCTGGTCAACATGAGAGTTTCACTCGGAGTTAGCATGTCTTTAAAAAAATTTGCCACATCTTTTCTGGTTTTCATTTCTGAAACCATATCAAAAAAATCATTCATCATTTGAGCCCTTTCTCTTTGGTCAACTTCGTGAATTTTTATTTTTGCCATATTTTATTGATGTTTTATTGATGTTGATGCTAGTTATTTTCGTTCGCGCTATTTTCACTTATTATTTCGCCATACTTCAATATATTAAATTATTGAAGTATAAAAGTTTTTTGTTCTAATTCATACTTGGCAGCTGATTTCCGTTAAGCTTAGCTCCCTACAGCCTATTCTTTCCAATCTTTGATCACAATCTCGTTCCTATCTTTTTTCACCTCCACTTTTTGTTTCTCTCTCCATTTTAATTCTTTAACTATCTCTAGAGGAAGTGTAACGGCGTAACTATCGCCGATTTTCACAATCCTGCGAATATTTTTTTCTGCTAATTTTCTTCGTGACATAGATTATATTTTAATATAATTATAATATAATTAAAAATCAAGTGCTTCACTGAACCACTTCCCTCAGCACATCTTATTGAATCTCTTTATCATGCCCCTAAAAATTTAAGTAATTCAAAGACCAAAAATACTGGCCAGATAATAGCTTTTAAGAATCCCAACACTCCGCCCCAAAAGCCAACTGAAACTGAGATATAATATATTGCTGCACCGAGAAAACCAAGTCCATAAAAAGCTCCTCCGCACCCGTCCATATTACATTTATTCCTCATGGTTCTCACCTCCTTTCTCCTCGCTACTATGTTTTATGGCAATAACTACATTTCCTTTTTTATGCCCCTTTTCAACATACCGATGGGCTTCGACAATTTGCTCCAGCGGATAGGTTCTGTCTATGACTGGTTTTAATTTTCCAGCCTCACAAAGCTCTTTGAGATAGATCAGGTCCTCCACTTTTTCATGGGCCACCCCGCCGATTACTTTCTTGCTGGTAGTCAACCCAACCCACATCCCCTTGAGAATTGGAGCGGGTGCCATATGAACAGATCTGGCATAACGCCCTTTTTCCTTGAGTGATTTTACACTACCAAAGAAAGGGCTCTTGCCCACCGTGTCAAAAATAATATCATATTTCTTATCACCGTTGGTGAAATCCTCCTTGGTGTAGTCAATCGCGTGATCAGCACCCAGAGATTTAACCAGTTCTAAATTTGCCGTGCTGCTTACCCCGGTGACTTCTGCTCCAAAATTCTTAGCCAGCTGAACAGCATAAGTGCCCAAACTTCCAGAAGCTCCATAAATGAGAACTTTTTGTCCCGGCTGAATGTTTGCTTCTCTCAAGAAATGTAAGGCGGTGTGCCCCCCAAAAAAAATAGCAGCCGCTTGTTCGAAAGTTAGGTTGGTCGGTTTTGCCCCTAGCACTCCTTCTTCAGGCACACAGACATATTCAGCATAACAACCGCTAGTAGGATAAGTAGAGCCAAAGACTGAATCGCCTTTATTAAATTGTTTTACATTTTTGCCCACTCCCTCAACAACCCCTGCCAGGTCAACCCCAAGTATATTATTTTTTGGTCTTATGAAACCAGCGACGAACCTGGCAATAAAAGGGTCGGCTTTTCGCATGCGTACATCTCCTGACGTCACTGTTGTTGCATGTGTCTTTATGAGCACTTCGTTGTCCTTGGGAACAGGCTTCTCCACCTCTTTAATCTGAAGTACTTCTGGTGGTCCATATTTTGTGTAGACGGCTGCTTTCATAAATTTTCCTTTCGATTTATTTTTTTAACAGATCTCTTATTTCAGTTTGCGTTGGTTCAGTTCTCCAGAACTGAACCTTAAAGTTCTAAATTAATGATATTAATAAACGCAAATAAGAACTGCCAGATTCAAATCGGGAGATTTGAACTAACACACAATTTGAACCAATACAAAGTTTTTAAATGTCATACATCAAGGATAAGCTCCTATTAATAAAATTAATAAAACACTTTCAGGGGCAATCTAATTCAACTCAGAAGAAATAATAATCTTTCTACAAGTACAACAATTTCCTAAATGGCAGATAGCAAGCTTCGAAACGGTAAATTCGATATTCAATTCTTTATCCTCAACTTTTGATATTCCTAAAGTTATATGGGGGTAGAATTTTTCAAAACTTGCACTCCTATAATTATTTATCCGAGTCAGAGTTTTCTCAACAACGGGTGGAGGAGAGAAGAGCATATCAGTTGTTGCATCATAGGATAAATAAGGAAACAACTTTGCCATTATTTCTTCATGTAATTTCTGTAGAGTCTCATTATTCTTTATCTCAAAACAAACATGCCTAGAATTAATTTTATCAATAGTCAAAAATAGCTTAGAAAATTGTCTACTAATTTCACTAATAATTTCTTCGACTTTCGGCAAATTTTCTTCTTCCAAAACACCCATGCATAAAGAGATATGCGGTAAACAATTTTTTTTGTTTAATTCTATCGGATCATTAGCAAATCGTTTATTTATTTCAATTGCTTTGTCCATTATGTTTTCAGGTAAAAGAAGAACTACATCAATCGCTATTTTTGTCATATGAATCTTAAATTAGTCGATATATTCTCTTGCGTTGGTTCAGTTCTCCAAAACTGAACCTTAAAGTTCTAAATTAATAGATACGATAAGAACTGCCAGATTCAAATCAGGAGATTTGAACCAACACAACATTGCCTTTGACTGCAAACTCCTTGAATTCTTCAGCAAATTTTTTCATTGTTTACTTTTTTTAATAATGTCCCTAACAATTTTTGAAAGCTTGCGATTCGCATCTATAACTATTGCTCCCTTTTCACGCACATTATCTTCCCATTGTTTTTTCCTGCTAAAAATCCATCGTTGAACTTCAGCAGTACGTCCAAAATCATTTGATGTTCGAGTGCTAAGTCGTTTGCGAAGTTCTTTTTGACTAGCTTTTAGCAAAAAAATCTTATCAAATAAGGGCAGCAGGTCATCAAGATTATCTGCGGTTCCGCAATAGAACACTGTTCTTTTAGAATCTTTTTGCATCAGCTGCTCCAACTTCTTCTTGTCGCACAACCAATCAGCTTGCTTAACCATTTTAAAATTAGCATTATCATAGTTTTCAAACTTCTTCTTTGTCTTTCTGCTAACCATCATGAATAAACCTTCGATTCTTTCTATATCATATGCTTTATGACCTAATTTTTTTAATTCGTCACACACTGTTGACTTCCCAGAACCTGCTATTCCTGTGATAAGAATTGATCTTTTCATCTGATTTTTTTAGAGGGAGCTGATTTTTACTTTCAACAATAGGTACTTTGTTTGATTGTTGTTGTAGATTACTAATGCTACAGAGTGTTTTATTGGTTTAGATTTAGACATAATGTGTTGATTGGTAGATAAAAAACTTTGCAAAATTTCACTTAACATCGCGACTAAGAGAAGTTGAATTTTTGAGGCATCCCACAAAAATTCAATTTGGACGAAGCCTGCAAGGCGGGGTTTCTTGATCGTTGTTATATGTTTTTTCTGCAAGAAAAAATCGTGGAGTGAAACGGAGCGACAGTATGACGCAGGGCGGGCTCATATATATTTATAAAAAATCTCCATTTGTTTTATAGAATTTACAATATCATCAACCAATTTAATGGATTTTAACATTGAGTCGTCTCTTGAATATATTTTCCTATATTTAAAAATTGGATTATTTATTTTTTTAATTTTATTCAATAAAAATTCCCATGTTAAATCATCAAGATATTCTGGATATAATTTACACACTTTTTTATCGTTATCCCATATAGCAATTTCACAATCTCCCAATTTCTTCAAGTTTTGCAGTATTTCTATTTTTGCATTCTTTATAAATTTCAGAATCAATGATTTATTTTCAATTTGAAATTCTAAACTTAAATCTTCACTATTGATTTGGAGATTGAAGAATATTTTCCTATCTTTAGATTTTGAAAAGAATCCAGAATATCGATTTTTATATGTATATACACCAGAAAAATAATCCAATTTTTTGGAAATTTTTTCAACTAAATTTTTGAGTTTATTATCAATTTTCTTGATTTTATTTTTGTCTTTTGAAATCAATGAATCAAAATCTTCTATTATGAATGTCATATTATTAAATAAATGAGCCATTTATAAAAATTTACCTATTTGAGCCCGCCCAGGTAATATTTTGCATAACGTTAGGGATGTACGAAGTTTTTCTATAGCATGGCGGAAGAAAAATTTGGGTGAGGGATGCGAGCCGAGCCCCGAACTGTATATCCCTTGTTAAACAACCTGAACGGAACAAAGTGGAGTAAGAACACAGCGGGGTGCGAAGTAAAACGGAGTAAGTTTGAAAACCTGCCGTCACCAATTATTATTAAGGGTGAGGCAAAAACAATTCAAAATACTTTTTCATAGTTGGTAAAAATTCGTCAGGATTTTCTTGAAGTTGCGTTCCTAATTCTTCTGGTGAAAACCATCTTATTTCTTCAACTTCTTCTTTTTGTATTTTGAATTGGTTGATGTCCATGTCAACATTTAGGACATACCATTGCGTAAAATGGCGATACTCATTGTCAGTTTTTGTTTTTGGACCAATCTTGGGTTCAATGTTCTTGAGTCCTAATTCTTCTTCTGCTTCTTTGATTATATTTTCTTCGTAGGTTTCTCCCTCATCAACTGTTCCGGCGACAGCGGGACCCCATTTTCTCGGATGATGGGACTTTGTATGGTGGCGTCTTGCAAGAAGAATTTGGCCATTAGAATTAGTAATCCATAAAGCAGAAACACGATAAATATCCTCTTTCTTCAAAGTTCCTCTATTTTTATGACCTATGATTTTATCGTTTTCATCTACGATTATTATTTTTAGTCTTAGTGTTTCCGCCATAATAAAAATTAATAACTCAAGAACATTAAATATCTTCCGCTATTTTGCCCCGCCTGATTCTAAATAACAAAAAGAAAGGGCGGATCTTCAAATTTCACTTAATGCGGCGGATAGACGAAGTCTTGCGAGGGAAGGAGGATAAATTGAAAATTCATTTTTAATTTGATCCGACTGAACTGAGCAAGATTTGGGCGGGTTAAAAGATGACTTAAGTTTAGCACACTGACCAGCCGTCTGTCCTGTTGTTGTCAATAGCCACTCATGCTCTGCCCAAGTCTGGCCGCCGCATTGTCAAAAACCGAAGCGGAGCGAGGTTTTTGACAACTGGTTTTTATGCGAATCGTTTTCGTGATTAAAAACATTACAGCGGAAGGAGTGGGATTCGTCCGGCATGAGTCAGCGCGATGTCAAATGGCATTGCGCCACTGCGAATGCGGGGCGAACTCACTTGTAAATATGCGGAGGAGATGGGATTCGAACCCATGGTCCCATTTCTGAGACACTTGCTCTCCAAGCAAGCCCTTTCAACCACTCAGGCACTCCTCCATTATAGAAATACTATAAATAATCCTTAAACCTTCTTCTTATGTCTTTCTTGCCATTACTGATTTTTAAATATTCTCTCCATGTTGGGCTATCTTTTTATTTGATAAACTATAGCGAGAAATCTTGGTTTCTTTCAAATAAGTCTGTAAGAGCGCCTTCTTTATTTTCAATCTTTTTAAGGTCATCCAGTGTTACCCATTTGAAATCCTCTGCTTCATCAGAGTTAAGTTTTGGTTCTTTATTAGTCTTAACATGGAAAAACATAATCAACCTCGGAGTTTCTCTTTGACCTGCAACACGAAATTGCTGATCTTGACCAAAACCAACAAACTTGGGATTATCAAATGTTATTCTGGTTTCTTCTCGCATTTCTCGAATCAAAGTTTCTTCTAATTTTTCTCCATGTTCGGTCCGTCCACCAGGGACTCTCCAAACTTTAAATCGAGGACACATTATAATAAGAAATTTATTATCTTTTTCGATAAATGCACTACAAATAACTTGATGACCTCTTAATTTTGATCTTTCCATATAATTATCTAGAAGAAGGTGCTCTTATAAAAAGATTTGCCAAATAAAAATTTCATTTAATGCGGCGGATAGACGAAGTCTTGCGAGGGAAGGAGGATAAATTGAAAATTC
>CAZKWX010000017.1:12711-15835 GCA_964556685.1 uncultured Bdellovibrionales bacterium
TTTGACAACTGGTTTTTATGCGAATCGTTTTCGTGATTAAAAACATTACAGCGGAGCCCACGACTCTTTTATCAATTTGAAATCTAAAATCAACAATCTGAAATCTACCCCGCTCCCCAAATCAATGCCGCTTTTCTTTTTTCTTCCACGTTCCGTCCGGAATATTTCAATTTCACGTCCTCTTGCCGCAAGGAAGAATAGTTCAGCAGAGTTTCTAAATCTTTTGCTGAAACTGATTTGACTTGACTCTTCTTTTTGCGAGATAAAATCCTACCAAACTTGCCTCGCTTTTGCAATTTTCTGTCATTGTAGGGTGACTTTTCCGTTGCTTCAATCACACTGCTCATTGTTTCAATCACTTCGACTGGATGTTTCCCGACCGCTGTTTCATTGGAAAGCATTACTGCATCAGCGTTGTCAATCACCGCATTGGTCAAATCAGCAATTTCTGCCCGAGTGGGTCGAGCATTTTCCAACATCGAAACCATCATTTGTGTGGCTACAATCACTGGCTTCTTATTGTAAAGACATTTTTCAATGATATCTTTCTGCAAGATGGTCACTCTTTCCTGGGGCATTTCAATGGCCAAATCTCCTCTGGCCACCATGATCCCATCAGAAGCATTAATGATCTTGTCGATTCTTTTGATAGCCTTTTTCCGCTCAATCTTGGAAATAATCCAAGGAATTTTCTTCTGTTGCTTTTTCTCTGCCCCCAACTCAGCAAAATAATTCATGATATTCTTGAGTGATTGAAGATCTTTTTCACTGGAAACAAATGAAGCTGCCAAAAAATCAACTTCTTGAGAAAGAATAAACTCCAAGTCATCCAGATCTTTATCTGTCAAAAATCCCAAATGAGAAGAAATCGAAGGAATATTAACTCCCTTATGCGGTTTGACTGTCCCTGCTACTAACACTTCCGCATTACAACCATGCGCTGTTTTGCTAATTATTTCCAACTGGATCATTCCATCTTCAATAAAAACTCGGTCTTTTTTATGAATGTGTCCATGAAAACCGTTCCAATCCAGAATGATTTCTTTCTTATTGTTTTTGTTGTGAGGGCTTATCTCGTCAGTCAAAAAAACTTTGTCGCCTTCTTTAAGTTTGATGTTCCTATGATTGGCGATCCTGATTCTTGGTCCCTGAATGTCGGCCATAATAGCAGCTTTTTGGCCCGTTTTTTTCTCAACGGCTCTGATTCTCTTGATGACAGCTTTGTGCCAAACATGATCCCCATGAGAAAAATTGAGTCGACATACATTCATGCCAGCTTCAACCATGGATTCAAGCGTCCTCTTTTTTTCACTAGCTGGGCCAATCGTAGCCACTATTTTTGTTTTTTTTCGCATTTTTGTATTGATTACAGATTTGTACAGATATACAGATGTACAAATAACAAAGCTCCACTTCTCTGTTAGCAATTGAGTAATATCCCAATATTTCAGTATCTCAATATCAATCTTTCATTGACAACATGAAAACAGAAGAATCTGTTCTAAATTCCCACTTCTAAACTTATAATTCTTACCTTTTCAGTTAAATATTGAATTTCTTGGCAATATCACCCACAACTGGTAAGTCTTTCTTTTCTCCATTGCTTACATTAATCAAGCCCATGATAGACAGAATGATCATACCGATGTAGATCAAAAGCCCCAGCCCAAAAAGTGCAACGGTGAAGCCTCCAATGACCCAACCAATGGTGATTACCAATCCTTGCTTGGCATGAAATTGAGCAAAGTCACTCTCCTTCTTGGTCAGCATAGGAATCAAAAATAAAATTCCAATGTAGCTTAGATAGGTGATCGCTTTGTCATCTTCCACAGATGATTTCGTTTTTTTAACTTCCTTTTTTTCTTCTGGCATTTCTTGCCTCCTTTCTAGTTTATTTTTAATAAATATCTTTGAATTATGAAACGCTTATATTTCGAAGTCTTTTCACCCGTTCTTCAATTGGCGGATGGGTCATGAAAAATTTAGCCATTCCTTTCCCCCGCTTTCCTTTGAGCGGGTTGATGATATACATGTGAGCCGTGGCCTTGTTGGCCGTTTCCAAAATTTCTGTGTCAGCAGAAATTTTCTCCAAAGCATCAGCTAAACCTTCTGGATAGCGGGTCAACAATGCTCCGTCGGCATCGGCTAGGAATTCTCTTTTGCGAGAGATTCCCATTTGCATCAGCATGGCTGCTAAAGGCGCTAGAATTGCCAAAATCAGAGCAATCACTGCCAACAATGCCCCGGTCTTGTTGTCATCGCTGCTTCTTCCCCCAAAAAAGCTGATTCTTAAAAACCAATCTGACAGCAATGCTACGAATCCAACCAGGATTGTGATCACTGTTCCAAGAAGAATATCTCGGTTGCCAACATGAGAAAGTTCATGAGCAATTACACCCTCCAGTTCGTTTTTGTTGAGTTTTTCGATTATGCCGGTGGTGAGTGCTACCACGGCATGCTCTGGATCTCGTCCGGTGGCAAAAGCATTAGGAGCGCTGTCCGGAATGACATAGATTTTGGGCACTGGCAAACCGGCGGTGATGCACAAATTTTCCACCAATCGATAGATGTCTCTAGCATTTTCACGAGAAACTTCTTTGGCTCCGCTGATGCCCAGGACTATTTTATCGCTGTACCAATAGCTTAAAACATTCATCACCACAGAAAATCCAACCGCCAAATAAAGAATCGTCGGATTTTCCAGCGCTTGAGCAAATATCCACCCCAGTCCGATAACAAAAATCAAAAAACCAGTCAAATAAACCCAAGTCAGGCGGATATTTTTATCCTTGTGGGTATATAACGTTGACATTTTTAATTAAATTCGAATATCGAATACCGAAATTCGAAACAATCAATAATAAATAAATTCTAAACTAGCTCGATTTTCTCATGATAGAACTAAAAATCATCATCAATTCTGTAGCTTCCTGAATTAGCCTTTGACGTTCAGCCTCTTGCTTTTTGTCAATAATGTAAAGCAATTTTAACCAAAATGCTGACTCCTTAGACTCTTTTCGGCTAATTTTTATTCTCATCAGAAAATCTTTTTTGCTCAATGCTTCATTGGCTTCAATATAATTTGCACCTATTGAAGCCAATGAAGCATTGAGCAAAAAAGATT
>CAZKWX010000018.1:0-14640 GCA_964556685.1 uncultured Bdellovibrionales bacterium
CTCCTTTGATATATTGATATATCAATATATAAACTCTTTTGTGCCAATTACTAGCGTTATTTGCTAGCGTCCAACTGGCTTCTATTTATCTTCTGCGTATTACTGGCGTTGTTTACTAGCATTCAACTAGCCTCTGTCTACCTAAAAACAATCCGTCCCTTTTTCACATCAACCTGCACTTTTCCTGTCTTTATTTTGCCTTCAATAATCTGCAATGCAAGCTCATCAAGAATCTTGCTCTGAATCAAACGTTTCAGCGGCCGAGCGCCATAAACCGGATCATAACCATGATCCAAGAGATATTCTTTGGCTTTATCAGAAACTTTAATAGAAATTTTTTTCTCCTTCAGCCGCTGGTTAACTTCCTTAATCTGCAAATCAATAATCTTCTCAATATCTTTCTTGCGCAATGGGTGAAAAGTGATAATTTCATCTAGACGATTCAAAAATTCTGGTCGAAAGCGTTCGCGCAACAGATCATTAACTTTCTTGCTCATTTCTTCTTCGTCGATTTCTTCTTTGACTTCCTTTTCCTCAGCAAACCCCAATCCACCCATCCGGCCAATGATTTCGCTGCCAATGTTTGAAGTCATCACAATCACTGTGTTCTTGAAATTCACCACTCGTCCTTTGGAATCAGTCAATCGTCCGTCATCCAAAATTTGAAGCATAATGTTGAAAACTTCCGGATGAGCTTTCTCGATTTCATCAAACAAAACCACACTATAGGGTCGTCTTCGAATTTTCTCGGTCAGTTGCCCACCCTCTTCATAACCGACATACCCTGGAGGCGAACCAATAAACTTGGCTACTGAATGCGATTCCATATATTCGCTCATGTCTACTCGCACAATAGCTTCATCATCGTTGAACAAAAATTCTGCCAGCGTCTTGCCTAGCTCCGTTTTGCCCACTCCAGTGGGACCCAAGAACATGAATGATCCGATTGGTCTTCCTTCCTCGGCGATTCCTACTCGATTGCGTCGCAGAGCATTGGCCACTACTTTGATGGCTTCATTTTGTCCCACCACCCTTTTCCTGAGTTCTTTCTCTGCTCGCAAGAATTTTTTCGTTTCCTCTTCTAGCATTTTTGAAACTGGAATACCGGTCCAGCGAGAAACTACTTTGGCGATGTCTTCTTCAGTTATTTCCTCTTTCAAGATCGCATCTTTTTTCTGAATCTTATTTAATTTCACCTCTTCTTGTTTAATGGCCTTTTTCAGATCAGGAATTTTCCCATAACGAATTTCAGCCACTTTATCCAATTGTCCGTCTCGTTCAAGTTTATCTGCCTTAATTTTTTGTTTATCAATTTCCTCTTTGTTTTTTCGAATATTGGTGATCAAATCCTTTTCGGCCTTCCACTGAACTTTTTGTCTTTTGAGGCTATCGTTAATGTGAGCTTTCTCTCGTCGAATTTGTTGTATTTTGTTCTTAGAATTCTTTCCTTTCTCTTTCTTCAACGCTTTTTCCTCAATTTCTAACTTAATCAACGTTCGCTCCATTTGATCAATTTCAGTGGGCATGGATTCGATTTCCAGTCTCAGAGCCGAAGTTGCTTCATCAATTAGATCAATAGCTTTGTCTGGCAAAAATCTGTCAGTGATATAGCGCGTGGAAAGCTTCACAGCTGAAACGATTGCCTCATCAGTGATTTTCACCCCGTGATGCAATTCATATTTTTCCTTGATACCTCGCAAAATTGCCACGGTGTCATCTTCAGTTGGCTCTCCCACATAGACTGGCTGAAAGCGTCGTTCAAAGGCGGCGTCTCTTTCAATGTATTTTTGATACTCTTTCAACGTAGTCGCACCAATCATGCGCAATTTTCCTCGTGATAGAGCCGGCTTAAGCATATTAGAAGCATCCATGGCTCCCTCGGTAGCTCCTGCCCCCACCAAAGTATGCAACTCATCAATAAAACTAATGTATTCCCCTTCTGAATCTTCGATTTCTTTGATTACAGCCTTGAGACGATCTTCAAATTCACCTCGAAATTTTGCTCCGGCCAAAAGTGATCCCAAGTCAACTAAAATTATATCTTTGTTTTTCAAATTTTCTGGCACATCTCGGTCAACAATCCTTTGAGCCAGCCCTTCCACGATAGCTGTTTTTCCCGTACCCGGTTCACCAATCAAAACCGGATTGTTTTTTGTTCTTCGGGAAAGCACTTGCATAATCCGCCTGATTTCATCATCCCGACCAATCACCGGATCAAGTTTTCCTTCCTTGGCCTGAGCAGTCAGATTGATGGTATATTTCTCCAACACTTGAAATTTTCCTTCCGGTTGAGGTGAATCAACTTTTTGCGAACCTCGCACTTCTTTAAGTGATGCTAGAATTTTACTTTCATCTATTTTGTAACGAGCCAAAAGCGAAGCCACTTCTCTTTTGTTTTTCATCAAGCTCAGAAACAGGTGCTCGGTGGAAATATATTCATCGCCAATTTTTTGAGCTTCTCGAAATGATCCATCTAAAATCCGAGCCATGTCTGGGGCCACATAGATGTTTCCCACACCACCCATCACCGGAACTTTGGGAAACTTTGCAATTTGTTCGAGAATATCTTTCTTCAATGGCTCTTCGTCCACTTGAAGCTTGTCCAAAATAGCTGGCACAACTGAGTCGTCTTGCGAAATCAAAGAATACAAAAGATGCCAAGCATCAATTTGTTGCTGGCCTTTTTCAACCGCCACTTCTTGAGCTCTCCGAATGGCCTCTTGCGATTTTATGGTGAATTTATTTAGATCCATTTTTGTGTATTAAGTATCTAGTATTATGTATTATGTATCGTCAATAATGGGCCAGCGCAAAGTGATAATTTTCGAATACAACAGCCGCCAAACAAGAGAAAATTATTACTTTATGCTGGCCATTGATCCTAGTATAGACGAAAATATCACTGCTTTTCATTAAATATATCAGGCTTTGTGGTTAATATTTTCGAACCCAATGGAGCTTCCTTATAAAAAATTAATGAAGCGGAACTTCGTGAGAAAATATTAACCACAAAGCTAACCCTAATGAACAGTTCAATTAGCAGTCCTTCGCTACGTTTGCTAATTCCACTTTATAACAAAACCAATCGTTCGTCAATTTGATTGGCCTTGTTTTTAATTCTATTTAGATTCTTCCAGCGTGACTTTTACTGTCTTAATATCTCCCTTACTCCAAACTTTCAATGTGATTTCATCACCGACGTTCTTTTTCTTGATAATTCGAACCAAGTCGTTCTCTTCACTGAGTTTTTGTCCATCAATTTCCAAAATGATATCATTTTCAGTCAGGCCAGCTTTGTCAGCTGGGCTTCCTGGCATCACTGCCAAATCTGTTTGGGTCGCTCCTTTGACAAGAATTGCTCCATAATCCATTTCCAAATCATTGGCCTGTTGAACTTGCTTGTTGATCATGGCATAGCGCACACCTAAGAATGGCCGGATTATTTTCCCATTATCTTTCACGCTTTGATAGATCTTCTTAACTTCATTGATGGGAATGGCAAAGCCGATGTTCTCTGCTCCGAAAGCCATGGCCACATTAACTCCCACAGCTTGGCCCTGCAAATTGACAATTGGTCCACCAGAATTCCCTGGATTGATGGCCGCATCTGTTTGAATTACTTCTTCCAAGAGTTCGGATTGACCACCCAGTCCATTGCCAGCACTCACATCACGTTTGAGTCCTGAAACAATTCCCTTGGAAACGGTATTGCGAAATTCTCCCAATGAATTTCCAATGGCAATCACCGTCTGGCCGATTCTAAGCTGATCCGAATCGCCCAATTGCAAAACCGGCAAATCATTGCCAGCATCGATTTTGATGATAGCCAGATCCATGTGCGGATCACGAGCCATCACTTCAGCTTCAAATTTTTGTCCATCATTCATCACTACGGTGTACTCTGCATTTTCGTCAGCCACCACGTGGCGATTGGTGACAATAAATCCTTCTTCACTGACAATAAATCCTGTGCCTCCGCCAATTTCTTGTTTTTCAGTCTCTGGTTCACCCTGTTGTTGCTGCTGTTGCTGTTGAAATCCAAAGGGACTGAAAAAGGGATCATCAAAGAACGGGTTGGAGAAAAAGTTGTCCAGCTTGGGGACATCTTTGGTGATGATGATACTCACCACAGCTTTAGATGATTGATTCACTGCATTGACAACAGCGGCTTCTTCAGCAGCTAAATTTTGTAAGTCGGCTGTGTTCAATTCGGAATTACTTGCTACCTCAGTGCCCTTGAAATTCTTCATTAGATCACTGAGAGATTTGTTTCCAGCGCTACTGGCCGCATAACCAGCAATCGCTCCGATGAAGGCGCTCACCACAACACTGATGACTAAAACCAGCGCAATGTTTTTATTCCATATTTTAGACTTTTCTGAATCGACTTCTTTTTTCTCAGCGCTCATGCTGATTGAGCTTGTTTCTGGGCTGTCTTTTTCGTTTAATTTTTCATTCATTTTTGACACTTATCATTTATCGTGTTCAAAAGACATACAATTTTTTATTACATTTGTGAAATGTTTATATTTCACTTTATTTTGTTACGTAACATGTTACGTAACGCTTTCGAATTACAAAATTCATTTTTCTCCCCCTCTTGGTAAGATGCTGAATTCATTAGTTTTGAATTCAGCATCCCCTTTCGAATGGGAGGGATAATTAAGTATTTCATAATTCAAGATAGCACTTTACTTAACAGTAATCGCCCCTACCGGGCAGCCTTCTGCAGCTTGTTTTGGGTCGCAATCGCCGCACTCTTGACTAATAACTTTGGCCACGTTTCCTTCAAGTTTAAAACATTTTCCACATGTTAGCTCACAGGTGCCGCAGCCAATACACTTGTCCTCATCAATAGTAATTTTCATACTCCTAAGCCCCGTTGAATCACGCCTGTCCGCCCCTTAGCGGAACATAGTCGCGCTATTCAACTGGGGTATTTTTATTATTTGTCATTTTTAATTTGATATTCGAAATTTATATGCTGGGGTCTCCTTCTGATTTTATACGCAATTTCTCTTCCACTTTTTGCATATTCATGTCGCTGAACCGCACTTGCCCGCTGTTTGCATCCCATTGATATTCTTTCATCAAAATTACCACCGGTGCGTTTTTCTTTTGTTTTGCAAACCATTCCATGAAACTTTCACCTCGAACAAAAATCTGTTTTATTTTAACCTCTTCTTTAGCTTTTGTCATCTTATTATCCTCTTTAATTTCCTCTCCATCAACTACTCTTTTTTGCTCCAACATAACAATATGAAAACCCAAAGGACTAATAATAATCTTCGAAATTTCTCCCTGGTTCATCCCGAAAACTGCATCGGCCACTTCTGGAATCAGCTGTTCTTTCGAAAACCAACCTAGTTCGCCATCATTTTTTGCACTTTCCCCTTCTGAATATTTTCTCACCACTTGGGAAAAGTTGCTGCCATTTTTATTCAGCTCATTTTTAGCTGTCTTTATCTTTTTATAATCTTCGGAATTTTTTGCCTGGTTTTCATGTTTTTTCGCTAGCTCCTTCAAATACATTTGATAAATAACCACGTTATCCCGAAAATCATTCATTGACCACCCATAGAGCGACTTGAGGCTCAGGACTAGTGATTTTTTGTTGCCGTATTGTTCAACTTTGGATTTGATTTCATTCTCTGCATCATCTTTGGAAATATAAATTCCCAAATTGTTGGCCTCCTGTTCAACAATATGATTTTCAATCATTTTGTCCAGCACGTCTCTTTGTTTAACTTTCAAACGCAACTTTCCTTCGTCAGTTGAAAAATCGACTCTGAGACCCAATGTAGCATAGTCCTGGGATTCATAGAATTTTTTGACCGCTTCCGTGTTTTGAACCAATTCCCGTGACGTTATGATTGTTTTATTTTCACCAACAATAGCCACTGGAAAAGGAACTTGTTTGAAAATAGGATAGGTCAATCGGTTCAATGGCCCATAGGCATAAACTCCTATTGCTGCCAAAACAAGAATTCCTAAAATCAAAAACGCCCCATATTTAATTTTCTGTTGGGTTGAAAGCTTACTCAAGTCCCACTTTGACTTTCTAGTTTTCTTCTTCGACCTGCCCTTCGAAGTTCTCCCGCCTTGGCGGGACGGAACGGAGTAGGGCTCCTTTTTCTTTTGCTTTTTTTCACCAGAAGAAGATTTCTCCTTGGGAGAATTTTTATGGGAAGTATTTTTTATTTTCTTCTTACTCATTATTAGAATTAGACGTTTCTAGCACACTAATAATTCTGGTGCCTACTTTTCTTCCCAGTCCTTAATTATAATCTGCTTACTCTTTTCATCAACTTCCAAAACAACTTTCTGTTTTTCCTTCCATCCCCACTTGCGAATAGTATCGATGGGAAGGGTGACCGCATAAGTCACTTTTCCAGCTTTAAAAATTTTACGAACATTTCGCTCTTCAAGTTTTCGTCGTGTTTTCATTTTTTTGAGCTATTGTTTATTTGATTTTCTCCCTTTGAAAAAGGGAGAAGAAAAATATAGACGAGCTTTACGAGTCATATTTTTCAGAGGGATTTATGTATTTTCTCATCTCTAGAGTTATCTCTAGAGATAACTCTAGAGATAATACATGATACTTAATACTACTCTTTGCGTAGTGCTTCCATTGACGAAAGTTTTGATGCACTGATAGCAGGCTTGAGTCCAAACACTAATCCAGTGGCTGCTGAAAAGATCAGTCCCAATGCAATTGCACCAATTGAGAGCGGAAAGGAAAGGACAAAACCTAATTGAGCTATAACATATTCAGCAATTTTTGCCAAACCAAAACCAACAATTATGCCAATTATTCCACCAGCCAAAGTGAGAAATATCGCTTCAAACAGAAATTGCTGCAGAACATTTTTCCTTTTTGCTCCCACTGCCTTGCGCAAACCAATTTCAAAAGTTCGTTCTGTCACTGATACATACATCACATTAGTAATTCCCACCCCTCCAACAATCAATGAAATTGAAGTCAGAGCGACAAGCAAGATGTTCACTGTATTGAAGATCGTGTCCATCATTTCCAGAGCCTCAGTCATACTCATCACCGCAAAGTCATCATCATCCGGATCATCAATGTCATGTTGATCACGCATCACATCTTCCATCTCTAGTGCTGTCAGTTCAACTTTATCCATATCTTTGACGCGATAAAACGCAAAGGTGATATAATCGATGCCCAGAATCTTTTTGTGTAACGTGCGAACCGGAACATAAGCCAGACTGTCATAGTCAAAAAATCCAGTGCTACCTCTAGATTTATGCACACCAATGACTTTGTATGATTGATCCTTGATTTTAATATTCTTACCTACTGCTTGACTATCACCAAACAAATCAATCTTCAAGCCACTTCCCAGAACTACCACCTGTTTGAGGTCTTCATCGTCTTCTTGGCTGAACATTTCGCCTCCTTCCAACTCAAAACTGGGATCGGCATCAGCAATGCCAGCTGTCACTCCAAAAAGCATGGCTCGCTTATTTTCATCTTTGTAAGCAACCAGCTCTTGACCTAAATTGCCTCCATACCAATCACTCAAGTTGGAAAGTTCAGCCACCTCTTCAGCATCTTCCAATTTGAAGGTTGTGATTTGTGCACCACCTACTTGTCCACCAACATTGTGCGCTGAGACTTGCTCAGTGTTGGGAACTTTTATTTCAATTTCAATCATATCCGTTCCAAAACTTTCCATCTGTCCCACCAGCCAAGCTTTCATTCCACTACCCAAAGACATGACCACGATAATAGCCATCACGCCAATAACAATCCCCAAAAGCGACAGGATGGTCCGGCCAATGTTATTCCTTAGATTTTTGAATGCCAATGTCAATGCTGTTTTCATGATAAACTTCCTAAATTATCAATTATCAGTTGTCATTGATCATTTAATAATCATTGATTTATTGATCATTGGATATTGATTGACCATTGATTATTGATCATTGAACATTAAATTTATTCGTATCTCAGCGCCTCCATTGGACTTACTTTCGATGCTTTTCGAGCCGGGTAGGCACCGAATATAACACCAATTGCGATAGAAACCGCTGAAGCCACTAGAATCGACCAGAACGAAAGAATAAAATTCCATTCAAATCCCAATGCTTGAATGATGACAGCGGCAAGAAACGAAACTCCAATCCCTACAATAATCCCAATCACACCACCGATGAAAGATACGGTCGCAGATTCAGCAATAAACTGAATTAGAATATCTATTTTTTTAGCTCCCACTGCCCGGCGCACTCCAATTTCTCGAATTCTTTGATGAACAGAAATGAGCATGATGTTCATAATTCCCACACCACCCACCAAGAGTGAAATTGTTCCAATAGCCAACAAAAAATATCTCAAAACATTGGTCACATTGGTCAGAGTTTCCAGCGCTGAGGCCATATCTCGAACCGAAAAGTCGTCCAAAGCTGGATCGTCGATGTCGTGTTGTTCCCGCATCGTCAGCAAGACATTGGCTTTGGCTGAATTAATCAGTTCTTCATTGCGGACTTTCAGCCGCACAAATCCCAGGTGGTTAATTCCCAGAATCAACTCCTGAGTAGTTTTAAGAGGAATGAAAATGCTTTCATCCTGATTTGACATTCCAAAAGCCGCCGCACCTCTTTCTTCCATTACTCCAATGATTGTTAGCTTTTGATCTTTGATCTCAATTTTCTTGTTAACCGGGTCCTCATCTCCGAAAAGATCTTGAGCAATAGTGCTGCCAATCACTGCCACTCGAGACAAATTAGTTTCTTCATCTTCAATGAAAAATCTTCCTTTCTCCACCTCTGTGTTTTCAACATCCAAATAACTAGCCGTTGTTCCCACATAGCTAGCCGTTTTCTCTTCTCCCTCATAGGTGACTATGGCCGTTCCAGTGACATAGCCAGCACCCGCTTCCACTTCTGGCACGTTTTTTTCGTCTCTTAGCTCTTCTAAATCTTCATACTTCAATGTAGTAATGGCAATTCCAAAAGCCGCCGCCGGTGGCCCCTCTTCATCAGCTGCTCCAGGAATGACCGCTACCAGGTTTGACCCCACTCCACGCAGTTGAGAAAGAATAAGATCCTGGGCTGATTGACCAATTGAAAAAATCACAATCACCGCCGCCACCCCGATGATAACTCCAAGAATAGTTAAAAACGATCGCAGTTTGTGTGCGATCAAATTCTGATAAGAAACCCGGATTGTGCTGATCAACCAATTCATGATTTGGTTCTGGACATATGGATGTCGAGAGTCTATTGATGGTCTCGACAATGATCAATCAGTAATCAATTGACTATTGATCAATGAAAATTGATTGACTATTGATCATTGATAACTGATAATTTCTTACGCAGGCTTATTTCAGGTCTTTCTCGTTTTCAGCCACTTTCCTTTCGTTCACCTTAGTATCTTGCTCAATCTTCCCATCTATAATGCTGATGATTCGCTTAGCATGTTGAGCAGTGTAGGTTTCGTGGGTAACTAGCACAATTGTTTCCCCCTCTTCATTGAGCTGTTGCAGGATTTTCATGATTTGCAAACCAGATTTTGAATCAAGGTTTCCAGTTGGTTCGTCAGCAAAAATCAATTCGGGGTCATTGACCAAAGCTCGAGCGATCGCCACTCGTTGCTTTTCGCCTCCAGAAAGTTGATTCGACATGTATTTTATCCGGTGAGAAAGTCCAACTGACTCGAGAGCTTTCTCAATACGCTCTTTATCGCTTTGATCTGTTTTTTTGGATTTATTCCTGTCGCCAGAATCATAGAGTAGCGGCAGCTCCACATTTTCATAGACCGAAGTCCTGGCCAGCAAATTGAAAGATTGGAATACAAAACCAATCTTTTTGTTACGAATTTCTGCCAGTTCGTCGTCAGAAAAATCCTTAGTGTTTTTTCCTTCAAAAAAATATTTCCCTTCAGTTGGTCGGTCCAAAAAACCCAAGACTTGCATCAAGGTCGATTTTCCACTTCCGCTTGGACCCATAATGGCCACGAATTCACCTTTTTCAATCTCAAAATCAACCCCACAAACTGCCTGGGTTTTCACTCCACCGTTTTCATAGGTTTTGCAAAGGTTTTTGACTTGAATTAGGGATTCCATATTTATCAATTATTATTGATCAATAATCAATTAGTAATCAATTAACTATTGATCATTGAAAATTAACTGACCATTGATCACTGATAACTGATAATTTCCGACGCTTAATTATCAATTTTCTTTTTCTTTCTGCTGGTTTCCAGAGATTTCGACATTATCAACAGCAACTCATGGGCTTCTTGCCACAATACTCGGCACTCTTCTTTGAAACTTGGGTTTGCCTTGGCAATCAACCTAAGCCAGTTTTTCGACTCTCTCAATTCCTTTTTAACAATTCCAATTTTGTGTTGAAAATCTCGTTTGCTTTCTGCTTCACAAGCTTCAGCATAATTGGCTAAAGATGAACCTGAAGAACTCACTGCTTGAGATACCAATCTTTGATTAATCGCATCCTTTGGTAATTTTCTACAAAGAATAATTACCCTTTCTGCAAAACAAGCCACCCTTTCTTCAAGTGCGCTTGAGTCAAATTTTCTATCGACTTTATCCATAAACTGGCAATTGACTTTTGATAATCAATCAATAACCATTGATCATTGAGAATTGATTGATAATTGACAACTCACAGATTACTTCTTTCCGTTCCCGTTTTTCAAAACAATCACTTTCTCCCCTTCTTTCACACCTGAAATAATTTCAACCTCTCCATCATCTCCCTTCAGCCCAGTTTTCACATAAGCTTTTCGCACTTGGTTTTCACCTTCTAAAATCTCTACATATTTTTTACCGCCCTCCTCTTTCACTGCTCGATTGGGAACAGCAATCACACTTTTCTTTTCGGCTGTGAGCACATCGATGTCAGCACTCATTCCATCCCGAAAACGATCATCGTTGGATTCAAAATTCAAAGTCACTTTATAATAAACAACATCAGAAATTTCTGTCGAAGTCGGATCAGTTTCAATGATCTTGGCTCGGAACATTTCGTCATCAATCGCATCCAATTCCACTTCAGCATTTTGACCCAGAGCAACTTTAGCAATATCAGATTCCGGCACATCAGCTTCAATTTCCAATTGACCTGGCTTAATGATGGTCACAATTGTTGATCCAAAAGTAGCCACCTCGTTGGGCTCAACATGACGCTTGGCTACAATTCCATCCATGGGAGCACGAAGAACCGTTTTTGAAATTTGAGCTCGAGCTGTGTTCACTGCCGCTGCTGCTTTGTCCACTGTGTCTTTTTGCACATCTTGCTCATCTGGAGTGTAGTCGTCCCAATGACGTCGCATGTTACTCAAAGTATCCTGCTGAATTGCCAATGATTCTTGAGCTTCAGCTAACTGTGAATTCAAAACACTTGAGTCAATTCGAGCAATTTTTTGTCCTTTTTTCACTTCATTTCCCACGTCCACCCAAATTTCCTTAACTGTCCCGGTTGATTCAAAGGCCAAATCAGCCTGTTCCACCGCCTGAACTGTGCCAGTGACTGAAACTGTTTGCGCCACATTTTTTCTTACGGCTATTTCGGTTTGATATTCTACTTTGTCGCCTCTTCGACTTATAGCAAACCCAATCCCGCCTAGCACAACTAGGATTACAATTACCCAAATAATTATCTTCTTTCTTCTCGTCATTTCCTTAGCCCCGTTAAATCGCGACGTAGT
The DNA here is from genome assembly GCA_964556685.1 of uncultured Bdellovibrionales bacterium. GTDB lineage: Bacteria > Patescibacteriota > Minisyncoccia > Moranbacterales > DUUL01 > CAZKWX01. The sequence continues at coordinate 11,705 of CAZKWX010000018.1, forward strand.
CGCGCTATTTAACTGGGGTATTTGCCCCGTCCCATTAAGCGAGACTAAGGTATTTTCTGCCCTTCTTTCCTCCTTTATAAAGTGGAGCGAAGTGAATGAGCTTTGTTCAAAATGTAGACGAATTTATGAGTCACATTTTCTAGGGGGATTTCGTCCGTTGATTATGTCTTCCACCCTTCCGCGTTAATCCGCGTCTTGTCCGTGCAAGTCCGCGGCACGAAGTGCAACCACATTCTTCAAAAGCATCGCCACTGTTATTGGTCCCACTCCTCCCGGCACTGGTGTAATATACGAAACTTTTTCAATAACGTTTTCAAAATCAACATCACCATAGACTTTTCCATTTTCCTTGGTGATTCCAACATCAATCACCACCGCACCTTCCTTGATCATATAATCCTTAATAAATTCAGGTTGACCAACCGCTGAAATTAAAACGTCTGCTTTAACGGTTTTTTTCGCCAAATCTTCTTCTTCGGGTGTAGCCATGACAACGCTTGCTTCCCGACACTCTAATACTTTAGTCAGATTTTTTCCAAATACATCCGAGTTAGCAATGATACAGACCTCCTTTCCCTTTAAGTTATAGTCAACTTGCTCTAGCACTTTGAGTATCACAGAAAAAACTGGCGGCATAACGTGTCCGTGTTTGCAAGTACTTTGTAGGATTTTCAAATTATCCGGATGAAATCGGTCCACGTCTTTCTTGGGATCTATTTTCTCTATTATTTTGTTCGTATCAAACTTTTCTGGCAATGGAAGTTGGACTAAAATCGCATCAATCTGTTCATCTCTATTTAGATGCTCAATCACCTCAAAGATTTCTTTTTCTTCGGTGGACGAATCACATTTATATAAGTGTGTGTCAATTCCAACCTCTTTAGCTTTCTTCTCTTTTAGCCCCACATAAATTGTTGAATCTTCCCTCTCCCCGATCAAAATTATCGCCAGTCCCGGCCTCCTGCCCTTCGAAGCTTTCTTGACCTTCGTAGTTTTAGCGAAGTAGGTAGCGTAGTAGGGTCTTCCCTCAATCACTTCGACCTCCTTTTTGACTTCATCTAAAATTTCCTCCGCGATTGATCTTCCATCAATTATTTTCATTTATCTTATTTTTAGCTCTAAACAAATAACGGCTAAATAGTTTCGATCTTAAAATCAGTTAGTGCGGGTGATGTTATTTTTCCGCCAAGTTCGACCTTCAAAACTCAATCTGGACGAACTTATGCGAGAAAAATAATATTGCCCGCAGCCCGCACCAACAATCAATCACCCAATCCCCGGTACAGGAAATTTTCCGCATAATTCTCTCACTTGCTCTTTGATTTCTGCTAGTTTGTCATCGTTTTCTTTATTCTGAATCGCTTCATCAATCCACTGCACGACTTGTTTCATCTCATCTTCTTTCATTCCACGAGTAGTTGCCGCTGGTGTTCCAAAACGCACACCTGATGGATTCATGGGTGGATTAGGATCATTAGGGATGGTGCTGCGAGAAACAGAAATTCCGATTTTTTCCAAAATCACCTCACAATCTTTTCCACCAATGTCTTTGCTGGTCATATCAACCACCATCAGATGACTGTCAGTTCCATCTGAAATAACTTTGAAGTCTTTATTTATGAACTCTTCTGCCATAGCTTGAGCATTTTTGATCACTTGTCCAGCATATTCCTTGAAATCATCTTTTAATGCTTCTCCAAAGGCTACTGCTTTGGCAGCGGTGATGTGGTCATGCGGTCCGCCTTGCATTCCAGGAAAAACTGCTTTGTCCACTTGCTTGGCAAATTTTTCCTTACACATGATTAATGCTCCTCGCGGCCCCCGCAAGGTTTTGTGAGTGGTGGTTGAAACAACATCAAAAATCGGCACGGGATTATCCATCTTCCCAGCAGCAATGAGCCCAGCTGTGTGAGCAATATCAGCAAAAGTGAAAGCTCCCACTTCATCAGCAATTTCTTTGAACTTTTTCCATTCAACTTCTCGCGAATAAGCACTATAGCCGGCTACAATCATTTTCGGCTTTTTTTTCAGGGCGATTTCTCGCACTTGTTCCATGTCAATTTTACCAGTTTTCGGATCTACCTCATATTGGGAAAAGTCATAGAGCATCCCAGAAAAATTTATCGGGTGTCCATGAGAAAGATGCCCTCCATGATCAAGTTTAAGCCCCATTACTTTGTCACCTGGTTTTAGAAAAGCAAAATAGACCGCTGCGTTGGCCGGTGAACCAGAAAGCGGTTGCACATTGACATGTTCCGCATTGAATAATTTCTTTGCTCTTTCAATAGCAATAGTTTCCACATCATCAATTACCTGGTTGCCTCCATAATAGCGATGACCTGGGTACCCTTCAGAATATTTGTTAGTCAAAACTGTTCCCATCGCTTCCAACACCGCCTCCGAAACATAGTTTTCTGATGCAATGAATTCCAATTCGTTGGCTTGCCTTTGTTCCTCTGCTTTGACAGTTTTCATCACATCAGAGTCTTGACTTTCTAGATTGCGATAGTCCATTTTCTTTGTTGTTTAATTATTTCTGTCCTAATAAAATGGTATTAACCCTAGAGCACTTCGTCGCTACCTACTTTGCCAAGGCTACGAAGATCAGGAAAGCTATGAAGTGTGCAACAAGCTTTGGACTCTTGTTCCGTAGTCCCGAGCGAGTACTCTTTAAAAGAGTACTCGGGACGAAGTAGGATCAAACAGTCTCCTCTGCTCTTTTGACTGCAAAAAACGTGATTATTCCAAACAAAATCATAAAAAACGCCCCTCCCAAAATCAACAGCTCGGTGGAATTGATAGCACCAAACATCGTTTCTGTTTGTTCTACTGCGACAGTTCCGTCTGGCTGAATTGACGTTCTCGTGAACCGCGCCCCGGGACCGAATGACCAGCTCAAAACCACCACCAAAAACATGAAAGTTCCCAAAGTCGCC
>CAZKWX010000019.1:0-14522 GCA_964556685.1 uncultured Bdellovibrionales bacterium
CCCTGATAGCTTATTTCTTCAAAATCTGTTTGCTCTTTGTGTTTGAAGAAATACTCTATCAGGGGACATTCATGATAGATTATTTCTTCAAAATCTGTTTGCTCTTTGTGTTTGACTTTAATTTCCCATTGATATTCAGTTTCTTTCTTCATTGGCTCAACTGGCTTAATGACCAATCTTTTTCTGTCTTCGCTCAATTGGTGTTCAAATCCAGTCAAAGGATTAATGGTCACTTCCAAAGCAAAGTCTTTTGCTAAAGGTCGGTTGAAATCGACAATCAAATTTTGTGAATAATCCACGTCAGTAGCGTTATTGACTGGAACAATTTTTTTCACTGAGGGGACCATGGGTGAGCGAAAAACTGTAGTAACGCTTTCAGAAAACAGAACAAACCAGCTAGTCTTGGCCCCGACGAAACTGATTTGATATTCAGTGTTGGGAATGGTTGTTTCCTGGGGAATAATTTCCAGCTCCTTGTCGTTGATCCATTTGGTTTGAATTTTCAAGTCAGGACTGATTTGCAATCCATCTTCGATGCTTCCCTTGATCACCTCGGATGAAAAAAGCAAATGCACTTTGCTGCCCTTGCTCACTTCTTCAGTCCCTTTGGCTTTTATTTTAATATTTTTTTCGCTGGAATAGACCGCAAAAGAGAAAAAAATTCCCGCAATCAAAACTGACAGAAGAATATAAAAACTGGTGCCATGGAATATGGTCTGGAAAATGTCTTTTTTCATTCTTTTTTTTGATTTCTTTTTGTTTTTAACAAAATTCATAGGCCGGTTTTGCTATTTCAACTACAGAATACCACAAAAAAATTTATATTAAAACCATTGAAACTTAATTTCCGGGGAAACTGGGCTTCTTTTGTACTCATCCTCTCCCCTTACCAAGGGGAATGAATTACGGATGATTAATTCATGGGTGAGGTCTTGTTTGCTGGCGTATAACTGGCGACAAATTCTGGGCGTGTTACTGGCTTTTACTTTGCGCTGGTCCGCATTTGCAATGCGGACCTTTGTTTGCTGGCGTCAGAGAGTACAAGAAGATATAACTAAGAAAACCAAAACAAAATGCCCACTGTTAAAATCAACAAAAGAGCAACTTTTGGAAGCTATTATCTTACTTTAACCATAAAAAACTGGTATTACATTTTTGATCGTCACAATCGTTGGGAGATTCTGGCAGACTCTTTACGATATTGCAAGGAAAACAAAGGAATCAAACTTTTCGGATTTGTGTTCATGCTCAATCACATTCACCTAGTAGTCATGTCGGAAGATGTGATTGGGTTTCTAAGAGACTTTAAAAAGTTTACCTCCAAAAGATTATACAAAAACATCCAAGAAACAGAGCCAAATGTTTTAAAGATATTTATTGATGAAAAAAATAGATATCAATTTTGGAAGCCAAGCAATATGCCTAAACAAATCACCAGTGAAAAGTTCTTGCTTCAGAAATTGGAATATATTCATGGCAATCCAGTCAGAAAAAGATATGTCAATAAGCCCGAAGACTGGTATTGGTCAAGTGCTAATCCAAATTGCAGGTTGAAAGCCGATCCTTTGTGGGAGTGAAGCTGAGGCAAATGGTAAACCAAGGCAGACAGCAAACCAAAACATAAGGTCCGAGTTACAAACTCGGACCAGCGCAGTGACCAGCGCAGTAGCTTCTTACCTGACAATCTCTGAGGTTCGGCTTCTATCATTAAGACACCCGACGTCTTTAAAGACGTCGGGTGTCTTAATAACCTCTGAAGCCTAGCTTCCTAAGAAAGCTGCACAAAAAAGTTTTCTAGTTGAATCTTTTGATTGACGTTGGTGTTTTTTATCACTGATCGCAGCTCGACAAGTTCCCTGGTCATCTGATTAACTCTCTTGATAATTTTTCTGTCCTGATTATCATTGATCGCGCTAACTAGAAAATCTCGCATTTGCCAAATCCACTCATTCAACGCTTCCAGTGCTTTTTCACGGTCATTGCCAAATGAACCGGCTAAATCCAAACCGTCCAAAATGCCGCCCTTCAAAGCCATCCGAAGCTTTTCTTGGTGCTTTTCAACTTCGACTCGGAGCTTTTCATCCTGCAAATATTTTTCAGCCAGTTTCAATCTTCCTCGAGAAAGCTCGGCTGATTTTTTTACCTCTTCATTGTTGAAGTCAGCATACTTTTCTTTAAGATATTTTTCAATTTCAGCTGAATCAGTTGGATTGCAGCGAATAATCTGACAGCGAGACCTGATAGTAGGCAGGATTTTTTGCTCTTGATGGGCGATGAGAATTATTTTTGTGTCTTCTTTTGGTTCTTCGATGAGTTTCAGCAAGCTGTTGGCCGCAGTGGCAGTCATTTTTTCAGCTTCTCTGATTAACAGCATTTTATAATCTAACCCATAAGCATGATAACTCATCTTTCCCACCGCCTCTTTCACTTGCTCAATGGAAATATCTTTTTTCCGAACCTTTTTCCCATGAGTCGCTACCCCTGGCTCTATAATGAAAATATCGGGATTAGATTGATCCAGAATTCTCTCTTTTTCTTTGACATTATTAATCAACCCAATAAAATCCACTGCTAAATCAAACTTGCCTACTCCTTCCGTTCCAGCCAGAAGATAGGCATGAGACAAATTGCTTCTTTTGTGGGCTCCTTTCAAATATTGCCATTGTTTTTTGTTGATATTTTTCAAAACATTTTCTTAATAAAAAATTGTTCTGGTTCGATGATATGGTTTGATATTTTCCTTCTTGTTTTGGCTAATCAACCAAAGAGTATTATCAATCTGGTTGGCAGAAAATTTGCCATTCAATTCTTGCCTAATCAGTTCCACGCTCCAAATAGCGCTGGCTCTGATTTCTATCTCTTCTCGACTGCCCTGTTTTATTCTGACTCCGCTATCCACCTTGGATGCTAGTTCCTTATTATATTCGGTCGCTTCCAAAGACCGTAAAATTTGAGGAATTTTATAATCAGCGAAAATAGTTAGTTGATCGATATCTTTGATTTTAAAACCTAGATTATTCTTCTCCAAATAGACTAGATCATTGGGAATAATCTGTGCTCTTTTAAGAAATAAGACTTTTCTGTTGTCCAACTCGACCTCATCTCGAAAAAGAGGAAAATGTTTATATACTTTTCTTACTAATTCAATTGCATTGTAGTTGGCTTCTTTTAAAACGTTGTTAAACTTTCCATCAAATTTTTCGAGAAGAACTTTTCCAGCCTCTCTCAGGCACTCAACCCTTTTTTCCATCAAAGGTATTTCCTGATCATTCGCGCTCCGAAAAAAATGCTTGGTTTTCTCTAAATCGAATTGAGAAAGACATCGAGCGTCTAGCATGGGAACTTTTTCATCCAGGGCTCTTCGAAAACAAGCAACCATGCCCCACCAACCCCCTTCAACAAAATTTCCTTTGGGATATTCAATTGAGAAACGAGGCTTGTTTAAATCCGACCAATAACAAAAATTAATAGTATTTTCAACGAAGACCAGCTGAATATCGTTTTCTAATTTTCCTGTCATATTGAAATCTTCTGCTAAAATATCCGTTCCTTTTTTAGCTTCTCTGCCAATTATTTTCGCTGCTTCCTTCAGTCGTCCCTGGTCAATTCTTACAAATTTCGCATTTTCCACAAAATATTGTGTTGATCCTAAAATTCCCAAAGGGTCGGGACTGCGAATTTCAAGTTTCATCGAATTATTTTTCTACTTTTAACGAATCTATATGGCTTATAAAATTCTCTTGAAATCTTTCCTTAGAAAATTTTTCCGCTCTTTGACGAATTCTCAAATGATCATAATTGTTTTCATTTTCAATAAATCTTCGCACTCCATCAGCGGCTATTTCCATCTTGGCTGAATCGAAAAACTCTCCTGTCTCTCCTTCAATCACTATTTCAGTCACTCCGCCTTGGCGTAGGGCGATCACTGGCTTTCCAGCCGCCATAGCTTCAACTGCGGTGATGTTGAAATCATCAACACTGGCACAAACAAAAGCTCTGGCATTTTGATAAAGTTTGACTAACTTTTCATCTTCCATCCACCCCAAAATTCTAATTTGATCACCACTTCCGACCATTTTTTGAAGTCTTTCTCTTTCTTGTCCATCACCCACAATTACCAGCGGCAAATTCAATTTCTTGAAAACGTCAATGATAAGATCAACTCTTTTATAAGCCGAAAGTCGACCTACAGTCAAAAAATATCCTTCATTTTCCTTCTGGGCGGTGAATTTTTCTACGTTCACTGGAGGATAGATCACTTCTGCTTCTCTGCGATAATATTTTTGAATCCGCTGAGCCGTATATTTCGAATTAGCAATCAGATGATCCGGTCGTTGAGCGCTGGCCCGGTCCCACATGCGAAGATAGTTAAGAAAAAATCGCAGCATCAGTTTGCTTTTTCCCTTCAGTCTTTGCTCTTCCAAATATTCATGTCCCCAATCCCAAACATAACGCATCGGAGCATGCATATAACAAACGTGGGGGATTTTCGATTTCACCACAATCCCTTTGGCGAAAGCGCTAGAAGAGGAAATTACCAAATCATATTCACGCAGATCAAAAGACTCGACCGCCGATGGCATCATGGGAAAAAGAAGTTTGTGACGCTTTTTCCACCAAGCGGGAAATTTTTCCAAAAAAGAAGCTTGGACTTCATTGTCAGCGAAGTATTTTTTCACCAGCTCATCGTTTTTGAGCAACGTATAAATCGGCGCCCCGGGATAGAGCTCAGCCAAATTCTTCAACACACTTTCTGCCCCGCCCCAATAGAGGAGAAAATCGTGGACAAGGGCTATTTTTGGTTTCATAATGTAATACTAATAACGCGAATTTATGCGAATGACGCTAATATGCGAATATAATTTCGTAATACTTAATGAATGCGAATTATTCCTTGGTATGTGAATTGATTATACGTTTAGGCACTAAGTATTTTTGATGAAAGTTAACCAAGACACCTAATTTATTATTTGAAAATTTTAAATATCTTTGCATTTGGTTGTAATCCTCTCGATCGATCCCTCTTTTGGCCTTGATTTCCAAAATAATTTTGTCTTCGATTATAAAATCAATTCTATTGCTATTATTTTCCACATATTCACTTCCTGATTGAATTATTATCTCTCTCTGATAAGATATTCTTTCTTCAATCAGAAGTTTTTCGATAGCATCGCAGTACTGTTTTTCACGACAATGGTTTCCCAGTTCATTGTGAACTTTAAAAAGCACTCCGGTTATTTTATAAGACAAACGTGGATAAATAATTTTTTCATACTTCTTCCCCTCCATAATTTTTTCATTTATTAATTTATCATTAGCATATTGGCATCATTCGCATAGATTTGTAATTCGTATTGCATCATTAGCATATTGGCATCATTCGCATTCCATTCGCAACATTTGTATTATTTCCGCAACATTTGTATTACCTTCATGTAGACTCTCAAATTATGAATTGTTGCCAATCGATAGGCTGCGAAGTCATCAATGTTAAACAAATGATGAAGGTAGGCGCGAGAAAAATTTTGACAGGTGTGACAATCGCAGAATTGACTGATTGGTTTTTCATCTCGACGATATTTCTCTCGATGAATATAGACGTGGTCATGATTCTTTGGATCAGCTAAATCTTTGACAGTCTTGATATCCTTTTTGAAAACATAGAGTCGCTTGTGCCGGGCATCACGAGTGGGTAGCACACAGTCGAAAATATTCCAGCCGAGTTGAGTGAATCGAGCTATATCAACTGGCTTTCCTGATCCCAGAGCAAATTTAGGATATTCATTAGGGATCAATTCGGCCACAAATTTTGCCATCTTTAAATCCTGCTCTTTTTTGTCATTGACAGTATAGCCTCCATAGCCATATCCATCAAAACCAATTTTCAACAATTCTTCTGCACAATATTTTCGTAGCTTCCGGTCCCAACTCCCTTGAATGACAGCAAAAATATGAGGTCTGTTTTCGTCAGTTAGTTTTCTCTCTTTAATTTGTTGATCAAATTCTTCCCGGCTTTTCTGAGCCCAAAGAATTGTTCGTTCCACACTCTTCTTGACTTGCTCCGGCTTAGCCTTCGGATCAGTGAAATCATCCAAGCAAATAATTATATCCGAACCAATGTCAAATTGAACTTGAATAGATTTTTCTGGTGAAAATAGTTCCTTCTTCTTGTTATTTGATCCGAAAATAACTCCTTCGTCGGTGATCCTTCCATGATGCTCCCTATTGGAGCTAAGCTCCGGGTACCCAGAGCTTAGCTCCGTCATCCCACCAGAATATCTTTTATTTTCGCGTAAGTCCGCATTTAGCCCACGTTGATCCACGCGCTCAGAAGGACGATGGATCATGGAGAAAATCTGCCAGCCACCTGAGTCAGAAACTACCAGACCATCAAAGCCCATAAACTTTTTGATGCCTCCAATTTTCTTCAACACTGACATGCCCGGATTTGTCATCAAGTGATAGGTATTGACCACCACGCCCTGCACTCCAATGTTATTCAAATCCTGACTGTCCAGACTTCGAACAACTGCCCGAGTCGCATCGGGCAGGTAGATTGGAAACTTATACTCTTTTCCTTTTATTGTTAGATTATCTTTCAATTTGTTAGTTATTTTGAATTATGAGACTCGTCCCCCCCCTCTTGATAAGAGGGGGCTAGGGGGAGTTAGTCAAAATGGCCGGTGGCTACAGACAGTCTGATCCTATACCTTTTCCAGGCGCTCTTTATATAATTTCAACAGCTTTTTTGTCTTTTTCCCCACTTTTCCATCACCAATTTTTTGATTATCAATTTTCACTACTGGAACAACTCCTCTTAGGGTAGCTGTCGTGAAAGCCTCATCGGCCTTTTGAATTTCACTAACTTTTATTTTTCTCTCCTCTACTTGAAAATTTTTCTCAGCTAATTCAATAATTAAATCTCTGGTAGTCCCCTTAAGAATTCCATCCTTTGTGGTGATCAATTTATTGCCCCTAAACAGAAAAAAATTGCACGTAGCGCCTTCAAAAACTTTTCCGTCATGAACATAGAGAATTTCAAAAGCGCTCCTCCTGTCCTTTTCTTTTTGCAGCTTCAATCTGGTTAAGTAACTAGTAGTCTTACTGGAAGAATTCTCTCTCTTGTGATCATGAGTGATAAGTTTGACACCCTTGGTGTATAGTTTTTCGGGAATTTCAGGAAACTTTCTCATCAAAATGAAAAAGTTGGGCGTCTCGAAGTCACAAGTTATGCCGTCTTCACTTTCTCCACCTGTTAGAACGAATTTTACGGTGGTTTCTTCGAAATTGTTCTTTCGCCGCAGTTTTTCTATCTGCTTTTCCAATTCCGTCTGAGTTAATGGCACCTTGAGACACAGACTTTTTGCTGAATTTATCAATCGATTGTAATGTTCTTCAAAAAGAAACGGTTTTCCATTGACTGTTTTTATAAATTCAAAAACTGCATAGCTTCTAAGCAGTCCTACGTCATTAATACTTATTTTAGCTTCCTTTTCAGGAATGATTTTCCCATTTAAATAGCAATATCTTTTCATAAGTCTTTAAATTACGAAGCTCATCTTTCCTTTTCCCCCTCTTCTAAAGAGGGTGGAGAATTGCGGATGAGCAATTCTCGGGAGTTGGTTTGTCGGATGGCGAACTAACCAGAATGTCTAGAGTCGCCGGCCATTTTAACGAATCCCTCCCTGCACTCACCTTTAACGAGCACAGCCCCTTAACAAGGGGAGGGGTAAATGGATATTTCGTAATTCAAAAGAAAATAAAAATAGTACGTACCGTGGTATATACTATAGTATGTACCATAAAAATGTCATTCCGAGCGTAGTCATCAGGTCGCTCATAAGCGACCGTGACGAAGTCGAGGGATCTCGTGACGGTTATGAGATTTCTCTACTTCTACCGCTAAAGCGGGATCCGGTCGAAATGACATTACATAAATTACTTATCAAAACTGGCTAGCACTTCTGCCACTTCCATGGCGCACTTATTCCAAGAAAATCTCTTGGCATTTTCTTTTCCTCTTTCAATCACTCTTCTGCGAAATATATTGTTGGTGATTATTTTGTTGGCCACCTGAGCCATCTCCTCTGGTTTTTTGGGGTCCGCTAAAACATTCTTATCTTTCACGATTTCCGTGAAAGGTCGGATGTTGGATGTGATTGTTGGCACGCCGACATTTTGTGCTTCCAGCACTGGAATTCCAAATCCTTCTGAAAGCGAGGGGAAAAGAAACACGTCAGCCTCTTTGAGCAATCGCCATTTTCTCTTGTCAGACACAAACCCCAGCTCCCTGATGTAGTGCCGGCAATCCATTTTGTTTAGTTCTGCTTTTATTTTCTGGTATCCATAGCCCGGCTTTCCCGCTAGCAGCAATTCTCCCTGGTAGTCATATTCTTTTCGCAAAATATCGAAAGTTCGAGCGATGCCAATGATGTTTTTCCTGGTTTCAACTCTGCCCAGTGATAGAATGTATCTCGTATTCGACGGATTTTTTATTTTTGAGCTTCCTCTTGGTGCTTTTGCGTAACCGTTGTGGATTACTTCGACTTTTTTCCCGGAAGCTTTGTAATACCTTTTTAAATCATTTTTAGTGCTTTCCGAAACGGCAATTATCTTTTTGGCCCAACGACAACTTTTTCTCACAAAATTTCGATGAAACCAAAGGGCATAGAGCGAATAACTTTCCGGGCTATGCTCATATTCCAAGCCATGAATAGTCACCACTGTATTTTTGGGATGAATCATCGGCACGGTGTGAGCTGGAATGAAAAGCACGTCATAGGTTTCCGTCATCATTTCCCAAGAAAGCCCCATTTGGGTCCAAAGATGAGTCAGAGTGATTTTTTTCGTCTGCCAATTTTTCGGCAAATCAAAGTCAACATTTTTTCCATAGGGATGCAGATATAAAACCACCTCATGATCAGAGAGTTTCCCTCGTAAATGTTTGATGACTTGATAAGCATACTCCTCGATTCCGGTTCGTTGTTTCAAAAACGCTCGAGAAGCATCAATAGCAATTTTCATTGGTTTAAAATTTAGAATTCTCCCATTCTCTAAAAAAGTCCTTTGAGTTTAGTACTCTTCCATACATATAGGGGTAGGTTCTTTGTAAAAGCAGTTTATGCAGTTGCTGATTAGCTTTGTCATCCCTTGCTTGAACTAAGTCTTCGCAAATAATGAAACTGTGGCCTTTAGAAAATCCCTCTGCAACTGATGATAAAACACAGCCGTCACTAAATATCCCTACCACTACTAAATATTTTATCCCTTTATTTTTTAAATAATCTGTCAGTTTTTTATTGGAAAAAGCACTGTAGCTGTTTTTCTCTATGACTAAATCTTCTTCTTGTGGTTGAACCTTATAGAATTCTTCTGCAAATCCACTACTGTCCTTGCTGTAGTAACAGGCATTAGAATCTTCATATAATTCGTTTATGTTGCTTGGCAAAAACTTTTTTTTCCAAGGAGTTGTTTTCACAAAAATCACTTTATTATTGATTGTTTTTCTATATTGCTCAATAAAAGACTTTAAAGAGGGGATCATCCTTCTAATTTTTGAGAAGGTTATTTTTCTTTTTTTGTCCTCACATGCCTTGTGAGCGCAACCATTATTTACATCAATAACCAATAGAGCTGTATTTTTTGACGTTAAATTTCTGAATAATTTCATTTTAGTTACTAGTTACCAATTCTTTATCTTCAGTCTTTTTATTTCTTTCAGATAACACGTGTAGCAAAATTTCTTGTCACCAGTGATCATCGTTCCACATTTGCTGCACTTCTTTTTTCCATACTTCATGAATTTTTCACTCTTATACTTTTCATAACAAGAATAGCATAAATCAAATTCGCTTTTAACATCGATTCCCGCGCCACACTTTTTACATTTTTTGTTGATCTTATACATTTCTTTATAGATTAGCTCGCATTTATTGTCTACTTTTTACTCGGCTATTATTTTATCATTGTTGAGCACTACTAGGCGACCCAAATACACGAATTCTCATCCGAATGACTCGAATGACCTCCCCTATTTTCCCCTCCTTAGCAAGGAGGGGACTAAGGGGTGGTTGATGTTATTCGTAACATTCGAGTGTCAATTCGTAGATTAGGGTCGCTTACCTTATTTCAAAAGTATCGTCCTCTTATAAGTCTCCAAATTATCCAACGCTACACCAGTTCCCTTAGCCACGCAGAGCAACGGATCGTCAGCCACATAACATGGCACTCCGGTGACTTTGGTGATCATCTTGTCCAGATTTTTGAGTAGCGACCCGCCACCTGAAAGCACCATGCCCTTATCCATCACATCAGCGGCTAGCTCTGGCGGAGTCTCTTGCAACACTCTTTTGGCTGTACTGATGATCTCCATCAGCTCATCCTGAATAGCTTCAGTGATTTCATTGGATGAGACTCGAATAGTTTTAGGTAAACCGCCCATCAGATCGCGTCCTCGCACTTCAACATATTCTTCTTTCACCAATGGCATGGCACTGCCAATGGCTATTTTCACTTCTTCAGCCGTTCGTTCTCCAATGGCCAAACCATGGCGTTTTTTGATATAGCTGGCAATAGCCGTGTCAATTTTATTGCCTCCCACTCGGGCACTGTGAGAGCTGACCACTCCGCCCAAAGAAATAATAGCCACTTCTGATGTTCCTCCGCCAATGTCCAAAATCATATTGCCTGAAGCGCTGTTGATGGGAATGCCGGCTCCAATGGCCGCTAGCACTGGTTCTTTGACCACATAGGCATTCTTGGCTCCAGCCTTGATCGTGGCTTCAACTACTGCTCGTCGCTCAGTGGAGGTTACTCCAGCCGGGATTGAAACCATCACATCCGGCCGGACCAATCTGATTCTCGGACTGACCTTGCCAATAAAATATCGCATCATTGCTTCGGTCACTAAATAATCAGCGATTACCCCGTTTTTGAGCGGCCGATAGGCCGTGATAGCTTCCGGCGTTCGCCCCACCATTTCCTTGGCTTCATTCCCCACTGCCAAAACTCGATTGTCATCTACTGTCACTGCCACAACGCTCGGTTCGTTCACCACAATTCCTTTTTTGGGTATGAAGACCAGCGTGTTCGCCGTGCCCAAATCTATGCCAATTTTTCTTAGTATCATATTATGTGTCCCTCCCCTTAGTGTAAGGGGAGGTTAGGTGGGGTTAGAAGCTCCTAAATCTACCCCGTCTAACTCCCCGAGCAAAGCTCATTCGCTTTGCTCCACCTCTTGCTCCAAGAGGGGGAAAATTTAAAATCAGTAATTCCCCCAACAACCCTCCAGTATTTCCTTACAGCTTACTATTTACGGTTTACTATTTACAATTTATCTCCCGAAGGGAGATCCCTCTCCGAGGGACTGTTTACCGCATCTAGCTCTTGAATTCCGACACTCGAAAATTTCCGTTTCCAATACTTCTTTTCTCTCTGTTCATGAGCCGCTCATGTTTTTGCCAAAAAATTCTATCCACCTCCTCAAAAGGCACTCTCATGGAAATGAAGTTGCCAATCACCAGATGGAGAAGGTCAAAATTCTCTTCAATCACTTCTTCTTTCGGCTTCCCTTTGGTCACTGCTTTAGCCAATTCCCCCAATTCTTCGGTCATCAGATTCAAACGAAAAGTCATATCTTCATTGTTGGTTCCTTTCATTTCGTGTTTGTCATGAAACTTCTGAACTGCATCATAATATTTTTTCATTTTATTGATACTTTGAATTGCGGAGCTCATAAAAATATGTCATCCCGACCGAAGCGCAGTGGAGTGGAGAGCCTGCCCTGAGCGTAGTCGAATGGGGATCTTGTGACTGTTTATAAGCTTCGTAACTTAAAGTTAATAATTAATTGTCAAAAGTAAACAAGGCAACGGACAAGTGTATAACTTTTTCCTGTCAGCGTCAACGAAGACGCCAACCCAAATATCATACCAAGCAAAGGAGAGTTTCACTTTTTTCGTTTTGATCAAATTAACTTCTTTCATTTTCCTGCCAGACGTGGCAGTGCCACGTCTCTACAAATCCTCATTCGCATATTTGCGGATTAGCATGAATTCGTGGATTCGTATTATAAAATTCGCATATTAGCATCATTCGCATAAATTCGCAGATTAGTATTATAGAATCAGCAACCAGCAATCAGTAACCAGTAATTTCACCCGATCATCTTTATTCTAGCTCCAATCGACTGCAATCTTTCTTCCAAATTTTCATATCCTCGATTGATGGAATAAACGTCTCGTAAGACTGATTTGCCAGGGGTTGCCAGCATGGTCACCAGGATTATTGCGGCTGGACGCAAGGCTGGCGGCGACATCATTTCAGCTGGTTTGAATTTGGCCGGACCTTCAACATAGGCCCGGTGAGGATCAAGCAAGGTGATTTTTGCTCCCAGACGATTGAGTTCGGCAAAATAGACGCTGCGATTTTCATAAGTCCAATCGTGAATCATAGTTCGCCCTTTGGCCATCATGGCAATGGGAACAAAAAAAGGCAAATTGTCTTGGTTCAAACCTGGGAATGGAAGAGCATGAATTTTTTCTTCTAAAGCTTTCAACTGAGAGGGATATATTTCAATGTCAACCAGTCTGGTTTTTTTGTTGTAGGAGAAATATCTTTTCTTGACCCTGTATTTTTGTCCCATTTTTTCTAGCTTCAGCAGTTCCAGTTCCAAAAATTCAATGGGGCATCTTTCAACCACCAGCTTGCTCCTGGTGGTGATGGCCAAAGAAATGAAGAACATGGCCTCGATTGGATCTTCACCGATATTATAGGTAATGTTTCTGTTTATTCTCTTAAGACCCTTCACCTCCAGCGTGGAAGTTCCAATTCCTTTGATCTTAACTCCCAGTTTTTGCAAATAGAAACACAGATCTTGCACCATATAATTCGCCGATGCCATTTTAATGGTAGTTTTTGCTGGAACTTGAGCGGCTGCCATCAAAGCTGTCTCAGTCACCGTGTCGCCAGACTCATAGAGCACCACTTGGTCGGCTCTTCCAAACTTGGAAGCATTAATTTCATAGCTTCCTTTCTTTGTCTCAATGCCCACCCCAAAATTTTCCAAAGCAAAAAAGTGGGGACTGACGATTCTTTTTCCCAGTTTGCATCCTCCGGCCTGAGGGATGGAATATTTTTTCATTTTACTGACCAGTGCTCCAATGAGCATGATGACACTGCGAGTTTTTCGAGCGGCTGGTTTGTCGATTTTGCCCAGTTTGATTTTTTTGGGAGGAACGATCTTCAGTGTCTTATCTTTGCGTTGAATTTCCACCCCGATGCTTTCCAAAATTTCCACCCAGCGATTAACTTCTTCAATTTGCGGCACGTTTTTGAGAGTGGTTGTTCCTTGATTGATCATTGAAGCAGCCAAAATTGCTACGGTGGCGTTTTTTGAGCCATTTACTGCGATTTTTCCAGATAATTTCTTGCCGCCTTCTATCTCAAATCTTTCCATTTTTTTCTTGCCCCGCCCCGACGATACGTCGGGGCTGGGGGTTTTATTTGTTATTTCTAAGCCTATTTTCAGTATTGTTATTGTATGGGACGAGCCTTGTTTTGGCAAGTCGATTCAAGTCGATTGTTGCAAGTTAATTGTAGAATCAACCACCCCTGTTTCCCCTCCTTTCTAAGGAGGGGAGAATAAAAACTGTATCTTTAAAGATACAGAAAAAACAAGGTTACCTTTCTAAAATAGAGAAACCGGATTTCCAGGGAAACTGGGTTTCTTTTGTTGCTTTTCTTATAATGTAGAGGTTTCACCACAAGTACTCGCGGTGAAACCTCGAGATTTAGACAAGGGCTACGCTGTCTTCGCTAGTCCGCATTTATAATGCGGATCTTTGTTTACCAGTGTCAGAGAGTACAAGGAGATATAATCAAGAAAACCAAAACATAAGGTCCGAGTTACAAACTCGGACCAGCGCAATTCGTACATCTGTATATCTGTACTTAATCCGTAATCCGTAAATACTACTTCACCACCAACCAATTAAATCTGATATTTTCATCAGCCACATTTCCATCAAACCTGACTATAAAACTCTCACCGGCCTTCACTTCATCGAAATAGAGCACTTTGCCAAGGTTGCTGCCTTTGGTGGTGATGTATATTTTTGAATTTTCTTGCGCAGCTCCTGTTAAAACAATCACTTCATTTTTTCCTGCTTCAATCACGCCCTCTCCAGAGCTTCCACTTCCCAATTCAATTCCTTCTCCCACTAGATCTCCCTCCGCCTCCACATCCTCCCCCGCCACAATATTGTCCACCTTTAGGTCTCCGTTGAGGGTGAAGAGATAGCCGTCTTCAAGCTGTGTTGTTGTCAGGTGCGAAGCCAGAAGAGTTAACTCTGGAGTTAATTCAAGAGTTTCGGATTCCGAATTCCCGATTCCCGATTCCAGCGTCTGCAGTCTGGTTTCATGATCTATTAAGGTGTCGGTTATGGTAGAAGTCAGAGAATTGAGGTTTTCTACCGTTTGGGTGAGCTGGGTAAGATCGTTTTGGATTTGGTCTAATTCATCCC
>CAZKWX010000020.1:0-4815 GCA_964556685.1 uncultured Bdellovibrionales bacterium
GTTTCAATTTGCGCTTGGCCGCTTCGCGCACCAGAGCAAAAGCTTCTGGAAGAATTTGTTCCAGTGTTTCGCCCTTTTCAGCTCTAAGTTTCAACAAAGAAGTTTTGGCAGCAAAATCGCTGTCATTGAGATTTTCTGTTTTCTTTTCGAGCTTGTTGATTTTGGTCACCATCCGCCGATAGCGAGCAACATTTTTGTCCATTTTATTTTTATATTCTAGAGACCCTAATATACAAATTGACACTATTGTAATACTAATGATGCGAATTTATGCTAATCTACAAATATGCTAATCTTTTTATTCAACACCTATAGGGCTTATTCGCATATTTGTATCATTCGAATAAATTAGTGTATTAGTATTATACTATTCGCATTCATTTGTAGATTCGTATTATACACTCATATATTTAGGTCGCTTACAAGATACTAACCAAAGACTGGAATACTTTTCGAAGCATTCCCTGGCTCTTAAATCTCAATTAATATCTCTTATTTCTTTTTTATTATTTTACCACATTTTGTTTTTTATGCCCAAAGAATTTTCTTGAATTATGAAATGTCTTTTTCTCCTCCCCTTCCTAAGGGGAGGCTAGGAGGGGTTAGTCTAAAAGGCAGTAGTCGCCAGCCATTTAGACGAACTCCCCCTGAATTTAAAACTTACAAATTCAACTCCTTCTTCAAAAAGAGAGAAGATAAATCGAATCTTGTAATTTAAAAAAAAACAAATAAAAAAACGCCCCGTGCAATATTGTGGAGTAATACTCACACAAATCACACGGGGGGAAGATGTTTTTATGGCTGATGGGTAAGGGTCCGGCCCTAATCTTAATATCGTTGGCGACTCCGACCCCTTCCGCGTTGCCGGGATGACCATCTGCCATTGTCATCCCATCGATTCTGGATATAGTCGTAGCGGTCATACAAACCGAGGGCAGTTTGCCCGACACCGCCTACCCAATCTATAATTTGGGTTGGCAGAATCCGATTGTATTCCATCGCAGCCCGAGCCGCTTCTGCGGTGGCCCAAGCCCATTCCTGGGCTCTCCTCGGATTACCATTCTTATGATCTGGCGGGGCAGGTGCATACTGATCACCCGCATAGGCTATTCCGCCACCGTTGCCAACCAACAACAAACTAACCAGTGAAAGAACTACAATTACATATCTCATGATTTGCCTCCTTTCCCAATTCTGTCAATCAGTTATTTAAGCAGAAATTGAATATCTTTTCTATCCTTTTTATTCTGCACATACTTCCTTTACCGTCTATATATTATACACTATTATGCTTTATTTGTCAAATATATTTGTTCGTTATATTTAACTCCAAAAAACTGTATATAAGCGCCTAAAATAAGGTATTTTTCGAAAAATCTCCTAAGCCTACAAAAAAGGTTCAGGGCGTCTCTTGCTTCAAGACGCCCTTTTGTTTTGTGCCTCATGCTTGCTTTTATCCCTACCAGCACCCTCTTTCTCTCCAGTAGGGATCACGCTGCCGAGAATACCTCTTCTTTTGCCATCGTCCCCAGTCTCCGTGATATTGATATCTATCACAGGACCAACGGCCTATCATTGGTGGCACAGCCGGAATATATTCTTTTCCTGGTGGTAATACAACGATGGCTTCTGGGCCAGAACCTGGAGAAGCAGCCACTCCCTGCTTCGGTTCAATAATCAATGGCTGATTTGACCCGAAGACTTTCTCCGGAATGATTATTACTCTGCTTCCCGGTGGAACATAAATTGTCTCTCCGGTTTGAGCTTTGACATTGGCAGGATTCATAAGAACACACAAGACCACCAACACAATTCCCGGAATTGAAAGAACATGGTTTTTTTTCATTTCGCGCCTCTCTTTCTTTTTCTTGGTTTATGTCAATCCATCCCTATTTATTTCAACCAATATAGCCTTAATTTGCGTATCACATTAAAAACAATTCTTAAGACATTAAATCAACAACTGCCCCTTTTTGTCAATCTTGTGTCTGGTTTTCTTTTGTGATATTCTTTTAAACCTAACCAATCATTTTTTCAAACTAAAACAAAATGCCTGATCAAGTTGTCTCAGAATTCAAGTCGATAGTAGACAAATCAAAGTATATTCTTTTGATCACCCCTGAAAATCCATCGGCCGATGTGCTGTCTTCTGCTTTTGCCACCTTCTGGCTCTTGAAAAAGAAACAAAAAAACATTGCTTTGTACTCTGTTGAGAAATTTCCTCAAAAAATTTCCTTTTTGAAAGAACCAGATGAGCTCATCAAGGATTTGGCCGGTTCACGAGACTTTCTTTTGATGTTTGACACCAAACGCAATAAAATTATTGACGTGAAATCCGAGCAGAAGGATAATCAGTTCATTGTGCGCATCACTCCTGAGAAAGGAGCTATTGATCCGCGAGATTTTTCCTTCGTTCCAGCGGAATTCAGGTATGATTTACTCATTATTCTCGGCGCCGCCAGCCTTGAGTCGCTTGGCCAGACCCATCAAAATAACACCGACCTATTTTTCGAAGTTCCCAAGATCAACATTGACAATCATAGTTCCAATGAGAACTATGGCCAGGTCAACGCAGTGGACATGACTGCCTCATCAGTAGCAGAAATTTGTGCTAACTTGTTTCTTGAGCAAGATGAAAAGCTAATGGATCATGAAATTGCTCAAGGTTTGCTCACCGGGATAATTTCAGCTACGGAAAGCTTCCAAAAACCCAACACCACTCCCAAAGCCATGGTGTTGGCCGCCAAACTGATGAAGTTCAAGGCCGATCAATCTCAGGTGATTCGCCACCTCTACAAAACCAAGTCACTTCCCTTCCTCAAACTTTGGGGCCGAGTGATGGCCCGGCTTAATTGGAATGGCAACCAAAAACTTGCTTGGTCACTCATCTCCACGGAAGACTTTGTCCAATCCCGAGCAGCTGAGAATGATGTCCCCTACATCTTGGAAGAAATTCAAAAAAACTTTTCCCAAGGTCAGATCTTTGGAGTTTTTTACAATGACTCAGCCGATACCAAAGCACTTTTTAGTTTTGTTGATCAGAAATTAGCCAGCCAAGTGGCCCGATTGTTTGAAGTCGAAGCCAATAACGGGTTTCTGCGTTTTGAATTCAAAAACAAAAATCTCCTCGAAGCCGAGAAGGAGTTTTTGGAAAAGCTAAAGGAATTGTAGGCTATATTAATGTCATTCTGCCTGCCCTCCGTAGTCCCGCTTAGCGGGACGAAGGAGGGAGTGTAGTCCCGACGTGGGGGTCGGGACGTAGTCAAGGGATCTCGTGAATACAATGAGATTTCTTCCCGCTTAGCGGAATCGAAATGACATATTAACACTTTCACGTTATAACGTCCGTTATAACGTTCTTGCCCCGTCCCGACGAGTCGTCGGGATTGGGGTTTTGTTTTCAATATAAATATGTATCTATAACATAATCCGCGATGCCTGTTGACATCGCGGATTAATTATATCTGGTCCGACATTGCCTTTTTGGGTTCTGTCGTTGTTGTCGTTCTTTTTTAAAGCTTCACGGACTTCACACTCCAATTTGCGGCAAGCTTACAAGCTCGCTCTAATAAATTACCTTCGCCCATATTTTTGCATCTCAATACCAGTGATTCGGCCAGGGCAAGCCTTCCTTTCTCGGGAATGTGTCCTGTTTCTGAGAGCCAGAGTGCCGCTCTTACAAAAGCGTCTATTGGAAGTCCAAGCTCTTTAAAGTCCTTCTGATGAGCGCCGTCTACGCCATTTGTCATAACGATATGCAACGAAGGCTTTTTCTTTTGATCTTCTCCTGCCATTTTTTTCTTAGCGTCATCTTTCGCCATGATTAACTCCTTTTCTCTTTGGATTATCGATGATTGTAAGGTTCTCGCTATGGTCGGTAGGATTCTTACTAACTATCTTTTATATAATATGCTAATAAACAAGTCAAGTAAAATATAATAGAAATCTCCTTAGAGAATTCTGTGGTATATATCAAAGTACATACTACCGTATGTACTTTTTCTCCACCCAAACAAAAAACAGCTACCACAATAGTCACTTTCGTATATACCAACGTATATACGTCCGTACTTACGTAACAAAATAAACAAAACTATTTTTTATTTTCAGCCACATATCTTTCCTGCCCTTTGATTGCCAGATCAACACATTCTTCCGGATCATATCTCAGATCATCACACCAGCAAATCGACGCAGTAATGATGTTGCCAAATTCCTTTTTTAGCTCTTTGTCGTTGTGAATCTCTTTATCTTTAGAATAGTTTCTGGCCCAACGACAAATGTCTCCCTGGACTTTTCCTATTCTAACAATAATTTCTTCCAAACTTAATTTCTGCTTTCTCCAGATAGTTCTTTCTCGTTCAAGAATATTTTTTACTGTGTAGTTGTCTTTTTTCCTTTCTGCCTCCAGATATCCACGTTCTCCTGCTATTTCACCTTTAACCAGCTTTTTTTGAGTCTCTAGCGCCAATTCAACGCACTCTTCTGGATCATAACCCAAATCATCACACCACCTGATGGTTGAAAAAATCATGTGACCCATCTTCATTTTCAGATTATCCTCAGTGTGTTTGTCCAAATCTTCCGGATCATTTCTTTCCCAGCGACAAATAGTACCAAAAACCACTCCCATAGCAACAATAATCTGGTTTAAGGTCATTCTATCTTCTCCCCAAATTTCCCGAGCTCTTTTTAATAAATCTCTTATTTCCATTTTTGTCTTTTAATAAATTGATATCATAATCATAACATATTCATTTTAACTTATATAGCATTTCTACATGTCATTCACATACGTACGGTATAGTAAGTACT
>CAZKWX010000020.1:4825-8999 GCA_964556685.1 uncultured Bdellovibrionales bacterium
TACTTACTATTCTTTTAGAATTTTATGGAAAATAAAACCACCGATTGGACATGTTTCCCAATCGATGGAATTTTGTAAGTTAATATCTTGCAAAGGACTTTAGACCGGCGTGATACCGCAACCGACACCTTCTCTTTGACCGCGGTTTATGCCAAATAACTCAGCACAAGATGGATGATCAGCTAAGTTTGGAAAAGTTCCATCTGGATTCCTGGGAAGATGATGGTCTGTCTTCCAAGATATTCCATTCAGCACTACTCCTGTTTCACCAGCTTTCCAGGTGGCATCGTCCGGAGAATATGAGATGTTCATTAAGGACTGGAGTAACGCCTTGCACGTTGAGATTTCCAGATCATCAATCTTAAAACCAACAAAGAATCGTGAAAATGATCTGTGCTGTTCTAGCACTGACATGAGCTTTTTATTAATGTCAGCAACAGTCTCTCCCTCAAACCTTTCAGTTACAATAAAGGGAGCATTTTCACGCGCAGGGCCATCAATTTGAATCACTGCGATCCCAACCACTTTTTTTACTTTTGGTTTTTTTTCCATCGATTCCTCCTTGTCTTCTGATGTTAAATTAAATAACGTGATTTTATTCCTTCCCCTGAAATTATTGTCACAACCAAATTAATAGTCTGGTATTCCTTTGTAGTATAATAACTATAAATAGTCAACTTCATTGCCAAAAAGAGCTTTATTCCCTACAATGAGGTCATATGTATGCATTATCAGAGATAAAAAAGAATATTATTGAATCTGCCAACAAAGTCTTGGAAACAGAGGTCCTAAAGCCAGGCAATTTAACCACTCCACCCAATCCAGAAATGGGAGATTTAAGTCTGGCTACTTTTGATTTAGCCAAAGAACTGTCCCGCAAATCGGGATCCCGCTCCGCGGGGAAAAAAGATCCCAAAGAAATTGCAGAAACTATTAAAGAGGCACTGATTAAAGTTCCCTCCTTTGGAAAAGGAGGGTTAGGGTGGATTTCGGGAGTTAATGTAGTTGGCCCATATGTAAATATTGAATTAGACGCAGAATTTTTGGCCAAATCAACCTTAAAAGAAGTTAAAAAGCAAGAAGAAAAATATGGCCAAGGAAAAAATCTGAAAGGTCAGAAGATTATGGTTGAATATGCCCAGCCTAATCCTTTCAAAGCTTTTCACATTGGCCATTTGCGAGGAACGATTTTGGGTGAATCTATTTGTCGACTACTAGAAGCTCAAAAGGCTAGGGTGATCCGTACTAATTATCAGGGCGATGTCGGCATGCATATTGCCAAATGTCTTTGGGCTTTTCAAAAAACTGATCCAAAAGACTATCCCGATTCAATCAACGAAAAAGTTGCCCTTATCAGCCAGTGCTACTCCGAAGGAGCCCAAGCTTTCGAAAAAAGTGAAGCTATTCAAAAGGAGATTAAAGAGATCAACCAGAAAATATATTCCAAAGAGGACGAGAAGGTGAACGAGCTTTGGGAATTGGGAAAGAAATGGAGTCTGGACAAGTTTCATGAAATTTTTGATCGACTGGGAACTCATTTTGAGAGAGAATATATGGAATCGGAAGTGATGGAAGATGGAGCGAAGGAAGTGCAGCGGGCTTTGAAGAAAAAAATCCTCGAAGAAAATGAGGGTGCAGTGATTTTCAAGGGCGATAAGTGTGACCTAGACACAAGGGTATTTCTAAATTCTCAAGGATTGCCGACTTATGAGGGCAAGGAGTTAGGCTTGGCCCAAATGGAATTTTCTGATTTTGGAAAATTGGATCTTTGCATTCACAATGTGGCTGAAGAGCAGATCAGCTTTTTCCAAGTGACTTTCAAGGTTGAAGAACTGATGGATCCCAAGAAATTTGCCGGCAAGCAATTTCACAATGCTTATGGTTTTGTTGGTCTCAAGAGCGGAAAGATGTCCTCGCGCAAGGGCCAAGTGGTTTTGGGCCAAGACATCATGGATGAAGCGGTGGAAAAAGTAGAAAAAATTTGTAAGGACAGGACATGCTCTGCCCACATGCCAGAAAAAGTGGGCCTCGGAGCAATCAAATATGGCTTTTTAAAAATCAATCCCAAGAAATATTTAGCTTTTGATATGGATGAGTCAGTCAGTTTTGAAGGAGACTCCGGCCCTTATTTGCAATATACTTATGCCCGAATTCAAAGTATCTTTCGAAAGGCTGGCGTAAAGAAACTAAGTTTCCAAGGAAACTTAGTTTCCCATCTGACCGAACCAACTGAACATCAGCTAGTTTTAGAACTGGCCAAATTCCCTGAAGTTCTCCAAAAAGCTGCTGAAAAATATGATCCATCGTTGGCGGCTAAATATCTCTTTGATCTGGCACAACTTTTCAATGACTATTATCACGCCGTGCCGATCCTGAAAGCAGAAGAGGATATAAAACTCGCTCGTCTGGCCCTCATCGCTTCCGTTGCCCAAGTTTTAAAAAATGGACTAAACATTTTGGGAATTGATACAGTGGATCGCATGTAACTTGTAACTCATATCACATAACACTACTCTTTTGTATTCTTGTTATGTGTTCCATGTTATGTGCTATGTGACCAAAGCTCTTGATTATTTTCCATTTTTCGATAGAATAATCTCATTGTCTGTTAACCAGACAACTAGTACACTAGAAAACTAGACTCATTCCGGGGTAGCCCCGACGATCCGACTTTGTGTCAGATGTCGGGATCCCGATTGCTGCTTCGCAGCACATCGGGGCTCAATAATTTTCTGTCAAATGTAATCAATGTCTATGCCAGACGTATATATTTTACAAGAAGTTAAAAATGGAAGATTTTATATCGGAAGCACTGTGGATTTGGAGAAAAGACTAAAGCATCATTCTGCTGGCCACACACCAAGCACCAAAAGAATGAGAAAGCAGAAACTCGTCTTTAGCCAGTCTTATGACTCGTTGGCAGAAGCTAGAAGTATTGAAAAGAAATTGAAAAAATTGAAAAGAAGGGATTACATTAAAAAAATCATTAAAGACGGATTTATTAGAATAAATCCATAGTTTTTTTATAATTTGCACACAACATTCCGGGGTAGCTCAATGGTAGAGCAGTTGACTGTTAATCAATTGGTTGTCGGTTCGAATCCGACCCCCGGAGCAGATGCAAAAACAGCGTTCTTCAGAGCGTTGTTTTTGTATCTTTTTCTTGCGGGAGGATTCGAACTGGGAAGGGGTCGGGAAACGATAGTTTCCCGTTTGGGGTGACCGAACAGAGTGAGGGCAAGAGGGCGGAAGCCCTATTGGGAGCGAAGCGACGTTTGATTTCCGACCCCCGGAGCACTTCGGCAAGCTCAGTGCAAGCCCTTCAGGCAAAACACAATAACTTGCCATTATGAAAAACAAAAACAATCTTTGGTATGTTTACATTCTCTTGTGCGATGACAAGACTTTTTATGTTGGAATGACAGACAACTTGAGAGAAAGATTGCGGGAACACAAAGATGGAAAATCTTTTTATACCAAACAATTCTCAAGCATAAAGCTTGTCTATTTTGAAAACCATCCAAGCAAAACAATTGCTGCAAAACGAGAAAAGCAACTTAAAGGATGGGGGCGTGAAAAAAAGATAAAACTTATAAAGGGTGAGTTATAAAAAGGTTTGCATTGAGCTAGCCGAAGTATCGTCGGATGTCTCGCTCTGAGTTAATCGAAGAGAATCCGACCCCCGGAGCTAATGTTTGACAAAAGTGTAGCTTAGTGCTATGCTTTTTTGTTAGTAATTTTCACTAGCAAAACCTCAAGCCTCATCAAAGAGGAGAACTCGAAAATGGCATTTGAAATCAATCAATAAGGAATAGACGGAGGTAGCTACAATGTTCATTGACGATCTGATAGAAAAATTAAAAAAAGTAAGAGCGGTCGAGGGCAATATCCAAGTCACCTGCACTGGCAGCCTTTTGCCAGATGACCATGGAAAACCCATCCCCGACGTTTTTGAATCAACTGTTGAAAATTTCCAGGTTGGAGAACATCCGAAAATTGGGAGGAGGGTTCGATTGTTTATGTAAACTTTCCCCTCTCGAAATAAAAATGAGAAGCCGTATGGTATCGCCCTGCGGCTTTTTTAATTCACCAAATAGGTTCGAACATCGTCCACTAGTTGGAGCAGATGCAAAAACAGCGTTCTTCAGAGCGTTGTTTTTGTATCTTTTTCTTG
>CAZKWX010000021.1:0-8869 GCA_964556685.1 uncultured Bdellovibrionales bacterium
GTTGGACGTTGGGCGTTGAACGTTCATTTTGTTTTTCCGATACGTGAACATAAAGGCACTATATATTCTAACATTCTCAAGAATGTTAGAATGTTGTTTTTTGGCTGCAATATCTAACTGATTAGCTTTTGCTTCAATATTTGCAAATATTGAAGCATGGATGGTTTAAATGTTCTTCTTGAAAACTTCTGTTCTGTTGAAAGGAATCAATCTCTGGTTGAGATATACGTCACTAGCCTCTTAGACTAACTCCCCTTAGTCCCCTCTTTAGAAGAGGGGAAATAAAAACTGTATCTTTTTCTGTATCTTTTAAGATACGGAAGGCTTGCTAGAGACCAGAATGACAAGCAAAAAGACGACTGGCGTATTGCAGTTTGCCAGTCGTCTTAAGTTTTTGCGATTCCCATTTTACAGCCATTTACGTCGGAGCTCTTTTACCGTTCTGCCAACCTTTGGGGCGACTTGGCTGGCACTTTCCAGAGTTTCGACAACCTCCCTAATCGTCCCCCTAAAGTCGTGGAGTTTTTCAGGGATGATGGCGTGGTCATATGCTTTTTGAGAAAATACTGTTGCCTCAGGATCGATGAAGCACATTTCTCTTCGAAGATTTATAACGGTGGCAATCGCCACTATCTTTGACATATCAATATCAGCGTTTCTGCCGACTTTCCTTTGGAATGTCTTAGTGTGTTTGAAATAACGAATGATTCCGCTTGATAGCCCTCCGAATTCCCATTTTATCAAGGGCCTGGTTACAATCGTCAAAAGTGCGCCCTCGTGTTCGTAGAGGATCAGCAGCACGTCTCCCTGCTTGACTTTATTCATGAATCCCAAAATAAATCCTGTGCCATTATTGAAAGTTGCCCTATCTAATCCAGCACAGAAATCCCTGATCTTGCTGATGGCACTTTCTTTTTCCCCCATAATGTCCTCCCTGTTTTTAAAGTATTTGTTCTCGTCCTCCAATATCCGATAAACATGACAATAAAAAATAGCACGGGGTGATGTGCTACGTCAAGAAACCATATCTTAAAAGACACAGAAGGGGCATGAGATTTCTCCACTACTCCCGCTATGCGGGATTCGGTCGAAATGACATGAACTATGACTTCAAATTCCCCGCCCCGGCTTATCGGGACACCCCCTTTGCTAAAGGGGGAAAACTACAGACTTTTTAATCGTTCCCATTCATCATCAACTTCTTCTTGAATCTTTTTTAGAAGCTTAGCTTTATCGTCTCTTTTAAATATATGTCGAAAGCGACCTTGGGTCTGGAGAAATTCTTCAATTAGCTTGGGTTCTTTTGGTTCGTAATTTATTTTATATTTCCCATCTTCAATCTCATAGAGCGGCCAGAAATTGGTTTCCGTCCCCATCTTGGCCACGTTGATGGTCTGATCAATTCCGTATTTCCATTGATTGACACAGGGAGAAAAAACTAGCAAAAATTTTGGACCCTTGGTCTCAAAAGCCTTCTTAACTTTCTTTTTAAAATCATCTAAGAAACCAACATTGGCAGTGGCCGCATAGGGAATATGATGAGCCGCTACGATGGCCATGATGTCTTTGCGTTTGACTGTTTTGCCATAGCTGTCTTTGCCAAAGGGTGTGGTTTCTGTGTCAGCTCCAGTGGGAGTGGCTCCACTGCGTTGATTGCCCGTGTTCATATAGGCTCCGTTGTCGTAGCAAACAAATAGAAAATCATGGCCACGTTCCAGAGCGCCGGAAAGAGCTTGCAAGCCAATGTCATAGGTGCCACCATCGCCGGCAAAAGCAACGAATTTCGGATCCTCGCTGTTTTTAGATTCGAATCCTCCGTCTTCGCTTCGCGGAGCAAAGCTCACTCGCTTTGCTCCATCCTTTGCTAAAGGAGGAAAGTTTCTCCTCTTTACTTTCGCCCTCCAAGCTGTTTCGATTCCAGAGATAGTCGCTCCAGCATTACCAAAAGCACTGTGAATATAGGGCACTTTCCAAGAGGTGTTGGGATAGATGGTGGTGGTCACTTCCATGCAACCAGTGGCATTGGTCACCACGACTTCATCACCAGCTGCGTCTAGCACTGTTTTTGCTACTAGCCCAATGGGACACCCAGCACAAGTGGTGGCGGTGGTTAATTTTGATTGGTTGTTATTCATAATTTATTTTGTCATCCCGGCCCACGAGCCGGGATCAAGTGAAAGATCATCTTACCTCTAATATCAGTGAAATATAATAAACGTTTATCACTGGATCCTGCATCAAGTGCGGGATGACAATTTTTTTCTACATTAAAAATCTGTCGACTTCACCATTAAAAATATCCTCGATTTGTTTTTCGGTGGCTTCTCGGCCGCCCAGACCGAAGATTATGCTTTTAACTTCTTTTTTAATAGCCTTAGCTACTTCAGTGGCTAGAACTTGTGATGTTCCAAAAGAAAGATTTTTGTCCATTACAATCACTTCTTTTTTATCTCCAACAGCTTTTGCAATTTCACCACAAGGAAACGGTCGAAACAAACGAATTTTTAATAAACCAACTTTTTGACCCTTTTCTCGCAGTCGGTCCACAACTTCTTTAATCGTCCCGCAAGTGGCTCCCATGGTTACAATTACTTTTTCAGCATCTTCTGTTTGATATTCTTCAACTTTTTCATATTTTCGGCCTGACGTTTCCTCAAATTCTTCTGCCACTTCATCAAACATTTCTCGAGTAGCTTCCATGGCATCATAAATCTGCTTTCGAAATTCAAAATAGCTGTCCGGCAAAGTGATCGGCCCAAAAGTGACTGGGTTTTCAAAGTCAAACAAATACTGCTTGGGCTCATATTGTCCAATAAATTTCTGAACTTTTCCTTCAGAAAGTATTTCTAAATTCTCTACGCTGTGAGAAATCACAAAGCCATCCAGGTTAACTGCCAATGGTAACATAGCTTTTTCGGCCAGCTTTTGACCAATGATCATATTATCATATGCTTCTTGAACATTTTCAGAGAAAATTTGAATCCAACCAACATCACGCATCATCATGGCGTCAGAATGATCACCGTGAATGTTGAGCGGCCCAGAGATGGCTCGATTGGAAACTGCCATCACAATGGGCAGTCGCATTGAAGCCGCCACTGGCAAAACTTCAAACATATACAAAATTCCTTGTGATGAAGACGCTGTCGCTGATCGAGCACCAGCCGCCTGGGCTCCAACACAGGCGCTGAGAGCACTGTGCTCTGATTCAACAGCAATGATTTCAGTGCTGGCTTCACCATTGGCAACGCTCTTAGCAAAAAATTCCACAATTGGTGTTTGTGGCGTGATGGGGTAGACGGCCATCACATCAGGATCGATCTGCTGCAAAGCTCTGCCAACAGCATGGCCTCCGGTAAGAGCTAGATTGTTTTTGTCTTTACTGGTCATTTTACGTTAGGATTTTTCAATTTTTCACTAAAGTTTTTGAGCAGGAGGTTTGATAGCGTTGTTATCAGCCTCCTGCAACAATTCTAGTTATCCTCCCCAAACGCTCATACTTAGAATGCCATAGATACCAATAACAACTAAGACTAATGCGAAAGTGAGAGGTATACTTATCGGTAGCAATAGAGAAAGTGTTAGAAACAGGAATAATCCTCCCAGTATAATCTTCCCTAACTGAACCAGTAAAAATTGCTTTAGAGAAGTAATCGTTCCATCATTACTTACTTTCACTTTCCACATAATAAGTCTTTCGCAGAATAAGGACCGTTTATTTTTGTTATTCACCGTGCCTCCTTTTTGTTGGACGATTATTTAATTGTCTACTTAGTAAAATCTATTATTTGTATTTAATTTGATCAGGATTTAAATTGAACTCTTCTACATGCGATTTATTAGAACGTATAAGGCTTATATTAAAAATTGTGCCGGCAATTTATCAAACCCATTAATTTCACAACTAGCCTTTTCCACCACTGATTCTCTTCGAACATTTTCGCAAAAAGCAATGAAATCATTGGCGGCACCTGCTGCTTTGATTTGATAATCGGTGTAACCATCGCCAATGACACAAACTTTTCCTTTTAGTTTCAAATTCTGAACAGCCTTAATCTTCCCTTCGTCTTGAGCCAAAAGATTATTTTGATCAACTCCAGCAATGTTCCCTGCTTTGTCATAGATAAAATCATTAGCCAAAACATGATCTTTCGGAATTTCGAATTGTTCAGTTATGGGCAGAACAAAATCTTTAAAACCACCGGAAATTATATAAATCCTGTCCGCGTTGGCTCGAAAAAAATCTTTGTTTTCCAAAACCGAATCTGTAATATTTTCTTCCAATAATTGGACAAGTCTTTCCACATTTTGCTTGTTGGCAGAAAATAACCTTAGTCTCCGTCCTAATGATTCAGGAAAGGTGATCTTGCCTTCCATGCCCATCCGAGTAATCTTTTCAATCTCCTCCGTGATTGCTTCTTTGTCTGGATTTCCTTCGAGCGCGATTTTTGAAAGCTCTTCCAGCGCTTCCAGTTTCACAAAGGTGCTGTCAAAGTCAATCACCACAAAACGGTTTAGCCTACTTTTAGTCATATTAGTTCTTTGAGGCTACTAAATACTAATCTCTTACTAATATACGAATTCTTTTCTTGTCATCCTGAACTAGTTTCAGAATCTCTTTGCCATTAGCTATAATAATGTCATCTTGGTATTAAATCCCATTTAGTATATTCGTATAACATTAGTATTTAGTAGCCTGTTTGG
This sequence comes from uncultured Bdellovibrionales bacterium, assembly GCA_964556685.1. GTDB lineage: Bacteria > Patescibacteriota > Minisyncoccia > Moranbacterales > DUUL01 > CAZKWX01. The sequence continues at coordinate 4,705 of CAZKWX010000021.1, forward strand.
TATATTCGTACTCGATTAGTATTTCGTAGCGACTTCACTTTTTAAATTTCCTCATAGTGATTGCGCCGGTGGGACAAACAGTGGCACACATGCCTTCGCCCTTGCATAGATTGTAGTCCACCACGGCTCTTTTCTTGCCGTTTATTTCCCGGATACTGATGGCCCCCTCTGGGCAAACGCTTTCACAAACGCCATGCCCGATACACTTATCTGAAATGATTGGCACCTGATTTTTCCAACTTTTGATGTTGGGATAGTTTTTTGGATCGTTTTTAATGATGGCGCCAAATTCAGAAGCATGGCCTCTTTTATTAGAAATCTCTGCGAAATCTTTGTCTTTATTTCTATATGAATTTTTATTTTGTGTCATTTAAGTAAAAATATGAAATTCGAATATCGAAATACGAAACAAACTCGAAATTATAAATTCAAACTTTTTAAACTATGCGTTTCGAATTTATGCTTTTAAATTTTGAAATTGTTTCGGATTTCGTTTTTCGTGCTTCGAATTTTAAGGGCCATAGGCCCGTTTTATTGCTTCAATATTTTTTTCCGTTCTCTCTTCTCCAATTTTTTCACTATATTTTTGCCGAAAGACCTCTGTCAGTTTTTCAATATCCACTTTTTCTGTCACAAAAGCAAACTTTCCCAAAATTACTGTGTTGGGTCGATCTTCGCCAATGATTTCCTTGGACATTCCTGAAGCATCAACGGTAATCAAATTAGATTCCTTTTTTACTTTTTCAGCTACTTTATCTTTATCCTCCTTGGTGTTGATTATCAGCGGTTCTTTCTCGTCAAGATTTTTTGTTACATCTATCCAATCCAAAAGCGTGTCATCCAGGACCAAAATGCAGTTCGGATTCTCCACTGTTTGATGAGTTTTGATTGGTTCATCAGAAATTCGCACAAAGGCTTTCACCGGAGCACCGCTTCTTTCGGGTCCAAATTCAGGAAAAGCCTGAACAAATTTCCCATCACTAATGGCCGTCTGCACAATTAATTCGGCAGCCGTTTTTACGCCCTGGCCTCCCCGACCATAGATTATAATTTCGTATCTGTTTTTGTTCATGTTAGCACGTAACATATAACATGGAACACGTAACAAACGAGCTCTGACAGAGCAGTTTAATTATGTTTCTCCAATTTTTTGTTTCTATATTAAAGCTAAATTTATTCTGCTTTTTCCAATTCTGCATCAATTATGGCTTTCAATTCTTCGGCTTGAAGCAGGCCGCTGCGGAATTGAGCATTGATGAAAGTTGAAGGAGTGCCGGAAATTCCATAACTTCTTCCCTCTTCAAAGTCTGCTTGAACTAAATCAGCATATCTTTCATCGTCCATACATTGATTGAATTGAGCTGTGTTGAGACCAAGATTTCTAGCATAAACTTTGAAGGTGTCGGTTCCTTCGGTTTTCCCCCAAGCGTCCTGTTGGGCATAGAGGACGTCAGTCATTTGCCAAAATTTGTTTTGTTCCCCGGCACAACGAGCCGTCAAAGCAGAGTTGCGAGCCTGAGGGTGAAAATCAAGCGGCATGTCTTTATAAATCAGTGCTACTTTGTCTCCATATTGATTGGCCACGGTTTTCACTTGAGTATAGTATTTGCTGCAGAATGGACACTGATGATCAGAGAAAACAACAATTTTCACTGGGGCATCAGGATTTCCTAAAATTGCATCATTTTCTCCAATTGTTGGTTTGTCTAAATATCTTCCCACTGGAATTCCCAGACCGGTCGCATTCAAGACATAGCCGCCTTCCTTGTCTTCAAACAAAACCCGCGCTTCCTCTTGAAAGAATTCTGCATTTTCAATGTCAGATGAAAAAACAAAGGCGGGAACGGTTTTGAGGTTATAAGCCTTGATCAAGCCTTGTCCTTCCGGAGAGGAAATGGCTACTTTTTTGGTCACCATAGTCGGCATAAATCTCTTGAGCCAGAGCAAAACCTCTGACGGATCGCACTGGGGACAATCAGCCAATTCTTCCTCATCAACTGTCAAAACTTGCACTTCAACTGCTGGATCATTGTAGGCTACCCATGTTTTGTCACCGGCAACAAAAATTTGCGAGTCTCTCAAAGCTCGTTCGGAATATCCTCCCCCATTTATAAATTGAATGACATCAACAAAAAGACTTCCAATCAAGACTCCTGCCAAGACAACTACAATTGATATTAAAGTCTTGATTTTTTTGTCCTTATCTTCTTCACAATTAATTTCCTCCATCGTTTTTTGATCTTTCATTTTTTCATCTTTACCTTGGTCAGAATTAGCAGTTACTTTTATTCCACTGCTATCGCTCGCTCCCCCCTGTTTTTGACTTTTTGCCTCCATATTTTTCGTTTATTTTAATTAAAGATTATTGGTTAGCTTATTGAATTACCCTAACTCCCTCATCTTGTTCCTGTTTTTCTCCCTCTTCGACCACTGGAGCTTCATTTTCAGCTGATTGAGTTGGCGCTGGCTCGGGAGCAACTAGATTATAGTCACTTTCCAAGTTTTTCAGCTTGTAATCATCAAACCCCATAGTCATCGACTTCGAGGCCTGAGATTTGACAATTGTTCCAACCAAAAACCCCAAGAGAAACAAGAGTGCGACTCTTTTAGCATTCAGGCCAAACCAAATTTTTTCCTGTTTTGGCTCCTGAGTTTCTTTTTTTTCTTCGTTTTTTCCCCCCTTATTTTCATTGTCTCCCATTTTAATCAAGTATCAATATTTAACACTAAATAAGGGCCGGATTGCCCGGCTGATTCCTTTTGAATCTATCATAACCTTAAAAAAAAGACAACCTTGACAGACTGAGTGTAATGAGATTTACTGGTCCTTGAAAAGGCTGTATTGCTTTTCACAACATGACTAATCAGTTATAATTGCTTCGTAATAGTATAGTTTTGGCGGCAACTAGTTTTTCAGTATATAACGTCACTGATTGCCTTCAAATTACACACCTATCAGACATGACTAAATTGCAACGGCGTTTCTATATGCTGGGTTTCATTTTGTTGTTTCTGTTGACTGCTCCGGTCATTGTTTTAATGGCTAAGGGCTATCGATTTGATTTGCAAAGGGGGATTTTTGTTTACAGCGGATCGGTGACCATGAAAAGTTGGCCCCGTAGCGTCGATATTTATCTTGATGGGAAACTGCAAGATTCAAAAAAGCTTAATGCAGTTAACTCATCCTACACTATCAATGGTGTCCGACCCGGACGCCACCATTTGCGTTGCGAAAAAGATGGCCATACCATTTGGGAGAAAAACGTTGACACTCATTCGGGTCTTTCCACTGAATTTTGGAATATCCTCTTGTTCTCTCCTGGAAACCTGGAAACTTCAAGTTTCGACACAGCCAGTGTCGAACAATATTTTCTTTCTCCCCGAAAAGAAAGCGAGATAGTTTTTTTCAGCAGTGACGAAAAGCGAAGAATTGTTTCACTTTTAGACACGGACAATAGTGAGGTTGAAGAAATTTATGGTTCAGATGAGTTTGATTTTGTCGATCTGGAAGAAAAAGAAAATGTTGAATGGAGCAGTGATAACAAAAGGATTTTGATTCCTTTTCAAGAGGATGGAAAGAAAGTTTACATTATAGCTCGAATCCGAAGAGAAAATTTGCAAGACATAATTGATGTTCATGATTTATTTACTGATTATACTCCTGTCGAAATTAATTCTGATAACAAAAACTCTCAGGGATCAGCCCTCGAAAAAGTCGCTTCGCTCTCTCGGGGCAAGCAACCAGATTTCCAAAAGGTCCGCTGGATGTTCGATAAGAATGATGAATTGGTAGTGCTGACAAAGAATCACGAACTTTTTTATGTCGATATTAACAAACCGGAAAACAAAATTTTGATTGACACACAAGTCAGTGGTTTTGATTTTGCTGGCAATCGGATTTATTATACTCAACTTCCCAATAATATTATTTGGGAAATCAGAAACGATGACATTAGTTCTAAAAAACAGATTACTAAAATTCCATTTCAATCGAGTGAAGGATCTTTTGTGAAATTGATTGTTTATGATCAATATAGGATTGCTTTGATAACTGAAGCGAAAGATTTATATGTTTATAACCATGAAAAAGAGAAAGGCGAACTTTTTCAAGAAAAAGTGATTGAAGCCGCAGAAGACATTCAGTTTAGTGATGATGGGAAAAAAC
>CAZKWX010000022.1:0-8313 GCA_964556685.1 uncultured Bdellovibrionales bacterium
GATTTTTCCGGTGGAGAGGAAAGTGAAAAAAAGTTTTTTGAATTCTTGAAAAAGCGGAAAAATAAATTAGATGGAGTTTGCATTACGGGTGGAGAGCCAACTATCCAGCCGGACATTTTGGATTTTATGAGGAAAATTAAAAAAGCAGGATTCTCAGTGAAGCTTGATGCTAATGGCACTCGACCTGATGTTTTAAAAAAAGCTTATCAAGAGAAACTGGTTGATTTTGTAGCCATGGACATAAAAAATTGTCTCAGCAACTACAAAAAAACTTGCGGTGGGAACGTTGATTTGGCTAGAATCAAGCTGAGTGTCGATATGATCAGAAATTCCAAAAAACCATATGAATTTCGAACCACCGTGGTGCCTAAACTTCATGTCTATAAGGATTTTGAAAGAATTGGACGGTGGCTTAAAGGTTCAGATCGATACGTTTTACAAGCCTATAAGGACGAAGGAAAAATATTAGATAAAAAATTGAAGAAAAGGACCAAGAATGCTAAGATGGATCTAGAAAAGATCAAAAAGAAGATAGAAAAATATTTTGGAGAAATTGATATAAGATAGATAATAATTAATAACTAAAAAATGAATACCGAAAAAGTTTTTATCGAAAGAAATCCTAAGCATTTGCACAAAAACAGAATAGAATTTAAGACGGAATACGGAAAGCATAAATTAGAAGTAGGAACAGGTGTCTCTGAAAAGCTTAAAAAAGGTAGCAAGTTTTATCAAAGAAAAGTCAAAGACGCTTATAAAGACTTTACTGGTAGCAGCGAGGGCGTAGATGATTTTATGGACGAACTTAAGAAAGCAGAGAGTGAAGAAAAAGATGAATTTAAGGTAAGAGGTCCTTTTGTCAAACCCGAAGAGCCAGTTTCGAATATTGATAGAGGTAGTATAAAAGAGCCTCCTCAAGTTCAAGGAAGTGAAGACAACAGCGATCTAGGAAACAAGCCGTATGGTTCTGAGGAGGCGGAAGATTATAATATCGATAAAGCTGCTTGATTGATGAGAATTTATGAATGAAGGAAAAACTTAATAATTCAAATATTCTGGTTTGTTTATTAATGGCATTTTTGGTTGGAATTGTGATTGGATCGCTTTGGGAAATATATAGCATAGCAATTTGGATCATACTGATTGTTGCAATAGCTTTCATCGCGCTAGATTACAAAAACAGACTTCTGATAGGCCTGTTTTTTTGTTTTTTGGGATTAGGTTTGGGAATTTGGGTTGTACAAAGGGAGATAGCAAAAACCCAAACCGTTCAAGAGGGAGATTTCTCTGGCATAGTTAAAATTATTAAAGAGCCAGAAATTAAATATGAATATCAAAAAATAATAGTGCAGAGTGAAGAGTACAACTATCCTAACAGATTCCTAATGTTCAGTTCGCTTAAACCAAGTTTCGAATATGGCGAAAAGGTGAACGTTAATTGTCGTTTAGAAAAACCGGAAAATAGATATGAAAAATTTAATTACATTCGCTATCTAGCAAAGGACGGAATCTATCAAGTGTGTCGGGGTGCAAAAATTAAGAAGATTGATTGTCAGGCAGAGTCGTGTCAGGGTTTATCCCTACGAGAAAAAATGTTTAAAACGATTTTTAAAATAAAACATGCGTTAGAAGACAAAATCAATGAATTATTCCCAATGCCAGAAAGCGCCTATCTAGCCGGTCTTATTTTAGGTGGAGATGATCGATTGCCAGAAGACGTAGCAGAAAACTTTCGTCGCACTGGCACCACTCACACCGTAGCAGTTTCAGGCTACAACATTACCATTCTAGCCAGTGTGTTAGTATTAGTTGCAATAGCCTTGGGATTTTGGCGTGGGCAAGCTTTTTGGGTAGCGACAATCGGCATCATTTTTTTTGTGTTAATGATTGGAACTCCGGCTTCAGCCACCCGAGCAGCTGTCATGGGCATTATTCTTCTTTGGGCAGCCAAAAAAGGAAAACTGGCTAATTCAGTTCGGGTAGCACTAATAGCAGCAGCAGTGATGGTTTGGTTTTCTCCTTTGATTCTTTTGTATGATGTTGGGTTCCAACTCTCATTTTTGGCGACCTTAGGGATTATTCTCATTTATGGGCCATTGGCGGAGAAATTCAAAATCAAAAGTGATTTTTTGGAACTTAAATCAATTCTGCTAGTAACAATTGCGGCTCAACTTGGAGTGCTGGGAATTTTAATTTACACCTTTGAGTCATTTTCTCTGGTTTCACTCTTAGCTAATGTAATCATCTTGCCCCTCGTTCCATCCATCATGTTTGGAGGGTTGATCGTGATACTTTTGGGTTTTGTTTTCATGCCGCTAGCCCAACTGCTCAGTCTTCCTGTTTGGTTGCTGTTGCATTTTGAAATCAAAGTGATTGAATTTCTGGCTGGTTTCAGTTGGGCCAGTGTTGGGATTGAAGGAGTGAGTCTTTGGTGGGTGGTGGGGTATTATTTGTTAATTTTGGGATTGGTGTTGAAGTTGAGAAAATAGGAGCAAAGAGCGCTTATGCTTGGAAAAAATTGCTAAATTGTTGCATTGTTAAATTGTTAAGTTTCTATTATATCAGTTATGAATGAAAAGAAGTACCTACAGTTAAAAGATATCGAAGCATACGTTATTGCGTATCGTTTGTCGAATTATGCATGGAAAATTGTTATTCAGTGGGATTACTTTGAAAGAACCACAGTAGGAAATCAATTTGTTCGTTCAGTTGATTCTATTTCGGCCAATATTGCCGAAGGATTTGGTCGATATGGCAAGAGAGATAAAGTTAAGTTTTATAGATATAGTTTTGGGTCAGTTAAAGAAGCTCTCGACTGGAATCAAAAATCTAAAGACAGAGGATTAATAGATTCTGAAAAATACCATCACGTTTATTTGGAATTGAATAGATTACCCAAAAAGATTAATAGTCTGATTAAATTTACCAACGAAAAGCTGTCTGAATAAAACAACAATTTAGCAATTCAACAATACAGCAATACAATGTCCTATAAAAAATTTATATTATTTCTAGTTCTCTTTCTGGCAGTGCTTTTAGCCGGTTTTGAATTTATCAATCAGAAAGAAAAAAAGAACCGTGCTGCCCTTGAAGTTTATTTTTTTGATGTGGGGCAAGGCGATGCAACCCTAGTCAATTATCTCAATGGCTATCAAGTTTTGATTGATGGAGGGCCCAACGGGAAAAAATTGCTCAGCGAACTTGGCAAGGCTATGCCAGTTATGGATAAGAATATTGAATTAGTCATCTTGACTCATCCTGACAAAGATCATCTGGCGGGCCTGATTGAAGTAGCAAAAAACTATGAAATTGGATTGATATTAGACAACGGCCAAGAAGCTGACACGGAAATCTATCGAGAATTGAAAGAGACAATCTCACAAGAAGAAATCCGAAGAGAAATGATTCCCGAAGGATCAAAAATCCGAATTGGAAATCAATTGGAGTTTGCAGCTTTTAATCCTGATGAGCTGGCCAGTGCCCAAGCGGATCGAAATGATCACTCAGTGGTTTTGCGCATGGACTATGGAGAAAATTCTTTTTTGTTTACGGGTGATGCTGAAATGAATACTGAAAAAGACATGATTGGTGATCTGGAAAATCTGAATATTGATTGGCTTAAAATTGGTCATCATGGCTCAAACAGTTCAACCTCAGACTCATTTTTAAAAATAACGTCTCCTCAATATGCCATCATTTCAGCAGGAAAAGATAACCGCTATGGTCATCCAACTGATGAGATCATGAGTAGGCTACAAGACTCAAATATTAAAATCCTCCGAACTGATGAAAGTGGAACCATTAAAATCGACTGCCAGACGATAGACACAAAATGCGAGTAATCAGCTAAATAAATCTTGCTTGTTTTTTCTTTTTTAGTTACAATTAATTAGGAAAGAACTCCTAGCGGAGTTTTTGGTTAATTATTAGAAGTCATTCGTAAATTCGAGTGTCAATTTTCGCTCAAGGCGGACAAGCGTAAATTTGGATCGCCGAGCTTCCCGTTAAAAAATATGCGACCCTAATGTACCTGCTCGCAATGCTACGCATGCGAAGCAGGCGGGCGAATGATCATTCGAATAACTCGAATTATTAAAAGAAGAAAAATGAAATTTGAAAAGGAATTTCCGCTTTTCAAGACTAAGGTCGATGGAGTGGACAAAAAGTTTGATCTGGCAGATCTGGATCAACGAAAGGAATATTTTGAAGCTAAGGCTGGCAATGAAATTGCTAAGCTGAAGAAGTTTTTTGACGAAGGAGGATCATTTATTGCTTACATGTTGGGAAAGAAAAGCGCTGGCAAGGGAACCTACACCAAACTGATGGCTGAAGTTTTTGGCCAAGATAAAGTTGGTCACATTTCAGTGGGTGACATTGTTCGAACAGTGCACAAAGATTTGGAGACCGAAGAAGGAAAAAAAGAACTGGCAGAATATCTGAAGAATAATTATCGAGGATATATTTCTGTCGAAGAAGGGATTGATGCCATTTTGAATCGAAGCCAGGATAAAGTTTCGGTGCCCGATGAACTGATGCTAGCTCTGGTCAAAAGAGAAATTGATCGATCAGGAAAGAAATCGCTTTTCATTGATGGTTTTCCTCGAACTCTGGATCAAATTTCTTATTCTCTGTTTTTCCGAGATCTGATTGACTATAGAGAAGACCCAGATGTTTTTGTAGCCATCGATATTCCCGAGATGGTCATCGATGCTCGCATGAAAAATCGGGTAGTTTGCCCCAAGTGCCAGACTCCCAGAAATCTTATGCTCTTCACCACCAAGGAAGTGGGCTATGACAAGGGAAAAGATGAATTCTATCTCAAGTGTGACAATCCAGAGTGTGATGGCGAAAGGATGGGTGGCAAAGAAGGTGATGACGCTGGAATCGAATCTATTCGTAATCGGCTGAATACTGATGATGAACTGATTGACAAAACTTTTTCACTGCACGGAGTGCCAAAAGTTTTGTTACGCAATGCTATGCCAGTCGACAGAGCCAAAGAAACTGTGGACGACTATGAAATCACGCCAGAATATTATTATGAATATGATGAAGTAGCAGACAAGGTGAAAACGCTCGAGAAACCTTGGATTGTGAAAGATGATGAAGGCATCGAAGTCTATAGTCTTCTGGCTCCTCCAGTGACAATTTCGCTCATCAAACAGCTGGTTGAAGTATTTAAACTCTAGAGAACTATTTCAAGATAAACTCGGAAGATGCGGATCAGCCCGCATCTTTTGTTTTTGGCTTAAATAAAGCAAAAAACAGCGTTGACTTTTGAGGGAAAATAGAATATAATTGAACTGATTTTGACTTATTTCTACTCAGAAATAACTTTTTTTGTTATTTGCGTATAAATAAGTATAAAAACCCTACTTCGCCCCGACGTTACGTCGGGGCTACGAAAGGCAAGTAAGTATTCCTGCTTTTTACAGTTTATGACACTAAAAAGAGTTAAGCACTAAGGGTATAATTGATGGAAGAGGAAAAAGTCGAAAATTCAGTCGAAAAAGACGAAAAGAGTCCGGGAGAAGATGCTGACAAGAAGAAGCGAAAGGGTGACAAGGGAATTTCTTTTTTCGCAGAATTAGTCAAGGTGGTTCTCTTGGCTCTTTTGATTATTATTCCTGTCCGAACTTTTATTTTTCAACCGTTTTTTGTTCAAGGGGCCTCTATGGAGCCCAACTTTCATGATGGAGAATATTTGATTGTCAATGAACTTGGCTACAAAACTACAACCGTAGCAGCCGCTGACAAGGAATTATTCTCCGTTGATCGGTTCAAAGACTTTGAAAGAGGGGATGCTATTGTTTTTCGTTACCCCATGAACCCTAACCAGTTTTTCATCAAACGAATTGTGGGACTTCCGGGAGAAAAAGTAGTAGTTGAAGATGATAAGGTTATAATTTTCAATGACGAAAATCCCAACGGCTTCACTCTGGATGAGGAAGTATATCTTCCTAGTCATGTGAAAACGTCGGGCAAAAGCGAACATGAATTGGGAGAAAATGGTTTCTATGTGTTGGGTGACAATCGATCTCATAGCAGCGACTCAAGAAGCTGGGGGCCACTTAGCGGAGACATGATCATTGGAAAAGTTCTGCTCCGAGCCTGGCCGGTCACTGAATTTGAAATTTTTAACTAGTACGAATTATCCCGCGTGCCGGGATCCCGCTTCGCGGGACAGATTCGGTACGAATACGAATCCATAGTTGCAGATCTTCAGCGAACTAAGAAATACTTATAATTTAAAACGTTTTGGATTTGAGGGTTGGAGATTTGTATTTGTTTAGAGTTTAGAAATTATAATTTAGAATTTATCAAAAAGATGCCAAGAAAAAAAACCACTCGGAAAAAAACAACTCGAAAAAAAGTAACCAGAAAGCGAGCAACCAAATCTCGAGCGACCAAACCAAGAAAAAGAACCGCTATCAAAGCTAAGAAAATCGACAAACCACGTCGAAGGAGGAAACAGTTTCAAACTATTCGTGGAATGAGAGATATCTTGCCTCAGGATCAACCCTATTGGCAGAGAATCAGAAAAGCAGTGGAAAAAGTGGCCAATGATTATAACTACCAAAGAATTGACACGCCGATTGTTGAATTCCGCGAACTTTTTGAACGAGGAACTGGAGCCAGCACTGACATTGTTGAGAAGGAAATGTTTAAGTTCAAGACTAAGGGAAGAGACGATGTGGCTTTGCGGCCTGAAAGCACGCCTTCAGTGGTGCGAGCCTATCTTCAGCATGGCATGCAGTCCTATCCCAAACCAGTAAAACTTTTCTACATTGGTCCAATGTATCGTTATGATCGACCGCAAGAGGGACGTTATCGGGAATTTTTCCAATTTGGCTTCGAGGCCATTGGAGAACAGGATCCAATCTTAGATGCGCAACTCATTCAGCTAGCTTTGCGAGTTTTCCATGTCTTGAAAATCAAGAACATATCTTTGCAGCTCAACAGCATCGGTTGCAAAGAATGTCGACCAAACTATAACAAGCTACTCATCAGCTATCTGAAAAACAGACAGCGTTCTCTTTGCATGGATTGCAAGAAAAGGCTTAAAACTAATCCCTTGAGGATCTTGGATTGTAAGGAAGAGAAGTGCACCCAAGTGGTTAATCAAGCTCCGCAGACCATTGATCATCTTTGCGATGAATGCAAAACACATTTCATGACTTTACTTGAATGTTTGGATGAAATTGAAGTGCCCTACACGATCAATTCTCGATTAGTACGTGGACTGGATTATTACACCAAGACTGTTTTTGAATTCTGGTCGGGAGATGATGAAGAAGGATCACAATCTTCTTTGGGAGGCGGAGGTCGCTATGACTATCTGGTGGAAACCTTGGGAGGACATAGCACTCCTGGAGTTGGTTTTGCCTCTGGCATCGACCGAATGATCATGGAAATGAAAAAGCAAAACGCCGATGCCTATTATCCTCCCCGACCGAAAGTTTATCTGGCCCAATTGGGTGACATGGGGAAGAAAAAGAGCTTGAGAATTTTTGATGAATTAGAGCGATCAGGAATCATGGTAGCAGAAAGTTTTGGCAAGGGAAGTCTCAAGACGCAGTTGCGTCAGGCTAACAAGCTCAACACCGATATCGTTTTAATCATTGGTCAACGGGAAGCACTAGATGAGACAGTGATTCTCAAAGATATGATTAGCGGCTCACAAGAAGTGGTTACTTTCAAGAAAGTTGTTGATGAGGTAAAGAAAAGAATCAAAAAAATTGCTAAAATGAAGAAGAAGTAGGTTATGAATTAAGGATTGGTACAGATACACAGATAAGTTTTCAATTTGATAGTGGCTGAATAGCATAAATCGTTAAATTGCTGTACTGTTATATTGTTAAATTGCTAAAAGCTACAACCTAAACAGCTAGGAAGCTAGACCCATGGAAAATTGCTTGTTTTGTAAAATCGCAAAAGGAGAAATCCCAGCCCATAAAGTTTATGAGGATGATGATTTTATAGCTTTTTTGGATATCAATCCACTTACCAAAGGGAACACGTTGATAGTCCCAAGGAAACACTATGTTTGGACCTATGATGTGCCAAATTTTGGCGATTATTTCGAAGTAGCAAAGAAAGTTGGTCTGGCAACCCAGAAGACATTTGGTGCAGAGTGGATTTGTTTCATGACTTTGGGATTGGAAGTGTTCCATGCTCACATCAGAGTGATTCCGCGATATAAAGATGACAAACATTCGGAACTGATCAGTCTTGATCGTCTCGAAGAATATAGTGATGAGGAAATGGCAGAAATTGCTGAACGGATAAAGGCGCAGTTAAAAAAGTGAAGTA
>CAZKWX010000023.1:0-5272 GCA_964556685.1 uncultured Bdellovibrionales bacterium
GATAATGATTGATAGTTTTTTCATGTCTTTAGTGTAAAATAAATCCGCCAAAAATGTAAGGCGGGGAACAATTGTGACATTGATAGTTTTTCCGTTAAATTTTGAAGTGTTGCTTAATGAATAGTGTGGATTAATTTTCCAACTACTCCAAGTTTTTCTGTTCAACCTTGGCGGGAGTTTCGAAGCTTTAAGCCCGATCTTTCCTTTAATTACTAAACTCACTTATCTCTCCTCTTTTGGAATGGAGCCGAGCTCTGGGTACCTAGAGCTCGGCTCCATTCAGTTTCAATGGCATGAAGTGAAATACGATCACCAGTACCGGTGATCGTATTTCTAAGGACATTAGTTTATCATCGTGAAGACAGGGGCGGGAATGACGACAAAGAAGGGGAGACTCTAGGCGTCTTTTTTGACAAGACTCAAAATCTCTTTTTTGGTGATGACTTTGAAAACCAAGAGCAAAACAAAATAAATTGCCGGACTAATTATCAACAAAACGAAAAATGGTAGCTGGTTAAAGTACCATAAGAATAGAGCCATCGCAATTCCAGCCAAAGCCATCAGCAGCCAATCTTTGGCCTTGGGGATGAATTTGAGATATTTGTAGATCAACAAACCACCCAAGAGAATTACCAGCAACTCTGTTGCCACTGAAACAACTGAAGTGGCTAAATAAGAAAATTCAGGAATAAAGATTAAGTTCAGGGTAATATTAAAAACGGCAGCGATAATCAATGCTCCTAGAAGTTGTTTTTGAAGTTTGGCAGAAATGAGAGTGCTGTTGAACAATTGGCCAAAGAAAATAAAAGCCAATGAGAGAATAATAAAACGTAGCACCATAGCGGACTGCTCAAAACCTTCACCAGCAACAATTCTGATAATGTCGTCAGCCAAGAACATGACCCCAACTACTAACGGAATAACTAAAATATGAAATACTTTATAGGTCTGATTAACCAGGAAAACAAACTTCTTTCGGTTTGAAAAAACATTGAAGGCCAGAAGAGGGAACACTAATCCGACAATCATTCCAGGGAAGAATGTTAGACTATCAATTATCTTGTAAGCTGCGCCATAAATGCCCACATCTTCAGCAGGCTGGAGGAGAGACAAGAGAATAGTGTCAGCTTTAAAATATAAAAAGGTGACAATCACAGCAAGACCAATCGGAATGGATTGTTGAAGAATTTTTTTCCAGGCTGAAAAATTAATCCTGGGTTTAAAAACGATGAATCTTCGAGAAAGGAAAAAGACTAAAGTGAAGTTGACCAGCATATTGACTAGCAGAGTGCTCACAATGAACAAAAAGCTCCAACCTAGTTTGATGCCAACTATGATGATTATAACCTGGACAACCTTTCCTACCAATTCAGCGATAGTAACTTGATTGAGAATAAGTTTCTTTTGAAAAAGTCCAATCAGGATTTGATAGAAAGAATAAAAAACATAGGCAAAGAGAGTTAGCACAATGGCTAATTTCAAAGGAGCTGAATAGGGCAAGAAGAAAATAATTATTGGGGCAATAACAATGATCAAAAGGGAAATGGTAATGCGAAGGCTGCTGACATTGGACATAATTTCCTTTTCCTTAGCCTTTGGTCGAGAAAATTCTCTGGTCGCAGTTTGATAAAGTCCCCAATCGCCAATGGAATTGAAAAAAGCAAAAAAAGCCAAGGCAGTAATATACCAACCAAATTCTTCTGCACTCAAATAGCGGGCAATGAAGCCGAGAGCGGTAAGCGCTGCCAAAGTGCTCAAGATTTTTGCTCCCGAGGAAACTACCACATTGAAGGTTATCTTCTGTGAAGTTGACATGATATCAAATTTCTAATTACTCTAATTGACCTAATTGGTCCAATCAATTTCTAAAACAAAATGACTAATCAGTTTTGATTTGCCTATATATTGAATTGAATATTAAATTTAACTCTCTAGCTTCATTCCAAAGTTCTCTGCATTTGCTAACCAATTTTTCATCGTGGGGAACTGCCTTAGCTAGCATCCTTAAAAAATGCTTATATTCCCTTGATTCTTTTTTGCAAATTCCTATTTTATGCTTAAAGTCCTTCTTACTCTCGGCATCATCAGCCTCGCAATAATTGGCACCAACACTGGTGCCACACTTAACCAGTTGATGGATTATGGGCCTGATAATTTCATTCTTTGGAGTTGTTGTCGCAAGTACTATTATGTTCTCTCCAAAAACTGCAGTTCTATCTTCAAGATCATATTTTTGTTTTTTATTTTTCTGTTCATTTGACATTGACCAGGTCAATTACCCGCCTGCCGGTAGGCAGGGAACAATTAGTGCAATTAGATCAATTTTATAAATCCAGCTCTTCGCTAAGAGAAACTGGTTTGATGATAACTTTTCTGTCTTCACCTTCACCAATACTTTCAGTTTTGACGCCCTTGAAATCAGCCAATTCCACGTGAACCAAACGGCGTTCATAAGAATTCATTGGATTCAGCACAATCGGTTTTCCTTCTTGGGTAGCTTTGGCAGCCAGATCACGAGCGAGATTTATGATGTTTTGCTTTTGATCTTCTTTGTAGCCGTTGACATCAACATTGAGATTGATTTGATCCTGAGCTTTTTTATTTACTATTACCCTCAAAAGATGTTGAAATGAAGCCAAATTGACTCCATATTTTCCAATGAGAAACTTTGATTCATCTGACTGAATGTCAACGTTAATAGGCGCTTCCTCCTCTGATTCAGATGGGGAAACTGTCGAGCCAACATAAACAGTAGCCTCAAAGCCCATTTTATCTAATAAATCTTTTGCCTCCTCTTCAACAATTTTTTTCTTCTCGTCAAACTTCATTTATGGAAAAATTAATACTTATCTTCAATCCTACTTCGTCCCGAGTACTCTTTTAAAGAGTACTCGCTCGGGACTACGGAGGACAAGTTAATCGGTCTAAAGTTCTCTGCTACTTGCTGTAGGATAAGAGCGCTTACTTGGGGAATAATATCCATTTACTTGGTGAGGGATGAAACAATTATCACTCTATGATTTGAAACTGAATGTTTTTTTGATGATTCCCCCAAAACTATCGCCCTCTTTTTTGATAATGAAATATTGCTGAACGATCATAAATATTGTAGTAGTAACCCAATAAACCAACAAACCGGAAGGGAATTTGATTCCAATGATCAAAGTGATGATTGGACCCATGTAAATCATTTGCTGTTGCATCATGGTGGAAAAGTCAGGTTCATCCTTCTTCTTGTCTTTGACTTCTTTCTTCTGAAGATTGCTCTTGAGCATCATCATCTTGCCTTGAATAAACTGCAAAACAGCGGCAATAATTGCTAGGGGAATACTAGGAATTGATAAATCGAGAAAGCTGAAACCAATGGGGCTGACACTTTCAGGAATTGGCACAAAGCCATAGAGTAATTCCTGAGAAACTTGATGATCAACTCCCAAGAGGAAAACTCGATAGAGAGCGATTAGTATAATCAATTGAACTATCAAAGGCAAGCAACCGGCAGCCGGATTGATTTTGTTCTGTTTGTAAAACCCCATCACTTTCTGGCTCTGCAGTTGGCGGTCATGCTTGTATTTCGCTTGTATTTTCTTCAATTGCGGCTGAATCTCCTGCATTTTCTTTTGTGACTCGATTGACTTTCGAGACATTGGCAGAAGAAGCAACCGGATGATAACTGTGAGCAGAATGATAGCCACTCCCATATCAGGCCAGAGCAAATAAAGAATGATCAAAGCGTTATAGAGAGGTTGGAACAAAATGACAGTGAAGAAGTTTTTAATGAATGACATTAACTTTAGAATTAGGAATTAAGAATTAAGAATTGAGAATAATTAAAAATCTCAAATTAAATCTGCGATCTTAAAAAGCTTTTCAATATCATTTCGTAGCACCTCTCTGTCGATTTCTTCTGGCCTGAGATTTATTGGCCCAACAACAATATCCAAACCATTCTTAACTTTTGGTAAACGCTTTTTTGCCAGCGCTCTCAAAATTCTTTTGAGTTCATTTCTTTTGACAGCACTCTTAGAATATTTCATTCCTACTGCAAATGCAAATCGAGAAACCTCTCTCTTGTTGGACAGATATTTCAAAAATAAAAAACCACTGCGGGTTTGTTTTCCGAATTTAAATACTTTTTGAATTTCACTTGAACTTTTGAGACGATTCTCTTTGGGCAACATTTGGTTCGCATAACACGTAGCACGTAACACACAACAAATCGTTTTATGTTATGTGCTGTGAGTTATGTGATTTTAGACGCTGAGTTTTTTTCGACCTTTCCTTCGACGGTTTTTCAAAACGTTACTGCCAGATTTGGTGCGGGATCTTTTAAGGAAACCGTGTCTTCGAGATCGACGTCTTTTTTTGGGTTGATAGGTTCTTTTTGGCATTTTTTATAATACTAATCCACTAATATATGCAAATGATGCGAATATGCTAATGTATAATATGAATCTGCGAATAAATGCGAATGACGCGAATATGCAAATGGTATAATACAAATCCGCGAATGAATGCAGATAACACGAATATGTAAGACGAATTAATTTTGTTAAAAAAATAACTAAATAAAATTGTAACACTCAGAGAGTGAAAGTCAATGCTTAAATTATACAGATTTACAATTTAAAACCTATGATATAGAGAATTGATAATTCATATTCTTGTGATATAATTAAAACATGCTTAGAAGAACCAGAAGAAAAATCAGAATTATTTGGATTGTTATCGCCACACTGGCTGTGCTGGGCATGATTGCTTTTACTTTGGTACCGCTTTTTCAGTCTTACTAAATGACTAAAAGAAATATAAACAAAAGGAAAGTAACTTCTCGTCGAAGGGCACTTTATGTGTTGGTTGTCCTTCCACTTTTAATAATTCTGTCCTTGATAACTTATAAACTATCAAATCAGGTCTATAAACAAAAGCAAATTGACAAAGAAATTGGCCAGCTAGAGAAAGAAATCGAAAATTTGAACCAAGAGAATAACGACCTGAGCGAATTGATCGGCTATCTCGAGACGGATAATTTCAAGGAAAAAGAAGCGAAGGACAAACTCAATCTGATCAAAGAAGGAGAACAGTTGGTGTTGGTGAAGGAGAATGATCCGCAGCGGCAAGAAAAAATTGAAAGCGATATGCCCGAAGTGGTTGTCAATCGGCCCAACTATTATTGGTGGTGGCAATATTTTTTTGGAGTAGAAAAAAATTATTAAATATATTATTAAATATAAAAAATGAAAAAAGCAAAACAGCTAACCCAGCTAGCTCG